>CALLVG010000264.1 GCA_938010715.1 uncultured Saprospiraceae bacterium
TTTGGCGCCACTCTTCCCCGAAGTGAATTCGGGGCACGCGTTAATTTTTATTTCAATAGCTAAGGCTATTCAAAGAAAAATTGCCTCGATTGGCACCAAAACAATTCTCGAATTATTCTATAAATATTTATGACCGATTACGTAGATCAATTTATTAAATCAGTTTTACTTAGCTTTACCCTTCGATGGATTCCAAAAAGAAGAAGAAATATATTAGTCAAGACGAGGCATTGGCAAAGTTGCAAAAGTATTGCGCTTACCAAGACCGTTGTCACTCAGAAGTAATTTCCAAACTTTTCGATTTAGGTATCTATGGAGAGGCGCAGGATGAGATCATTTATGACCTCATCACAGAGAACTTTTTGAACGAAGAACGATTTGCGCGTTCGTATGCGAGGGGTAAGTTTAGGTTCAAAAAATGGGGTAGATATAAAATCAGACAAAACCTTAAATTGAAAAAAATATCCGCCTATTGCATCAAAAAAGCAATGGAAGAAATTGATCAAGAGGAATATTACGGAACATTGTACAGTCTGCTCGAAAAGAAAACCAAAGAATACAAAGCACCCAATTTTTTTCTAAAAAAGACAAAAGCTGGAAAATTCGCTATTACTAAAGGTTATGAATCAGCTATGGTATGGGAGATTCTCAGAGAATTTGATGAAAAGGATTTTGAATAAAGGCTTTTTGGCAAACATATAAGAAACTTCTTAAGATGTATATACGTAAAATGCCCATATATTAGATAGGAAAAGTCTATCAAAAGAGCGTAAATTTGCCTTCGGATTCCTACGACCTTAATATTGAGTTACCCAAAGAGAGTAATTATATTGTCATGAACAAAACCACAAAAATCGTCCTTGTAGAGGACAACCCTGCTGACGCGCAGCTTGCACACCTTGCTTTTAAAAGCATCTCACCTGAGGCAGACGTCATTAATTTTTCAAATGGAAAGGATTTTTTGGATCACTTGGATCAAAGTAGTATTGAGCCTATTTCTTTGGTATTATTGGATTTGAACATGCCACAGATGAATGGAACTGAAGTTTTGAAAACCCTTCAAAGCAACAAATCTTGGGCAAAAATTCCAGTGGTCGTTTTTTCAAGTTCTAAACAAGAAGATGATATACAGAACTGTTACGATTTGGGGGCAAATGCTTACGTCACAAAACCTTTTGACTACGCAGAATTTGAACAAACAATCGAAGCTATTGCTCGTTTTTGGGGTAATTTAAACCAAAGCCCAAGGATAAAAAATCGAATGCTAAAACAGATGTAATTTGCATGGCTTGATACAAAAATATGATTAGTAAAACAAATTCAGTTTTACTTAGCCTTTCGTAAAAGATTAATCACACTCACCAAACATTTTTTAATTTTCAACTTCAGTTTTGGGTTCTTCTTTTATTGGAGACTTTTTATTTTTTCCTTTAAAATACTTGTCATATTTTTCGAGGTTGGCACCTCTTGGCAAATGATAGGACACATCAAAATCCTTCAACACCACATCCAAAATTGGGTCTTTTCCTTCCTCATATCCTGGCTTCAATTTATGTCCCCAAAACCTGGCAAAAGTTGACCAATAAGTTGCGGTAAAACCACCGCGCATATTTTTTATCAATTTATACATGGGCGTATCCAACTCTCTTTCAATCATTTTCATCAAGACGTACCCTTGCTGCTTGCTCAGTTGCTTAAGTTTACTTTCGAATTTTTCCTCTAAATCTTTTTGAAGCTTTTTGATTTTCTTTTTGCGTTGACGACGAGTCAAATCCTCAGACAAATGTTCTACTTCTCTAAAAATTTTAATCCCCTCCACTGCATACGGATAAACCTTGGCCGCATATCGGCGATATCTTTTGTATAAATTTTGTTCGGCATCGCTTTCAAAGGTTCGCATTGAGGAAACAGAAAATTCGTCCAAGTTGGCCATAAACAGCGTGTCTCCTGTTTCCGTAACCCACATTTCGAGTAAAGTGCCATCAATCATTACTTTCTCTCGCTTTTCAAATCCATCCTGTGCAGACATTGAAAAAGAAAGTAAAGCCGTTACAATTAAAAACATTAATTTCCTCATATTCTTCTATTTAAATACAAAACGATGCCAATAAGGGGTTTGTTATTCTACGATACACTTTGGACTTAAGAAAGTTGCCAATCGATCGGTTTTTGTCCATTTTTTTTAAAATATTCATTTGCTTTAGAGAAGTGTTTGCTGTCAAAATATGCGCCTCTTGCAAGCGGGGAGGGATGTGCCGCTTCCAATACCAAATGTTTCGTTTTATCAATAAGATCCCCTTTTGACTTGGCAAAATTGCCCCAAAGCATAAAGACTAAACCATCTCTTTCGTCTGAGAGCTTTTTGATCACCGCTGCTGTAAATTCCTGCCAACCACTCTTTTGATGTGAACCTGCTTTTTTATGTTCTACCGTAAGCATGGCATTGAGTAAAAAGACTCCTTGTGCAGACCATTCGCTCAAGTCACCATGCTGTGGTGGAGAAATTTTCAAATCAGAATACAACTCTTTGTAAATGTTCTTCAATGAAGGTGGCACCCTCACTCCTTTAGGAACCGAAAAAGATAAACCCATCGCCTCACCTGGATTGTGATACGGATCTTGCCCCAAAATGACAACTTTGACCTCATCGAATGGCGTGCGATCAAAGGCATTGAAAATAAGCGAGCCAGGAGGATAGATAACCTTCCCTTTTGCTTTTTCCGCTTTTAAAAAAGAAGTTAATTTTTGAAAATAGGGTTGATCAAATTCGTTGGCAAGTGCTTTTTTCCAAGAAGCTTCAATTTTTACATTACTCATAGTCTGAAAAATTTTGACCAAAAAAAGAAACGCTCAAAAATATGTGATGATTAAAAAATAGCGAAGGAAAAGTGATTGATAATGAGGTTTTTCGAGCTATTTTTTTTTGAATTGAACAGGGAAGTTATTTTTGAGTAATACTAAAAGAAAAGGAGTTACCGCGATTAACGATAACTCCTTTTTATCATAAAATAAATTCTACCTTAAGGAAGCGCTGTTTTGGTTCTTTGATTGGCTTTCCCCGCAGCAGCTTTTGCCTGTTTGCTGTTTTTCCATTTTTTGTTTTTACCTTTTGTCTTTTGTGCTTGTTGTACTGCTTTGAAAGCATTCACAACACCACCTGTAACAGACAAACTGCTGAAAGGAACCATTTCCTCAGTTCCAGGCTTTTTCACTTGTCTGTTCAAAGGTGTAACGGACTCCATCAAGATATTTTTCACTTGCTTTGCAGATAATGTAGGGAAGTAAGAGCGCAATACTGCCGCAACTCCAGCCGCAACTGGAGAGGCCATACTCGTTCCATTAAAATCTGCATATTTATTATCAGGAATCGTAGAATTGATATCTACACCAGGAGAGAATAAGTCAACATTTTCTTTTCCATAATTTGAAAAAGTAGCTGGTGCGTCTGCACCTCCTTTCCAACTCAATGCTCCAATTTCCAACCAAGTTTTTGATTTTTTCGATTTAAACCAACCTGATTTCGCATATTTATCATTCGGGAAGTTACCAGTGTTGTCGTTGTTTTGGTGACTGTTACCCGCTGCATGTACCAAAAGAACATCATTCTTTTGAGCGTACTTGACGGCTGCATCAACTACTGATTTATTCCAAGAGTATCCTTTTCCAAAACTCATATTGATGATAGAAGCACCATTATCTACTGCATATCGAATTGCATTGGCAACATCTTTATCACGCTCATCTCCATCAGGCACTGCGCGTACCGTCATGATTCTTACATTGTTAGAAACACCTTTCATTCCGATTCCATTACCTCTTGAGGCAGCAATGATACCAGCAACGTGGGTACCGTGACCAGCATCTGGTCCTTCGTAATCATTATTTCCATAACTTTTTTCGAGAATGTTGTTGTAATTGTCTCCAACAATATCACGAGGATTGAAATCTGGATTGTAATGGTATTTGTACTTTGATTCAAAAAAATTGATCGCTCCACGAAGGTCTTCTTTCAAAGAAGCAATCGTGCCACCTCCAGCGATTACTCTACCAGCAACTCCTGCTGCCTCTTGGATTTCAGGGTCTGAAATCGTTTTGGTTGCCAAATCCTCAAAAGAAAGAGAGTCTTTCTCCATCATTGCTTCCAATTTGGTTAAGCCACTTACGATAGAAGAATATCTTTTTGCGTTTTCTTTACCATTTTTTTGTTCTTTGGTGATAAGTGCTTCCAATTCTTGGTATTCAGCGTATTGCTTTTTCAATTTTTTAGAAAGGCCAGCAGCGCTGTTTGTATTTGCAAATTGCTTACGATATTTCGCTAACAAACGTGCAGCTTCTAAGTTGTCTTGATTGACATTACCATTCTTTCCTCCGATAAAATTCCATCCGTGAATATCATCAATGTATCCATTGTTGTCATCATCAATTCCATTACCTGGAATTTCGTCTTCGTTCACCCACATAACATCTTTTAGGTCTTCGTGATCCACATCGACACCGGAGTCAATAACGGCCACAACAACCATTTGCTTGGGAGTTTTTCCTTTCAACAATTCTGAGTACGTTTTTTCAGTACTTACACCTTGCACATTGTCAGTTCCTTGGTCAAGATTGAACCAATTTACAGGAGCTTTATCTTGAGCGAACAAAGACATTGAGCAAAAAACCAAAAGAGAGCAGAAAAAATTTACTTTTTGATTCATGAAAATTCTTTTTAATTAATAATTATTCTAAAATATTTCTTTGGGAAAAGACTATCGAAAATTAAAATTTTGGTTGAAAATTATTGACTTAGCCAGTTCAAAAAGTTTTTAGCGCGTAAAAATAGATTTTGTATTCAATAAACTTCTAATTTTTCAGTTACCGATTACAAAAAACATCTAATTACGCGTCTATTAGACGTTTGAATAAGAGAAAAGCCATATTACATTGGATTATTAGCTAACTTTGTACTATCCAAAAGACATTTTTTAAACGCAAAAGTTGTATAAATTTTTGAAATGAAGAGACTTCTTTTATCAATCGCAATCATTTTCCCCTCTTTCATTTTTGCTCAGCATACCGAATTGGGCATTTTCTTGGGAGCCTCCAACTACATTGGAGAACTTTCCAACGATAACAGTACCTTATATTGGAACGAATCGAAACCTGCTTTCGGTATTTTGGGTCGTTATAATATGAATGATAAAATTTCCATTAAAGGTGGATTGAATTATTCGTGGATAGCGGGTGACGATGCCAACACAGCCAACCAGTCTATTCGCAATCGTAATTTGAGTTTCAAAACAAGGCTACTTGAGTTTTCAGTTACTGGAGAGTGGAATATTCCAGGCTATCAACCTTATGGTTTGAAAAAACCTTTTTCGCCATATTTATTTGCTGGAGTTGCTTTAACTTCATTTAATCCAAAAGCCGAATATGAGGGGGAATGGGTGGCACTTCAGCCACTTGGCACTGAAGGGCAAGGTATTGCTGATTATGGTTCGCCATATAGCAAAACGACTTTTGCCGTTCCGTTTGGTTTAGGTGTAAAATGGGCGTTGAATGATGCCATGAACATTGGTTTTGAAGCAGGTGCTCGTCTAACTTTCAATGATTATTTGGATGATGTTGGTGGCATTTATGCTGATTACGGCGATTTATTAGCTGGAAACGGTGAAATCGCTGCTGCATTAGGGAATCGAACAGGTGAACTTTTTGGAGGTGACCCAGTCATCGTTGACCCTGGCACTTTGCGTGGAAATCCAGATACCAGAGATTGGTACTTTACTGGTGGTATCTTTTTCTCTTACAACTTCCTTGATAATGGGTTGGTTGGTATTCGTAAGAAAATTAGAAGAGTTAGAAGGGGTTGTTATGATTAATATTAGTCTGCAGCTAACAAATGGCAATCGGCTACTATAATTTTGCAAAAAAAAGGACATTTGGATTTACTCCAAATGTCCTTTTTTTATGACAAAAAAATTCGATTCTTTGCCAACTACCTACTGCCTCAATGATCAGGAAAAACATCATTCGCCTTATTCAAAGCAAATAAGAACTCTTCCCAATACAGCTCAAGCGCATCTTGCTTTTTGAAATACCAGCACATGTTTTCGGTGGGCATGTTGCCTGTGAGGTCGTCTTTTGCCATTGGGCAACCGCCGTAACCTCTTATTGCGCCATCGTATCTTCTGCAACCACTTTGGTAAGCGGCTTCGATTTTTTCCATCCAAGTGGAGGGTGTAGTGTGGAGGTGGGCACCTATTTCTACATCAGGGTATTCAGGTAATAAATTTGAAAACAGATAGCGAATACTTTCAGGTTTAGCCACACCAATCGTATCTGACAATTGAAGGACTTTGACACCCATATTGACTAATTTGTCAGCCCATTTTTGGACAATCTCTACATTCCACTCATCTCCATACGGATTTCCGAAACCCATCGAAAGATAGACTAACATCGTCTTTTTATGGTTGTGCGCCAACTCCGTAATCTGCTCTACCCTTTTCAAAGATTCTTCAATGGTGGCATTGGTATTTCTCAATTGAAACGTTTCTGAAACTGAAAACGGGTAGCCCAAAACATTAATTTCTTCAAATTGACAGGCATCATCTGCGCCTCGTTTATTGGCGACGATAGCGAGCAATTTGGTATCCGTATTTGATAAATCCAATTTTGAAAGTACATCTGCGGTATCTCGCATTTGCGGAATCGCTTTGGGCGAGACAAAACTTCCAAAATCTATGGTATCAAAACCAACCTTTAGCAACTGATTGATATAATCTGCCTTCTCCTCCGTTGGAATAAAATCCTTCAGGCCTTGCATCGCATCTCGTGGGCATTCGATTATTTTCATCTTCTTTTCCATAATTGGATGTAAAAGTACTTTCTATTTGTCTCCTTTCAATGAAGTTTTGAAAAAATAGATTTTTTTGTTTCTATTTCAATTCTTAAACATCTTCAATTAAAAAGTTGTTTCACCTACCACTTTACTTACTTTTGCAAAAATTTTAGTCTTATGAAAAATAGAGGCATCCTTACCCTACTTGGTTTTTTACTATTCATAATCGGTTTCACTGCTATCTGTTTGATGTTAATGGGCATCCAATTTACCTTTTTGGCTTGGATGGATGCGCCTGGGTCATTATTCGGATTCGTTGGTCGATTGGTGATGATTATTGGCGGGTTTCTTTTGGTGGCAATTGATGGGGTTGAATTTGGAGCGGAAGAGTGATTTAGTTTCCAGTCGGCAGTTTTTCAGTCGGCAGTCTGCAACCAGCAGTCGGCAGTCCTCAAATTAGCAGTCGGCAGGTCTCAGTCGGCAATCAGCAATTGGCAGTCTATAACAGGCAATCGGCAGATTAATGATTAGAATTTTAGCTGTATTTTTTGGGATTTTTCATCATGTCGCCGATTAACTTTCCCACCTGAAGTGAGAGATCCATTAATTCATTGAATTTGGCTTCTTCAACGTATTTGCATTTAAAGGAAAATCCTAACCACACCTGTGTTTCTGCATTCTCTGCATCTCCATCCGATAATTTACTGATAAAATGTTTTGGGTATAATCTCTTTCGATAAGCTTCTGCGATTTGGGCGGGAACCGACCTTGATGATCTTCGAATTTGGTCTGTAAGTGAATAAGTTTCCTCTTTCGGGAATTGTTTCGATATTTCAAAAATCTCCATAGCCAGTCTAAAAGACAACTGAAAAGCCTTTAAATCTTTAAATCTCATAGTCTTTAAAATTTATATACTAAACCATCCCTCCTGCAAACTGCTGACTGCCGATTGTGGACTGCTGACTGCTGACTGCCGACTGCTGACTGCCGACTGCTGATTGCAGACTGCTGATTGCAGACTGCCGACTGAAAAACTGCCAACTGCCTACTGCCTACTCCCCCTTATACTTCTCCTGAAACTTCCGATAAAGCGCCTTCTGCTTATCATCCACACTTACCTTTCTACCTTGAATATAAGCCTCTGTCACTCGACTCGTACGCATATCTAAAACATCACCCTCTGAAACTATGAAAGTGGCATCAAGTCCTTCGGTGATAGTTCCGAGTTGTTTTTCAACACCTAAAATTTTAGCTGGATTTTGCGTGATGGCTTTAATGGCATTTTCCTTTCCCAACCCAAAAGCAGCAGCCTGACCTGCCTGAAAAACAAGGTTTCGTTGTTTCCAACCGCCTGACTCGCTGATGGCAAAAAGGATTCCTGCCTTTTCTAAAATAGAAGGAGATTTATACGATTGGTCAATGTCAGAGTGTGATTTTTGTGGTAAACTTTGCGAAGCACCCAAGACAACTGCAATGTCATTTGTTTTCAGAAAGTCTGTAATCATCCATGCCTCTTGACCACCGACGATGACTGGTTTGAGGTTATTATTTTTCGCTAAAAGCACTGCTCTTTTAATCGTCTGAGCTGTATTGGTATGAATAAATAGCTTTTTAGAACCATCAAAAAGACCTTTCATCGCCTCAAATTTCAGATTGGTGATAGCAGGTGAGTTTGCGGCAGTATATACTTTTGCCTCTTTTAGATAATGTTCGATTTCTAAAACTTGCTCTTCATATTTTTCATTGGGTTTTGATTTTCGCGCGCTCCAATTCCAAGAAGAAGTTCGTGGCCAACGAAGATGTATTCCGATGTCCGTTGCCAAAGCAGCATCTTCCCAATTCCATGCATCCAATTGCACTAAACTTGATTGACCTGAAATGCGCCCTCCTTGAGGTACTATTTGCGCCATCAAAACGCCATTAGATTTTACCGTTGGCGTAACATCTGAATCCGTATTATAAGCAATGATGGAACGAATACTCGGATTCATATATCCAACTTCTCGAAAATCGCGCGTGGCACGCACAGCATCCACCTCCGTCAAACCGATAGTGGTATTGAGTGCAATCAACCCAGGATAGATATGTTTTCCAGAAACATCTACGTAATTGAAATTTGCACCTTTTGGAACAGCAGATTTATTTTTTGAACTAACGAGAGTGAACTTTCCTTTTTCAACCATCAAAATGGCATCTTCGATCACTTGCCCATCACCAACATGTAGGGTCGATCCTGTAAGTACCATAACCCCTTTTTGAGCAGCAGCAGGGGCTGGCACTTGGGCCATCAAACCCAAAGAAAAAACTAAAATAGCGCTCGTAAAAAATGCAATCTTTTTCATATCGTTAAATTATTTGCGGCTAAAATAATAGACTTAATTTTAAAAATTCGATTTTCGCGGTTGAATGAAGAAACTTGACAAATATATTTTCAATAAGTACATCACAACCTTTCTGTTTGTTGTGCTGATTTTCACGATGATTGCCGTCGTAATTGACTTTAGTGAAAAGGTGGAAAATTTCGTAGAAGAAGATTGTACGATTGGTGAAATCATTGTCGATTACTACCTCGGATTTATACCTTATATCAACAGTTTATTGTTGCCATTGTATGCTTTGATAGCTGTGATATTTTTCACCTCACGACTGGCGACCAATTCAGAAATCATTTCGATTCTAAATGCGGGGGTGAGTTTCAATCGGTTATTGGTTCCATATATGGCAGCGGCACTTTTGATTGTTGGCTTTCATTTGGTAGCCAATCATTTTATCGTTCCTTATGGCAATAAATCGCGGTTGGATTTTGAACACACCTACATCTGGAAGCATAGTGATAAAGGAAAAACCAATAAAGTCCACATGTTCCTGGAGGATAACAAAAAGGTTTACATTCGATATTTTAACAAAAAAGAAAAAGTCGGTCATGACTTTCGCATCGAAAGTTTTTCACCTGATGGAAAACTCACCAGCTACCTCGAAGCAAAAGAATGTCGTTGGCAAAAAGATAAAGAAAACTGGAGGTTAAAAAACTATCAAGTTCGCTCTTTTGATGGCATGAAGGAGACTTTCTATTTTAATAAAAATAAATCCATTGACACGACGCTCAATTTGATTCCCGAAGATTTTGTGCGTTTCACCAATCAAAAGGAGATGATGGACTCCCCTGCGCTGCTCAAATTTATTGAAGCCGAAAAAAATCGCGGTCTCAGTAATACAAAACTATTCGAAATCGAATTTCACAGAAGAACTTCTGACCCAGTAACGATTCTCATTTTAACGCTAATTGGTGTCGCCGTCGCCGCTCGCAAAGTCCGTGGCGGAATGGGTATGCACCTTGCCATTGGTATGGCTGTGGGAGCGATTTATATTTTCTTATCAAAATTCTCCGTTACGTTTGCTTCCAATAGTAATTTTCCGACCATTCTTGGAGTATGGATTCCCAATATTATTTTTGGAACGATTGCATTGTTTTTGGCGTCAAGAGCGCAGAAGTAAGGACGAGATGCCGTTGTTGCCAAGTTGCCATTGTTGAGCAACATTTTAATTACATTGTAGGCAACTCGGCAACAACGGATTACCTTTAAAAAAACGAATGCATAAATCGAAGTCGGTAAAAAATTCCCATACAATGCGCATTCTCCAAATTTGTTCCTGGGTAAAAACTCAAACTTCTCAAATCAGATTGGCAACGATAATATTTTGGAGAAAAATTGTCACTAAAGCCAAAACTTCCCTCCAGCCTTGTCTGAGGAGAAAAGTAATAATTCATTCGAGTGTTTAATCCAAAAATTGCCCTTTCAATATTATCACCCAAATACTCGAACTGTTCCCAATCTTCAATAAAATATTGCAGAGTAGAACCGAAAGTGATTGAAGTTCGCGTGTTTGGATAATAACCAAAACTTACCCTTGCTTCGGGTCTCAACGAGTACAAATCATCACTTTCTTCTTTTAAATCATTATCAAAATAAGTACCTGTAACAGAGGCGTGCCAATCAAATTGCCATTTGAGGTTGAGTGGTTTGGCACTTAAATAATCTAAACGAATTTCAAAACTACCAGTCAATTCTTCAAAATCAGTAGTGTTGGCTTTAATACTTCTTCTATTTGCATTCAACGGAAAAGATAATTGCCACCTTCTGCCCGAAGTCCTTGTTGCATTGGCTCCATAGAGCCATCTATCGAAAAGTGAAGTAAATAAAACGCCATTTCCATCATTAGCCAAACCACTATCCAAAAGATGATTAGCTAATATTTGAATGTCCTCTATCAATTTGTATCTCCTGTCAAAAAATCGAATTTGTTGTCGAGCAGTATGTAACTCCGTCAATGATCTAAGCTCCTCCAAGGATGGTTCCTGGTTCAATAATCCCCATTTTTCCAAATCTTCCAACATCCGATATGCCCGCCAAGCATCCGTTACGTTTTCTATCCTCCCGATACCAAAAGATGGATTGGCAGAGAATCTAATATTATCAGAACTTGATTCAAATGAATTGCCATTGCTTTTTTCTTTATTAGTTCCAGCACCATAACTAATCCCACCTGCAACTCCAATAAACCAATTTTTTCTATTGTAAAAAAGTTTAGAAGCGCTATGAGATGTTCTAAAACTCATCAATCTATTAGTGGATTCTGTTTGGCTATTTTTGGCAAACCTGCCATCAAATGATATATGGTTACTCATCCTAAATTGAGAAGCCCTGCTATTTCGGATAGCAAAATAGCTGGTAGATAAAGATGGAACAATATAATAGTTATTAAAAGTTGACTTTTGATTTTGGTTTTTGAAATAACTCCTTTGACTGTCGCCATACGAATTAAAACCGAGCTGAAGTGACTGGAATTTGTAATCCGCCAAAATTTGTTCACTCAAATCAAAATCTTTGAATTGACCGAATGAAGCGATTGAACAGATGCATAAAAAAGAAATCACGAATAGTTTTTTCATAACGAATTGGTTTTGATTGTTTTAAAAATTCTCATCAATGCTAAAGCATCTAATGTGTTTATTTTGCCTTAGTAAACTTCAAAAATTCTTAGTTTTTAGTCAAATCTGATCATCAAATATAAAAATTTTGAGGTGTTTGACATAGCAAACCTCAGAGAGGTGGTAATATTTATAGAAAGAAGAGTACGGATCTAATTTCTCAAAGCACCAGCGGTGCGGTCAGGTGAGTTGTGACTTGTTTCAAAAAAGACTCAAATACCCAAAATGAATCTTTCCTGATCTAAAATCAATCGAATTTCCAAGCTGCCGACCCAATGCGTAACTCATTCCGAACACTCCGACCGATGTGTCAAATGTAACCCCTGCACCAAAACCAATTGGTGTATCGGTAATATTGGTCTGTGTTGTTTTGTCCTCCACCCAAGCCACATCTAAAAAGGAAAAGAGATAAGAATTTTGACCAGTGAGCAAACGATATTCAGCAGTAGCCACTGCCATGTTGGTGGCAAAAATCGACTCTTCATCAAACCCTCTGAGCAGTTGATTCCCACCAATTCGTTGTTGTTCATTTTTTAGGATCGGATTTGCAGAAAGCGTATAAAAACCTTTCAAACCTAATTTAAAAGTTTGATTAGAAGCAGTTGGAAAATAACGAGCAACTTCCAAATCTACCTGCCCTTGAAATGAATTCAATTGAAGTGAATCATATAAACTTTCAAATGCAAAATTGACATCAGACAAACCCAAAATCAACGAATTTTCTATAATCGTTTTCAGCCCACCTGAAGTTGAGATTCTGGTCTCCCACCCTTTTCGTGGATTGAAACGATAATCCAATTTTTGCCAAAGCCACTCTACCCCTAAATTAGACCGACTCACGTCCAGCTGTCCAGGTAAACGCCTGGTTTGCAATAAATTAGCCTCATTAACAGAAAGCAATCGAGAACTGTATTGATTGAAAAATACTTTAAAATAATTGCCACCTTCGAGCAAATAGCTTGCGCCTAATTCAAAATTAACATCCAAAAAAGTCGTATCCCTTTTGTACAAATGAAACTTCAAATCGGCTCCAAAAGGAGAATCTAAAAGATACGGGTATTGAAATTCAACCTCCATCTGTGGTGACTGAGGACGCAACTGTTCCAACTCCACAAACAATCGCTCCCCTTTTCCAAATTGGTTTTGAAATTCACCCACAAAATGACCTGTAATCAAAAGTCGATTCAATTCTTGATTATTGGGTAAAACCCCAATCACGAAATCAAATCGACTCGCTTTCTTAGGTTTTAAAGCCATTTTCACTTCTGCTCGATTGAATAGAAAATCAACTGTCGTAGATTTTTCTTCTTTCAAAAAAGGCAACTCTTTGATTCGATTTTGAATTTTCAGAACCTTTGCTCTATCAAAAGGTTGATTCTCTTCAATGCCCAAATAGTTTTCTAAATAGCGTTGCGAAATTTCTACTTCTCCAAAACTTTTCAGCTTTTCAAAATAAATCAACGGCCCAGTTTCAGCTTTTAAAATTGCGGTGACCACTCCCCCATTCACCACCACACTATCCATCAAAATTTGAGCAAATGGATATCCATTATTTTCAAACTGCTCCAACAACCCATCTTTTAACTCCTTGATTTTCAATAAATTAAAAGACTTACCTTCAAAATTTCCTTCTCGGAAACCCTCTTTTAATAAAAATGAAGAAGGTATGTTTTTGGTTTTAAAATACGCCCATTTGAGTTGAGCGCCGACATAAATTTTTGCAGTAGCTTGGTTTTCAATTATTTCAAAATCATCCAAGGAAGCAGTCAGGTAGTTTTCATTTTTTAAGTTTAAAATAAGTTGATGGCAAGCCGTTCGCGTGGCAAGTGAGTCGGTATATTCTTTTTCTAAATTGTATTTTTTGAAAAAGGTAGGAGTCGTATCAAGTGGAGAAATTTTTAAGTTAATTTGAGCTGAAAGTGAAAAATTAAAAAAGAAAATCAGCAAAAAGAAAAAGAGGGAAACCTGTCCCCCTTTGGAACCCGCCTGCTGTGCAACAGGCAGAGGGGATAAAGAGGGATAGTTTCCACTCAAAAATTTTATATATTTCCTATCCTTTCTTTCCATTCTATTCCAAAGTTAGAAAAACTTACTTTTACCCATCTAAACATCCGCAACATTATGAAGTCATCACAGGCACTTTTGGCAATTACGTTCCTACTATTTTTTACAAATTGTAAAAAGGAGCAAAGATCCTATCGTGGGAATGCAAGTATTCTACCCAAACCACAATTATTAGAATTAGGTTCGGGGGCGTTTCATTTGAATTTGGAAACTACCTTGATTCCACAGGGTGATCCTGAATGGGAGCAACCTCTTTCTTTTCTAAATAAATTATTTGAGCGAGCGGCAGGTTGTCACCTAAATATCGGCGACGATGCAAAAGTTCAAAACGCCATTATTTTCTCAAAAGACCCATTGATACGAGAAGAGGAAGGCTATCGGGTAACCATCAATCCATCACGAATTGAGATAGCGGCGAAGACGCCTGCCGGAGCCTTTTATGGCGTTCAAACTTTAACACAAATGATGCCTCCAGAAATTTATTTGAAAGAATCGTATGATAATTTGAGCTTCGATTTACCAGTTGTGAATATCGTGGATGCGCCTCGTTTTTCTTATCGAGGAATGCACTTAGATGTGGCACGTCACTTCTTTGGTGTCGATGCGGTGAAACGATATATTGACCTTTTAGCAATGCATAAATTCAATCGTTTTCATTGGCATTTGACAGAAGATCAAGGGTGGCGAATTGAAATAAAAAAGTACCCACGACTGACCGAAGTTGCTGCTTTTAGAAGCGAAACTTTAATCGGACATTACAACGATGAACCACAAAAATTTGATGGCAAAAAATATGGCGGATTTTATACTCAAAAGGAAATAAAAGAGGTCGTAAAATATGCCGCCGAACGATACATTACTATCATTCCAGAAATAGAATTGCCCGGTCATGCACAGGCAGCCATAGCAGCTTACCCAGAGCTCGGATGCTTGCAAGACACTGTGCTTCAACCACTTACAAAATGGGGCATCTCCGAAAACGTTTATTGCCCAACGGAAGAAACGTTTCAATTTTTAGAAAATGTGCTTTCGGAAGTCATTGAGTTATTCCCTGGAGAATACATCCACATTGGCGGCGATGAATGTCCAAAAACACAATGGAAAGAAAGTGAATTTGTCCAAGATTTAATGGTCGAAAAACAGTTAAAAGATGAACATGAAGTACAAAGCTATTTCATAAAAAGAATCGAAAAATTCATCAATTCAAAAGGTAAAAAAATCATTGGTTGGGATGAAATTTTGGAAGGTGGGTTGGCGCCCAATGCCACTGTCATGTCATGGCGTGGAACCGAAGGTGGCATCAAAGCAGCCAAGGCCGGGCACGATGTCATCATGACGCCGACCTCTCATTGCTATTTCGATTATTATCAATCACAACATGAAAAAGAGCCGTTGGCAATTGGTGGATTTTTGCCATTGGAAAAGGTCTATGATTACGACCCAATTCCCAAAGGACTTTCCAAAAAACAACGAAAACGAATTCTTGGCGCACAAGGAAATCTATGGACGGAATACATTCCAAATCAAGACCAACTTGATTACATGACTTACCCGCGTGCCTGCGCGATGGCCGAGGTCAATTGGACGAATTCCAAAAACAAATCATTCCCTGATTTTGTAAAAAGGTTAGAAACGCACCTCAAAAGATTGGAACATTATGGCGTCAATTTTTCTCAAAATGTCTATGATGTCAAAGGTGATTTTAAAATCGAAAATGGCCTTTTGATGCTTCATTTAAACTCAAATATTCGAGACGCAGAAATCAAATATTCACTCGGCAGACCAAAAGGAAAAGGCCCTTTTGAAACCTACACCGAACCCATCAATGTGTCAGAATTGGACAAAGTTTGGGCGCAACAATTCGTGGATGGCGTTCCAAAAGGAAGAGATTTTTTTTCGAATATTAATTGGCACAAAGCTGCTGGAAGGTCAATTGGTTTAAAAAACAAACCTGCTCCTCAATATTCTGCTGCTGGAAATGCTTCTATCGCCAACGGTATCTTGGGTAGTGATGAACGATATGGCGATAAAGAATGGCTCGGTTTCGCAGGTAAAGATTTTGAGGCTGTGATTGACATGGGTGACTCAACTTCTATTTCTGAAGTCAAGTTGCGATTTTTTAAAGGAGAAGGTCAATGGATTTATTTGCCCAAAAAGATAAGTGTTTTCACTTCTGAAAATGGTAAAAAATATTCACTCGCCGCTGCTACTGCCAATATTTATGCGGATGGAAAAATTGCAACGCCTTCACTCAAATTCAACTCAGATGCGCGTTATTTAAGAATTGTTGCGGAGCGTTTTGGGATTATTCCCGATGGTGCGCAAGGTGCAGGGAATGAGGCTTGGTTGTTTGTGGATGAGATTGTGGTGGAGTGATTTCTTTGAGAGACTTTCTCGGAGCGATTTAGTGGAACGCGGAGGACGCGGATAGACACGGATTTTCACGGATTTTTTTCTCAGAGCGACTTAATTGGGACACGGATTGAACGGATTTAAACGGATTTCTAATCTTTTTTTTGTCTGAATCAGGATCAGCCACGGCGGACACGTTCTCAGGATTCACATAATTCTCAGGATTATGTTGGAATTAATCATAATGATTTGAGTAAAACTTAATAGAATATATCCTTCCAAATTCATCTATTTATTCCTAAGCAAAATCCTATGAATCCTCGAATCTTGTAAATCCTGATTCAGACAATTAATTAGCCCCTATCCGCGAAAATCCGCGTCTATCCGTCAAATCCGCGTTCAACTAAACCACTTTATGTCACTTTCAAAACTGGCACCTCAACCCCATAAAACAACCCCAAAACTGGATAACAAACCACCAATTCAACTTCCTTACCAGGAAACAAAGAACCGATACTTGAACCAACCAAAAACATCCAATCCTTTATATCATTGAGTTTTTTCTCGGCACCTTTGGCGAGGCCAGCATAAGACGAATTGTGTATGACCACCACCCTATTTTCCAAAACTAAAAGATGATCAATCGTTGTTTCAAAAACGCGATTGTCATGCGTTGTTTTGAATGGA
>CALLVG010000265.1 GCA_938010715.1 uncultured Saprospiraceae bacterium
GTATGAGTGATATTCCTGTTTTTATTGATGATACTCCTGCCATCAATATTTTTGAGTTGCGTGCAAAATGTCGTCGTCTTAAAAAACAACATGATATAGATTTAGTCATCATCGATTATTTACAATTGATGAGTGGTGACGAATCCGCAAGAGGTAATCGGGAGCAAGAGATTAGTAAAATCTCTCGTTCGCTGAAAGCCTTGGCGAAAGAGTTGAATGTGCCAGTAATTGCACTTTCACAGCTGAGTCGTGCGGTAGAGACACGTGGAGGAACGAAAAGACCTCAACTTTCTGACCTTCGGGAGTCTGGCGCGATTGAGCAGGATGCGGATATTGTATCGTTTATCTATCGTCCTGAATACTACCAAATCTTGGAAGACGAGGAAGGTAATTCACTTAAAAATGTAGCTGAAATTATCATCGCCAAACACCGTAACGGTGCATTGGATACCGTCAAACTGAAGTTCACCAGTGAGTTCGCCAAGTTCGGCGATTTAGATAAATCTGATTTTGGTGACTTTGGATTGGATTTGGATGATGCGGTTATCACGCGTACTTCGCGTATGAATGATGATGAGGATATTCCGTTTTAAAACAGTTGGCAGTTTTTCAGTCGGCAGTTGGCAGCGAAACGGCATCAATCTTATTAAGGTTGATGCCGTTTTTTTTTAGCTACGGATTTGCACGGATTACACAGATTTATAAATTCTTTAATCCGTGAAATCTGTGTAAATCCGTGGCTTTACTTCGCGTTTATGAGATAACAATAAAGGACATTTGAGTTATCCCCAAATGTCCTTTATAAAAACCACAGTTTTCAATTTTGCCGACTGCAAACTGCTCACTGCCGACTGAAAAACTGCCGACTGAAAAACTACTCTTCCGGCTCGCCTAAATCAAAAGTATTGATAAAGCCAGTGTTGAAAACACCTCGACGGAAGTCAGGATCTTTCATTAATTTTTTATGGAAAGGAACGGTTGTTTTCACACCTTCGATGATAAACTCATCGAGTGCGCGTTCCATTTTTCGGATACATTCTTCACGCGTTTGAGCACGACAGATGATTTTGGCAATCATCGAATCGTAATATGGCGGAACAGAATACCCTGCATAAACATGCGTATCAACTCGCACACCATGCCCTTTTGGACTATGAAAAGAACCAATCTTACCCGGAGCAGGTCTAAAATCACGGTAAGGATCTTCTGCATTGATACGACACTCCATGGCCCACATCTTAGGGAAGTAATTTTCTCCAGAGATTTTTTCGCCAGCAGCGATCTTGATTTGCTCTTTTATTAAATCGTGGTCAATTACTTCTTCTGTAACTGGATGTTCCACTTGGATACGGGTATTCATTTCCATGAAGTAGAAATCTTTGTGTTTATCTACCAAGAATTCTACCGTTCCTACACCTTCGTATTTGATACATTTACCTGCATTTATCGCAGCTTCACCCATTCTTTGACGTAAGTCATCATCCATGTATGGAGAAGGACTCTCCTCGACCAATTTCTGATGCCTTCTTTGTATGGAACAATCCCTTTCTGAAAGGTGGCAAACATTTCCAAACTGGTCACCTGCTATCTGAAACTCAATGTGATGTGGTTCTTCAACAAATTTTTCACAATACATACCATCATTTCCGAAAGAGGCTTTTGCTTCTTGGCGCGCACTATCCCAAGCCGCTTTAAATTCATCTTCTTTCCAAATGATACGCATCCCTTTTCCACCACCACCAGCAGTTGCTTTGATGATAACTGGATAGCCAATCTCTTTTGCTACTTTTTTGCCTTGAGCCAAATCCTTCAACAATCCATCAGAACCAGGCACAACTGGTACGCCTGCCTTGATCATTGTTGCTTTTGCAGTGACTTTATCCCCCATCTTACGCATTTGATCTGCGGTTGGGCCGATAAATTTGATACCATACCCCGTACAAACTTCAGCAAAGTCTGCATTTTCCGAAAGGAAACCATAACCTGGGTGAATAGCGTCTGCATTGGTAATTTCTACTGCTGCCATGATTTTAGGAATACTGAGGTAAGACTCAGCAGAAGATGGAGGACCGATACAAACGGCCTCGTCAGCAAAACGAACATGTAAGCTGTCTCTATCAGCAGTAGAATAAACGGCTACCGTTTTGATACCCATTTCCTTACAAGTTCTTATAATTCGAAGGGCAATCTCCCCGCGATTAGCGATTAGTACTTTTTTAAACATAAGGTTCCTGTTGAATGATTTTCCCTGTAAGGGATTCTTAGACAAATCTCGTGATTTAAGCCACTTCAAATTGGAAATTTTCTTTTCCCTTACGGTCGATAAATTTTCCAATTCGACCCGATCACGCCATTTTTCTAAAAACGTAAAAAGGAATAAAAATTAACTTGGATCTACCAAAAATAAAGGTTGATCATACTCTACTGGTTGAGAGTCTTCTACCAAAACTTTAACGATAGTACCAGAAACCTCGGCCTCAATTTCATTGAACAACTTCATTGCTTCAATGATACAAACTACCGAATTCTTCTCGATTTTATCTCCTACCGAAACGTAAACTGGTTTCTCAGGAGATGCAGATCGATAAAAAGTCCCAATCATAGGGGATTTTATTTCAATATATTTGCTTGTATCTTCTTTTGCGGGGGTTGCTTCTGCTGCTGGCGTTGCAGGTGTAGCAGCTGGTACAGCCGCAGGTGCGGCAGCTGCAGGTGCGGCTGGCGCTTGTGCCATAGGCATAATTGACGGAGCCGCCTGAATAATCGGAGCAGCATTTGAAGCTTTAGTGTAATTTTCTGAACGTATGATCATTTCAAAATCACCGTCCTTTACCTTAAATTCGTTTAACTTGGTTTTGCCAACAAGTCTAATTAATTCTTGAATCTCTTTAAAGGTCATAAGGTTATGTTGTGTAGAAAAATATTAAAATTGGAAAAATAGTAGTCATTGGGTTAAATATAGCCAAGCATGTTGAAATATTTAAACTCCAGTGAAGAATTACCTGATTTTATTAGGTTCGACCTAAATAGTCGCCTGTACGAGTATCTATTTTTACTTTATCACCAATGTTGATAAATAAGGGAACTCTCACCTCTGCACCTGTTTCGAGTGTCGCAGGTTTTTGAGTATTGGTTGCGGTATCGCCTTTTAGACCTGGTTCTGTATATTTTATTTCGTAAAATGCACTCATCGGCAATTCTACGATAAGCGGAATTTCTTTTTCGGAGTGGAAAAGAATTTCAATATCCATTCCTTCCTTCAAAAATTGGCTATTGTCTATCATTTCAGGCACCATGGAAGTCTGCTCATAGTTTTCATTATTCATAAAATGAAAGCCCATGTCATCTTTGTAAAGGTATTGAAATTTGCGTCGCTCTACCCGCACTACAGTGATCTTATGACCAGAAGGGAATGTATTGTCCACCACTTTGCCATTCGTTACACTCTTTAATTTTGTTCTTACGAAGGCTGCTCCTTTTCCTGGTTTTACATGTTGAAAATCTACAACAGCGTATATATCGTTGTTGTATTCCATGCAAAGTCCTTTTTTGATATCTGAAGTAGATGCCATTTTATTATTATTTTAATAAGTATTCAATTTTTCAAAAGTGGCGCAAAGATAGAAATTAAAGTAAAATGACCTCATGTATCCATTCCTATCTCCGAAAAAATGGAGCAATTGAATCAATTTGGAATTTACTCCTATATTCGCAATATCAAAATAAACGAGATTGAAGGATGTAATTGAAAAATACAAGGGGGTAATCGTACAAATCGCTACACCATACAGTACTGGAACTGGCTTTTTGTTGTTACAATATGGACTTATCATTACAAATGAGCACGTCGTACGAAACAACAAATCCGTTTTGATTTATGGCAAACACTTCAAAAAACAATTGACAGACGTTGTTTATTTTGATAAAAAACACGACCTCGCCTTTCTAAAAATACCTAAATCTGAAGATTTACCTACTGTTAGTTTAGGGAAAGAAGAAAATCCACTTAGAGAAGGAGAAAAAGTAGTAGCCATTGGTCACCCTTATGGATTAAAATATACTGCCACACAAGGAATCGTTTCTAATACTTATCACGTGCTTGATGAAATTACCTTCATTCAGCATGACGCAGCGCTTAACCCCGGTAACAGTGGCGGTCCTTTAGTCAATGGAAATGGAGAAATCGTAGGTGTCAATACTTTCATTTTAAAAAATGGAGAAAACTTAGGTTTTTCGCTCCCTTGCCATTATTTACATTCCACAATTGAAGAGTACAAAAAAGGGGCAGATGATTATGGCGCAAGATGTGCATCTTGTAGCAATATCGTTTTCGAAAAAGAAAAAGATGGAAAGTATTGCATTCATTGTGGTTCTAAATTAGAACTTCCTTCTTCTATCGAGGAATTTGAACCAGCGGGTATGCCCAAGACCATTGAGACGATGCTCGAAAAATTGAATTACGACGTAAGGGTCTGTCGCAGAGGCCCCAATAGTTGGGAAATGCAAAAGGGAAGTGCCAAAATTCGAGTCTCTTATTTTGAAAAAAACGGGTTGATAATCGGTGATGCTTTTTTGTGTTTGTTACCAACAAAGGATATCAAAAAAATCTATGAATTCGTACTCCGTGAAAACTATTCTCTGGAGGGGCTTACCATTAGTATAAAAGGTCAAGACATTATTTTGTCACTCCTAATTTATGACCGATACTTCAATAGCGAAACAGGATTGAAACTATTTGAAAATCTATTCAAAAAAGCAGACGATCTTGATAATATACTGGTAGAAGAATATGGTGCCAGATGGAAAGAAGACTTTTAAGGAACATCATCCAAAAGTACCACTTAGTATTACTCAAAAAACAACTTCCCTCTTCAATTCAAAAAATTAGCTCGAAAAACCTCATTATCAATCACTTTTCCTTCACTAATTTTTTGAAATCGGGAACTTATTTTTTGAGCGTTTCTTCCTGTAATTTACACTTCACAAAACTCCAAAAACGTTTCAACGATTTTTTGTAATTCTCGTTTGGATGAGAACATTCCCATGTGACCAACTTTTTCTAAAATATGGATAGAGCCTTTCTTCGGCAGTTCGACTTGTTTGACCATTTCCTCATAAGCCAGCGTTTCGTCTAACTTTCCAATTATCAACTGCACAGGACAGTCCATTTCTTTTAGTATTTTGGTGTTATCAACTCGGTTGGCCATCGCTACTTGTCCATTTTTCAAACCTTCTTTTGGGCCACGGCTTGCTTGATAAACCAATTTTCCAACCAAGTAATGATTGCTTTTTTGAAAGTCAGTTTTGAAGAGTCGGGGTATCAATTGCTTGACATATATTTCATGTCCGACCTCATCAATGAATTTTACAGCCTTCAACCGCTTTTTCTTCACCTCTTGTTTGTCCTCAAATGGATGAGAATGAAAAAGACCAAAACCCAATAACTTTTGATGCTCCTTTTTTGCAATTTCCAAAGAAACATATCCACCCATTGAGTGACCAATCAAAATATACTTTTTGACCTTTAGATGTTCCAAAACAGCAATGACACAATCTGCCATATCTTCAAGAGAAACAGCTCCTTTTATCTCAGAGCGACCAAAGCCAGGTAGGTCAATTTTTATGATGCGAAAGTAAGGATCGAAAGGTTCTGTAAACTCATCCCACATCCTTTGGTCTTCACAATATCCATGAATAAAAACGACTGGTGTACCTTTATGTTTATTGTCAGAAAAAGCAATTTGCTGCTTTTGAAATTCAATGAATTCCATGTGCTTATTTAGGAGTTTTTATTAAAATTTAAAACCGCTTCATCATAGTAGGCCACAAATGTAGTCCAATCATAGCCTGCGACAAAATTTCTGACTGTTATGGTTTGATTCAGATTAAGAATCATTCTCTTCAATTTATCATAAAAGTCTCGTTCCGATTCATACAAAAACTGCGAATGATATGCCAAAGGAATATGCTCAGGAAAAGCTAATCGATTGGGTAACAGCGGAATACATCCACAATATATGGCTTCCACTACACTTCCTCCGAAGAAATCTTGACGACTGGTTACAGGCAAAATATCTGCTTGATTGATCCAATTTTTATAGTTTTCGAAAGTTTCAGCATAGCCCCAATGCAATATTTTTGACTGTAATTTTCCTTTTGCTTCCGCGAAAATAGGTGGTGTTTTTTGAAACGACTCACCCAAAACAATCAATCGGAAATTGATTTTTTCTTTTTCTAATTTGAAAAGGGTTTTGAAAAAAGTATCAGGATCTTTGTCATATTCCCAACGGTGATTCCACAATAAAACTGGAGACGATTGTGATGAATTAGGTTCAGTTGAATTTTTCATTTGCAACCGTTTCAAATCCATTCCTAAAGACAAAACACAGCTTTTGATTTTTATCTTTTCTACATTTTCTAATCCTTTAAAATCTGGGAACTTTCGTAAAAAATCAGGCAATGTGTTCAAAAAAGAATCGTAATGATATTGCGAATTGAAAAACACCTTATCAGCCGTCAATGCTGAAGTGTAATTCATAAATCCATAATGATGATCGCGTTTTAACGATACATCTTCATCTGTTGGAGACCACGGATAAGTAATTTGATTTTCATGAAAATAAATAGCTGTTGGAATCCCAAAACTCTTTTTTCGCGAAAGCGAAAGAAAGGTTGCCAAATCGAGCATATCAGTTGCTAAAATCAAATCTGGCTCAAAATCCGATTTCAAAAATTGACTCGCTAATGCTACTGCTCCCGCTGCCATTCGCCATTTCCAAAATTTGCCTGGTAAGGTCAGCAACTCAATTTCATGTTGACTGTGCTTTTGATAGCCCTCTGCCCACTGTTTGTGGCTGCCTGTAAAAAATGGTTCGACTAAAAGGATTCTCATAAAGTAAAGGTATTAGACTTGGCGGTAAATCCCATCCATCTTTCTACTTTTACGAAACGTATGAATCTAATTCCATTCTTAAACAATTTCAATGCACTTTCTTTGAGGTCCAATTTTAAATTTCGTAATTGAGAGAAGATGAGTAAAAAAAATTTAGCCGAATTCATCGGCACATTTGCGCTTGTATTTTGTGGAACTGGAGCGATTGTAATAAATGACGTGACAAGCGGCGCTGTCTCACATGTAGGAATCGCTGCTACTTTTGGAGCAATCGTTACCGCCATGATTTATGCCTTTGGCAGTATTTCTGGTGCGCATATCAATCCAGCTGTTACCATCGCCTTTTCGTTTACGGATAGATTTGATAAAAAATATTTGATTGGATATATAATCGCTCAATTACTCGGTGCACTTTTGGCTTCGGGTGTTTTACGATTCCTATTTATGGAACACTCCAATTTGGGAGCGACCATGCCATTTGACAGTTGGCATCAGACCTTTATATTAGAAATCATCTTGACTTACTTTTTAATGATTGTGATTTTGTTTGTAAGCAATGATAAATCAGTTCAACAATTCACAGGTCTTGCTGTCGGTGCTACCGTTTTATTAGAAGCTATGTTTGCTGGACCGATTTCAGGAGCTTCTATGAACCCAGCACGATCGATTGCTCCCGCTTTAGTTTCGGGCAATCTTTCTGATTTGTGGATTTATATTCTTGCGCCAATCATTGGGGCTGTATTGGCCAGTTTTACTTGGAGGTTTTTTAAAAGTGAATAACTATCTCAAGTTGCGATGCAACTTTCAAATTGAGAATTGAAAAACCTACTCGTGAATTCTCCATTGCACGTTTATCAAAAATAATTATTGCCTTGATAAAACCAGCCACGTAGTGGCGGCTCTGTTTGTAGAAAAAATCATAACCAGGAGGAAATTGAAGGGCGTTAGTCCTGGCACCGTTAAATTAAAACTAACGGTGACACCACTACGTGGTTTAAAATCATATAGGCTTATTACATTTCTACAAACGGTTTCGGGGCTAACGCCCCTTTTTAAAATCAAGAACATAAATTTCAATTAGACATCCCTGCCGTAGGTACGAAATGTAAATTGCACATTGCGTACATAGGCACGCCAACCTCCTTCCTTTTGCTATTATCTACCATAGAAAGTCCCTAACGGGACTACATATAGGCACACCTATCTCCTTTTAATAGAAAAATTCTTACATAAAAGTCAGATTCTTTTCTCCTTTCGTCGTCATATAGTACCTGTTTATAGAATATTCATGGCAAGAGAAGGTACTATGTGTTGCATAGTACTATAAGTTTCACTATGTTTGTACTATCATTCGAAAGAAGACATGTTTTTTAAAAATGTTTATTCTTAGAATTTAGAGGAATCATCCGACAATTTTTCCATCTATTTTAGAAACTGTTTGAACTTTAGATAATCATGAAATCAAAATTCAAACAGTTGCTCTGAGAGTAATTTTTAAACCAAATTTTAAAATGAAAATCGAAGATAAATTGGAAAATACAAAGGCTCAAATGCGCAAAGGAGTGTTGGAGTTTTGCATTCTCTCTATTATCTCTGAGGAGGAGGCTTATCCTTCAGATATTATCAAAAAACTGAAAAGCTCTCACCTTATAGTAGTGGAAGGAACACTTTACCCTATGCTTACGCGCCTCAAAAATGCAGGCCTATTGTCCTATAGTTGGAAAGAATCAACATCTGGCCCGCCGCGCAAATACTTTAAGTTGACTGAAATCGGAACTTCTTTTTTGGGCTCTCTTCACGATACTTGGAACGAACTGGTCAACTCTGTAGCACAGACCACCAACAAAACAAAACCAAAAAAATCTACGGTAAAAAAAGCGGCTATTAAAATCGCAGACGAAGAAGAATAACCAATTTTAATCAAAAACAAAATGTGCAATCAAAATCAAAATTTGAAAATCAACTGAATAGATTTTGATTATCGAAACACCCTTATTAGAACTTTAATAAACTTTACAATAATGAAAAAAGTCTTGAATATAAACTTAGGAGGCTATCCGTTCACCATAGATGAAGACGCTTATGCGACGCTGGATAATTATCTCCAGACCATCAATCGACACTTCAGTTACTCAGAAGGTCATGAGGAAATTGTAGGCGATATCGAAACGCGTATGGCAGAACTTTTTCAAGAAAACCTTTCTGGCGGAAGCCAAATCGTTTCCCTAAAAGAGGTACAAAAAGGTATCGCTACCATGGGAAAACCAGAAGACTTTGGAGCGGAACCAATTGAAAGCACCCCCTATTCAAAACACCAAACCGCTACCAAGTCTAACTATAAAACTGGTAAGCGATTATTTAGAGATGCACACGACGAAGTCATCGGAGGAGTGGCATCAGGTCTGACGGCTTACTTTGGAATCAGTGACCCACTTTGGGTGAGAATCGCTTTGGTTGTTTCGGTTGTGATTGGGTTTGGATTTCCAATCATCGCATATATCATCTTATGGATAATTTTACCAAAAGCAGAAACTGCTGCGGACAGATTGGCCATGAGAGGTGAAACAGTAAACGCGTCAAACATCGGACGTGTCGTGGAGGAAGAACTCGATAAGTTCGGCAACAAAGTCGAGCAATGGGGAGATGAAGTAAACGCCAAATATGCGTCATCAAAAAAAAAAGCCTCGAAGGTAGCAAAGGGGCGGGCAGTTGGTTACGCCGCACCATTACGAAAGGGTTTCATCTTTTAGGATCTATCGTAAAAGGCTTTGTTCGCCTTATCAGCAAAATATTTAAACCCCTACTTTTTGTAATCGGGATACTGCTAATCGCTGCACTAACGATGATGATGATTGGCAGTATCGCTGGTTTCATAATGGGATATCCATTCTTTGGATACCTACTTCCGAACTCTCCGTTCATTGCAGGTTTTGGTATCGCCAATATATTTACCGTCATCGCAGTTCCATTGTTAGCACTTATCTTTTTTATACTTCGTATTACTACGAAAAATAGAATAAGTAAGAAAATCATGTCAGGTGCATGGGTGCTTTGGGTTGTAGCATTAATAGGCGGCATGTTCTGTGTGTCTTATGTCTTCAGAGATTTCAATGCGGGAAAAGAAATCAAAAGAGACCTTTCGATAAATTTCAATACAGACACATTGGTGGTAAATTTCACAGACAATCCATACCAAGATGGCATCTTGACCATTGGTCCAAACAAGGTTTTTGATGAAGAGATGATCAAT
>CALLVG010000266.1 GCA_938010715.1 uncultured Saprospiraceae bacterium
ATTTCCAGTAAACACCCAGATGCAGAAGATTTCATTGATGCTAAAATGACGGTTGGAAAAGTAACTGGCGCTAATGTATCTGTTCGTATTGACGACGAATTTATGCAAGCGGTTACGTCAGGAAACAAATATCAACAACAATATCCAGTTGAATCAACCAATCCTAAATTCACACAAGAAGTGGATGCTGGAGCGATTTGGGATAAGATTATTTACAACGCTTGGAAATCTGCTGAGCCAGGTGTTTTGTTTTGGGATACCGTAATTAGAGAATCAGTTCCGGATTGTTATTCAGATTTAGGATATAAAACTGTTTCTACCAATCCATGTGGTGAGATTCCACTTTGTCCTTATGATAGTTGCCGATTGTTAGCAATTAATCTATTTAGTTATGTAGATGATCCTTTTACTAAAAAGGCGAAATTCAACTTTACCAAATTTTCAAAACATGTACAGGTTGCCCAAAGAATCATGGACGACATCATTGACATGGAAATTGAAAAAATCGATAGAATCTTAGATAAAATTGGAAGTGATCCGGAAGGCGAAACGATTAAAATAAACGAAAAAGCGCTTTGGGAAAAAATTAAAAAGACTTGTACTGAAGGAAGAAGAACAGGTGTTGGAATCACAGCGGAAGGCGATATGTTGGCTGCTATGAATATTCAATACGGAAGTGATAAAGCAATTGACTTTTCAACGGAGGTTCATAAAACATTGGCTTTAGCTGCTTATCGTTCATCAGTGGACATGGCGAAAGAAAGAGGCCATTTCAAAATTTTCGACGCAAGTCGTGAGATGCAAAATCCTTTCATCAATAGAATCAGAGAAGCAGATGAGGAATTGTACAACGACATGTTGAAATATGGCCGTAGAAATATTGCCTTATTGACGATTGCTCCAACTGGTACAACCAGTATGATGACCCAAACTTCTTCTGGAATTGAGCCAGTTTTTTTGGTTTCTTACAAAAGAAGAAAGAAAGTAAATCCAAACGATACCAATGTTACTGTTTCATTTGTAGATGAGGTTGGAGATAGCTGGGAAGAATACAATGTTTTCCACCACAAATTTATGGACTGGATGACTGCAAATGGATATGATTCTTCAGAGGCAAAAACTATGTCTGAAGAAGATTTGCAAAAAATCATTGCAAAATCTCCATTCCACGGTGCAACTGCCAATGATATTGATTGGGTTCAAAAAGTAAAAATGCAAGGTTCAATTCAGAAATGGGTTGATCACTCCATCTCTGTAACGGTGAATGTACCTGCTGAGACCACTGTAGATATGGTAAAAGATATTTACAGAACAGCATGGGAGCATGGGTGCAAAGGTTGTACGATTTACCGTGATGGTTCTCGTTCAGGAGTTTTGGTTTCTAATGATGATACTGGCAAGAAGGAAGAAGAAACCAATGCATTCCATACTGGAAAACGACCAAGAAAATTGGAAGCAGAAGTAATTCGCTTCAACAATAATTCTGAAAAATGGATTGCAGTAATCGGTTTAGTTGATGGAAAACCTTATGAGATTTTCACTGGAAAAGCAGAAGATACTTTCTACCTACCTTCTTTTGTTTCTAAAGGTTGGGTAATCAAAAATGTCGATGAAGAAACTGGTGAAAAACGATATGACTTCCGTTACGAAGACAAAGAAGGATACGGCGTAACCATGGAAGGATTGTCAAGAAGTTTCAGCAAAGAATTCTGGAATTATGCCAAATTGATTTCTGGTACGCTCAGACATTCTATGCCAATTGAAAATGTAGTTAAATTGATTCAAGGTCTAAACACAGACCAAGAACATATCAATACCTGGAAAAATGGTGTCGCAAGAGCATTGAAGAAATTCATCGCTGACGGTACGAAATTGAAAGGAAGTTGTCCAAGTTGTGGCGATAAAGACGGCCTGATTTACAAAGAAGGTTGCCTGACTTGCAAAAGCTGCGGACATAGTAAATGTGGATAATCAGCTTTTATAGCTTACTGATACAAAATTATTTTACGAACCGTTGCCGTTGGCGCGGTTCGTTTTTGTTTATGGAATTGTGTAATTTACCTGATTACCTGTTGCATGGTAATAACTGGAAAAAGGTTGGTGAATTTTTCGATCAAAAATTTCTAAATGATTACCGACCAAAATAATAAGGTTGTGATTCTCAGCTCGCTTTATTTTCCTGAATAAAAATTGATAGTTTAGTTTTTCATGTTTCCGTCACAGACGGGCGTATAATTGGATTCAGTTGCAAACTGAATCCAGCGTGGAGTGGTTTGTTGGAAATTGATTTAATTGATTTGCCTCCTTTTGGGGTTTCTCAACTATATTTTCCTAAGTGATTTTGTGGTTTTGTTTTGTAGATTTGTGTATAAGTTGCGTCACAGACGCGCGTTATATTGGGTTCAAGTTTTTGAAAACTTAAACCAGCGCTTTAATTTTGAGTATTTGGAAGACTTGTACCAGCGGGGTTCAGTGGAGTAAACTTTGTGGGAACATCTGGGGTAGAAGGATTGGGTATTTGATAATCCTTGTCTTGTTGATAAAAAAAACGAACAAAGCTGCAAACATCGTTTAAGTCATTAAGTGTTACAGGGCTGCTGAAGTTTGAATTGAAGCGTTCAACCTCAAATCCTGCATTTATTCCTAGTAATTCACCGATGGGTTTTGGGGACTTTGCGAGTATATCTGCATTTGCTAAAGGATCAAAAGTTGGAGTGATTCCAGTGCAATTCTGAGAATGGGATTTATTCAAAAATAGGAAAGTAAAAAGAATTAGAATAACTAAATAGTTCTTCATACTGAAAAAGTTTAAAGAGTGAGTAATAGCGAGGGGACGGACTTAAGTTTACACTATTGAATTTTGAAGAGGCTAGCCTGTTTTAGCTTTGGAATTGAGGAGGAAATTGCAGTATTAATTTTCAATAATGTTAATTTTCAACACAATGTTATGCTTTTTATAGTTCAAGTTTCTCATTCTTTTCTGCAAAATGTGACTTAGTTTAAAAGTTCATTAAAATCATGTTGTAACAATTTATTTTAGTGAAAGTATTGGAATACATAAATTTATGTATTAACATTTTCCATACTCAGTCATTCTTTTGTTATTAAGTTTCGACAATGCTTTTTTTACTTTATATTTGTAATGATTTTCTCCTCAACTTTGCTCAAACTGAAAGTAATACTTCAGTTTTTCTATAAATCAAAAACTTGAACTTATGAAAATTTTATTCTCTACTCTAAAAGAGAAAAGAATTATTCTTCCAATTTTCTTTTTTTTTATTTTACAAATATCCTCCAACGCTCAATGTGTTTTAAGTGACCCCTACAAGCAAGCGGAATATGATTTTGCAATTGAATTAGGAGAGCTTAACCCTGATATACCACGACGGTGGGGTACAGAGTGGGATAGGTTAAAATCGGGAGAAGTTTGTGATGTTTGTGAGCTGAATCTTCCATTTTATTTTCAATTAGCTTGTCGCGACGGATATATCGCCACTCTTTTTTTTAGAACATTTGATCAACCTGAGACAGGGGTGATAAATATAATACCTGCAAGTATTGGTAATTTAAGTCGCTTAGAGGCAATTACCATAATGGATGCTAAAACTTTTACAGGAAGCTCTACTTTGCAGATACCTGAGAATATAGGAAGTTTGAATCATTTAAATCAGCTAAGTCTGGGAGGTTCGGGAGTTGATGAATTGCCAGAAAGCATCTCCAATTTAATTAAATTGGAGAGTTTGGATGTGGGTTCCAATAGATTAAATAGTCTCCCTGAAAATATTGGTAATCTTATTAATTTGACGGTCTTAAATTTAGGTAATAATAATTTATCAACCTTACCCAAAAGCATTGGTAGCCTAACAAATTTAATTAGTCTAACTCTCTCAAGCAATGAGATTTCTTGTCTTCCAATAGAGTTTTCAAAACTGTGTTTTAATAATTTCAGGACTTTCACTTTACAGTTTAATCCTTTAAATGTAGGTTTATCTGAGTATTGTACAAACCCAGAAAACTTCACTTGCTCAAATAATGGTAATGGTTCGACAGTTCCTTGCGGAGATATAACAATAACTTCCGGCAACAACCAAGTCACCATTACAGGCCGAGCAGGAGTTAACTATCAAATGATGCAGATTATTAATATTACTGATGGTGCTTATGCTCCTACCACCATTTGTAGAGGCAATTGTGGAAACAAACAAACAGTTTCAGGATTATCAGAAGGACAATATTTAATAAAGGTCTTTAATCCTGATTGGTCACTTGCTTGCGATTTGGCTTTTGACACACCTATTCAGGTTGATGAAGGAGGTAATCTAAATTGTGTTTTAAATGATCCCTATAAGCAGGCAGAGTATGATTTTGCAATAGAGCTGGGAGAGAGTAATCCTGATATACCAAGACGATGGGGAGCAGAGTGGGATAGATTGAAATCGGGAGAAGTTTGTGATGTTTGTGAATTGAGTATGCCTTCTAATTTTCAATTTATTTGCACAGATGGTTATGCTACGGCTTTATTTTTTAGGACTTTTGATGTTCCTGGCGAAGGTGTTATTACTTATATTCCAGAATCAATTGGAAGTTTAACAAGACTCGAAGGAATTATTATTCGTGACAACACTATATTTAATAATGCTCCGTTAACCAATCTTCCTGAAAGCATTGGTAATTTGATTAATTTAGTTACGGTAGATTTTACGGCTGCTGGATTAACGGAACTTCCAGAATCTTTTGGCAATTTAGTTAATCTTGATAATTTAGAAATAAGAAATAACAATCTTACAAAACTACCGGAGAACATTGGAAATTTATCAAGTTTAAGGAGATTTAATGCTCCTGCCAATCAAATAGAGACAATACCACCAAGTATTGGGAATTTAAATACTTTGACAAGTTTAAGGCTTGCAAGTAATCAAATAAGTTGTTTGCCAATTGAATTTTCAAATCTATGTCAGAACAATTTCACAACTTTTGACATTAGTTCAAATCCAGTAAATGCTTCTCGAATAACTTTTTGTGCCGATCCAGAATCCTTTGCTTGTTCAAATAATGGTAATGGTTCGACAGTTCCTTGTGGAGATATAACAATAACTTCCGGCAACAACCAAGTCACCATTACAGGCCAAGAGGGGGTCAACTACCAAATGATGCAGATTATTGATATTACAAATGGTGCTTATGCTCCTACCACTATCTGTAGGGGTAATTGTGGTGACAAGCAAACTATTTCAGGATTATCAGAGGGACAATATTTAGTAAAGGTCTTTAATCCTGATTGGTCACTTGCTTGCGATTTTGCTTTTGATACACCTATTCAGGTGGGAGGTAGTTCAGGTTGTATAGACCAAGATGGAGATGGGATCTGTTCTTCAGATGATTGTAATGATTTTGACAGAAATTACCCTAAAACACCAGGAACTGAATGTGATGATGGAAATCCAAATACATCAGATGATGTTATTCAAAATGATGGATGCAGTTGTAGTGGAACCCCAAGTTCGCTTGGGAACGTGATTTCATGTAACAACTTTGAAATTCGATATGATAATTCAGGTATTATTTCTGTTAAGAATACCGCTTTGAATGGAAAGCTTCGAAGTGTCTATTTGCAAAAAATTAATCCAAAAAATGGAGCATATCTTGGTTCCCCAGAGCTTATTTGTAACGAATACTGTAGTAATCCAGAACAATTTTCTACTGAACCAGGAGTATATTTTGTACAGTCATTTGATGCTGCCTATGCAACTTGTCAAACAGAACCATTTGTTATTGGAGGAACAAATTCTAATCGTATGTTAGGATTTGAGGTAGCAAATAAAAACAGGGTTGTTAATTTGCTTTGGACAGATTTAGAAGTCGAAAATGGAGATGCCTATAAAATTGAAAAATCAAAAGATGGGGTAAATTTTGAGACCTTTAAAGTTATGATAGTTGATGATAATTCAAATGGTCCTAAGTTTTTTCAAATAGAAGATAGTAACCCTTTAATTGGATTTAGCTTTTATAGATTAAAGTTGATTAGCCATTCAGAGGTCTATTATTCAACAATCAAAAGAGTTCATATTGATGATATTGAAGATTTTGGATTATTTCCTAATCCAGCATCAAACGAAATAAATATATCTCTTTCAGATTTTGAAAATAAGAAGATAAGAATTTTGTTAATGAACCAATTAGGCAATATTCTTTCAGAGAGCGAATTCAAAACAAATAATAATCGTTATAAAATTGACCTCAATGGATTTCCGAACGGCATTTATTCAATCTGGATATTTGCAGAAGGGAAAAAGCCTATTGGAAAACGGTTTATAAAAAGTGATGGTTATTAATCAAAGATTTGGGTACGGAGTTTAAGGTTCTTAAACTCTGTACTCTAACATTATCCTTTCTGTCAGTCTAAGGCATATTTAACGGCCGTTTTTTTGAGAAAGGGGAGGGGAGTTTTTCAGATTTTCGAAAATCGCCATTTTAGTGTCAGTTTGATCGCTAAATGAGCCTGATTTTCAGAGTTAAATGAGCCTTTCAATTTTTCCAGATTTTTATTCCTTTGAGTTTGAGATATCGGTACAAGGTTGGTTTTGAGATGCCAAGTTGCGTACAAATTTCTTGAATAGATAATTCACTTTCATTGTATAGTCTGGCCGCAAGAGTAGCCTTTTGTAACGCTTTTTGAGAAATTCCTTTTGGACGACCACCTTTCCTTCCTCGTGCTCTGGCTCTTGATAAACCGAATAATGTTTTCTCTCTTTGAACTTCACTTTTGAAGGAGATGATGGCTTTAAGAATATCGTAGAAATTTGGAGTCGAATTTTCTTTTGTGGAAATACCTTCGTCCAAGGTTACTAAAGTAATGTTTTGTTTTTCTAACCAATCACAAAATTCGGTTAATTGTTTAAGACCTAAACAAAGTCTGCTAAGGCGGATGGTAACCAAGCTATCCCCTGAATTAAAAAAGTCCTTAACTTGGTCAAGCGGGAAATTTTCTTGTGGTGATATATCGTTTCCCATTACGATTACCTTTTCACAACCTGCATCTTTAAGTCGTTGAACTTGTGCTTCGCTTTGTTCAGGCGTTTCTCTAATCAGCCTTCGCAGATAGCCTATTTTCATCCTT
>CALLVG010000267.1 GCA_938010715.1 uncultured Saprospiraceae bacterium
ACAGTTTAAAATTCCTACTGGAAAACTTTTATTTGGTGCAAGCAATGGATATTGTGTAATCGACCCAAATACTATCGAACTAAATCAGGACAAACCAAAAGTGTATATAACCAGCATGTCAATCGGTGGTACACCTTACTCCTCTGATGAAGGCCAAGTAAAGGCACTTCTAAATAATCAGCAAATCATTTTGCCCCACGCGCAAAATGATTTATCGATTGATTTTACATCTATCTCATTCCATAACGCTGCCCAGAACCAGTTTCAATACAAACTCGAAAATCATGACCGTGATTGGAAAAATACAAGAACAGATAGATTTGCTGATTATGCAAATTTGCCCCCAGGTAATTATACTTTTAAAGTAAAAGGATCGAACAGTGATGGGTTATGGAATGAAGAATTTGCAAGCATAGATATTAGGATCAAAGCTCCGTGGTACCAAACAAATCTTGCCTATGGTTTTTATTTTATTGGCGTGTTAATCCTCGGTTATTTTATCAGAAAACAAATAATTCGGAGACTCAAATTGAAAAATCAATTAAAATTGGAACAATTGGAGGTTGAAAAAATGCAAGAACTTGATAAAATCAAAGCAGACTTTTTCACCAATATTTCTCATGAGTTCAAAACTCCATTGACACTCATAATGAGCCCACTTGCATCATTGATGAAAGAAGAAGGAATCAAACCAGAAAACAAGAAACTTTACAAAATAATCATGAAAAACTCTGAATATCTAAATCGGTTAATCAATCAGATTTTAGATATTTCAAGGATTGAATCTGGAAACGCTAAACTAAAAGCAAATGAATATGATATGGTAAGTTTTGTAAAACAAATAGCACAAAACTTTTCAATCTATGCTGATCAGGCATTCATTACCTTCAAGGTAAATACTCCCGACAAAAAAGTTCCAATCTTTTTTGACCAAGAAAAAATGGAAAAGGTTTTAATCAATATTTTATCTAATGCTTTTAAGTTTACGCCAAATCATGGAGAAATTTCTATTGACCTATCCGAGCAAAAACAATTTATAGAAATTTCAATTTCAGACAATGGCGTAGGAATCGATGAGAAAAACTTAGAAAAAATATTTGAGCGTTTTTATAAATCAGAGGAAAAATCCTCTGCCGTAAGTACTGGAATAGGTTTGGCATTGAGCAAACAATTGGTTAATCTGCATAGCGGAACCTTAACCGCAAAAAGTCAACAATATCCTACCAAAGAGACCATTTTTACAATTAGATTAAAAAAAGGAGTTGAACATCTAAAGGAAGCTGAAATCACAAAAATTCAAGCAAAGCCAATTGATTTAAATACAAAAAAAGCTGAAGTGTCATTTCTACAATCGACAACGGATACAATTGATAGCTCACCAACAATTAAGGATGATAGAGCCATTGTTTTAGTGGTGGAAGATAATGACGACATGAGAATGTTTATTAGTTCAATCCTCAAAAAAAAGTATAAGGTCATTAAAGCTCCTGATGGAAAAATAGGCTATGAAATGGCTTTGAAATTCATTCCAGAAATTATTATCTCAGACGTAATGATGCCAACCATGAATGGCTACCAACTAACCAAAGCAATTAAAGAAAACCCACTCACTTGTCATATTTTCATGATTTTGCTGACTGCAAAGGCATCTGAAGGAAGTGTAAGCGAGGGCTTCAAATTGGGTGTAGATAGTTATTTGACCAAACCATTTAATCCACATTTATTAGAATTAAAAGTCAAAAACCTACTCCAAACAAGGAAGCGATTTAAAAAACAAATCACTGATATTGAAAAAATAAACCTATCTCCTGATGCTATTCCATATTCAAAAATGGATGAAGATTTTATAAAAAAAATAATTGGAGAAATTGAAAAAAACATATCTGAACCAAGTTTTAAAGTCGATGACTTATGTATTGCTATCGGATACAGCAAAAGTCAACTTTACAGGAAGTTAAAAGGGCTCACCGGAAAATCTACTAAAGAATTTATAAGAATGATACGGTTGAAAAGAGCAGCTCAATTACTCCAACAAAAAGATTTAAGAATAAGCGAGATAACTTTTCAAACTGGCTTCACCGACCTTCAAAACTTTAGAGATGCTTTCAAAAAGCAATATGGAATGTCCCCAAAGCAATACAGAGAAAAAGAAACTTCCAAGGTTTAGGTAAAATTGAAATAATAAAGTTTCGAAATTGAAGTGCGTTATTTTTTCATTAGACGAGGCAAAAAACGCAGACAATGCCTGAGCATTGGTGAGTATTTTTAACGCGTGTCCCGATTTTAATCGGGAAAGCATAATGGAAAAAGAACCGCTTCAAATCGAAAGGTTGTTTTTTCGGTTTTGCTAAGTAGGATATCCTCAGAAATAGAATCCATTGATCTAAGCAAATTTGACTAAGTTGGTGATGAACAGAGTGATACCGATCCAAGCAATTGAAGTTTTATTGAGTTTTGCTTTGACCTCGTTTAGCGCTTTTAATGAAAAGTAGCGGAAAAAGAAATATTTGAATTGCATCCAAATTATTTCAGAATAAAGAATAGTAAAAAAAAAGAGTTTGAAGCACTCCACAGTGCCTCAAACTCAAACATAAAAGTGCTTACAAAGTATGAGGAGAATAATCTTGTTTTCGATTTTAAAATCGACTCAAAAGGCCTCTCCTAATACTTTATGTTATAAAGAAGTTGGACAAAAAATAACTTCTCGATTTGAAAAAGTTAGTGAAAGAAAAGTAGATGATAATAGACTTTTTTCATTGATCGAGGCAAAAAACGCAGCCAATGTCTTAGCATTGGTGAGTATTTTTAACGAAGAGTAAGAGAAAAGAATATTCAAACTGTTATAAGTTATTTTTTACTCGTTCCTTAACTATACTTTATTGATTTATTGGACTGCAAAATAAAGCTATTATTCCAACTTATAGCAACGGAAAACTGTTCAAAATAGCAAGGTTTTTGATTCAGTTCGATTTTTTTTTACTAAAATCGGGGGTGCCATAAAAAAAATTAACCATCAGTTGAAAATAAAAAGAGACATACCAGAAGTTAATTATTCCAACTTTCACAAGAAGCAATCAGATTTTGAGATTGTAACTAACCACGAGGTTTTTGTCGAAAAACCGATGTCTGGTGCCAACCGATTCAAACCGCATCGCATTCACTTTTATGCTATCCTATTTATAAAAGAAGGAGAAGGCAACCACTTCATTGATTTCAAAACTTATCAATATAAGAAAGGTAGCATTTTATTTATTGCGAAAGATCAAGTACATGCTTTTGAATGGAATTTGGCGCGTGATGCACGGTTTATGCTATTCACAGAGGACTTTTTTCAAAAAAGTCGATTGGGCTCTACCCTGATTCAGAAAACTGGATTGTTCAATTATCATTTGAATGACCCCCTACTCCAACTTGATGATGAACAGTATGAAGTTTTCAATAATTTGGTTAGTCAAATTGAGGAAGAATATAGTCGTGAGGATGACTTCGCTACTGAAGAAATCATTTTGAGTTCACTGCGCATTTTCTTGTGTTTGGCAGAAAGGATTAGAAAGAACAAAAGAACAAAGCAAACGCCTTCTATCTACCAAGAGGAGTTTTCCATTTTTCAAAAGCTATTGAAAAATCATTTATTTGAATCTCGAAAGGTTCAGTTTTATGCAGATAAAATGAACATCTCTACCAAAAAACTCAATCGCATCACTAGAGACATTTTAAACCTGCCTGCCAAAGAATATATCCATGATGTGTTAATCATTGAAATAAAAAGATTCTTGATGAATACCAATCTGAGTGCAAAAGAGATTAGCTATAAAACTGGTTTTGAAGAAGTAACCAATTTTGTAAAGTATTTTAAAAAATATTCTGGTATGACTCCCGCTCAATTCAAAAAGAAATTCCACAAATAGAGAAGTTGTTTAAAAATAAGTCAATCTTTTGAGTTCACAACTTCTGCACTGGATTTCAAAAATGAACCAAATAATGATTGGAAAATTTAAAACAATCCTTCTTTTCTTTCAGGTTTAAAAATTAAACTAATTATGACACAAATACATTTTGAGCATTTTCATCATAATCAAAATTATTTAACGTAAAATTTACACTTACTTCAAAATCTCTTAATTTTTTAACTAAAATCACTTTTTTTAATAAAAAATGGAAATTTTGGAACTTTTTTCAAATCTAATTAAAATTATATTTTAAAACCTCAAATATTAATTTTGTCCCATTTTAACCATTCTATATCTCCTTTTGACCTTTAAGTCGCCCCTCACATCATATAAATTTGTATTGTAATAATTTGAACTCCACCAACTTCAAAAATTTACAATTATGATGAGAAATACAGTTTTAGCAATATTGATGGTTAGTAGTTTCGGTTTGTTTGCAGGTGCTTCACAGCAACCATCAAGCATCTTTGACGAGATGAATTATGCAGAGGTTTTGGAAATGGAATTGGAAGTTTCGATGGACAATCTTTTGGCCAACCGCAGAGACAATAATAATTACGAAGCTAAATTGAGCTTTACAGATAAAAAAGGACAACTTCAATCTTGGAACACCAAAGTAAGTTTGAGAGGAAAATTCAGAAGAATGAAATGTGCTGAGATGCCACCTTTAAAACTTAAATTTAAAAAAGATGATTTATCTGCTGCTGGTTTGAGTACCTCCAATGATCTCAAAATGGTAACTCAATGTGTGGAAGATGAAGAGGAAGCTAAAGCGCTGGTGTTGAAAGAATATTTGACCTACAAACTGTATAATCAAATCACCGATTATAGCTACCGAGTTCAGCTCGTAAAAGTGTCTTACAAAGATGCAATAAGTGGAAACACAAAAAATCAGTGGGCCTTCTTGATAGAAGATACTGCTCAAATGAGAGATAGATTGTCAGCTAAAAAATTGGGTAAAAAAGAAAACTTCGAGATCGCATCTATAAATGCTGATATTGAAAAGACGACTGCTGTTTTTCAATACTTAATAGGTAATCACGATTGGGGTGTTGCCAACCAAAGAAATATTAAAATCATCAAGAAAGGAACTGAGTTTTACAGCATTCCTTATGACTTTGATTTTTCTGGAATTGTTGGAGCACCTTATGCTAAAGGAAATTCAGCCTTAGGAATCAAGTCCAGAAACGACCGTGTTTACTTAGGTATAGATCAAGATTTAACTCACCTCGAAAAACAATTGGATTTATTCAAAACAAAAAAAGCTGTTCTTTTCAAAACCATAAGAGATTTCAAACTACTGAGTTACTCAGCTCGAAAAGATATGGTTGCTTATCTCGAATTATTTTACACCGATAAAGAACCGATTAAAACTAAAGATTCATACCTTGCCCATCAGGGAAACAAATAGAGTTTTATTTTAATGCATAAAACCTTCGATTCCTATGGAATCGAAGGTTTTGCACTTAATGGTCTCTCTCATTTTTACACACTTTGAAAAATACTATCTTTGTTCCAAAATTTGATTATGCGAAAACCTGTACCACCAGCGTACAAGGCAGAGGAAACTCCCAAGAAAAAAGGTAGAGGCAAACTCTCCAAACAAATGGTCAACGTTTTTCGTACCACGGCGCGAAACAATATTGACCTTACCGCAATCGCCGATAACAAGGCGAGCATCTTATTAAGTTTGAATGCTTTGATGATTACGTTCATATCGCCAACCATCATCGCCTACTCCGACAAAATCATTGAAGACTACCTCTTTGTACCGCTACTGATTATCACCTTCACTTGCGCCTACACTATATGGTTATCTGCTCAAGTATTGAAGCCTTCACACTTCGACTCTATCGGTGATAAAATGAAAATTGGTGACGGCCCAAGTCCTTTCTTTTTTGGTAATTTTTATAAAATGAAGCCTCAAGAGTACTTTGAGTTTCTACAAGATTCCTTGGACGAGACGGATGTACTGAGAAGTCATCTTGCCCAAGACCTATATTATGTTGGTCGTCGATTGGGTGAGAAAATGAGACTCATTCGATTGGCTTTCACGATATTTATTTACGGGATTTTCACGACTATTTTGAGTACGTTTTTTGTGCTTTTTTGGTGTTAATTTGAGCACAATGCCGTATTGCGAGCGAAGCCAAGAAGCACAAAAGTAGCGCACTACTTTCTACTTTTGTGCATCTAAGCATCGGTAACACATAACCCTAAATACGCTTCACCATCTTCGCTGACTCCTCATTGAGTCTCCTTTCCCAATTTTCTAAATCAGGCAAATAGGTTTGAAAAAAGTCTTCCGTGTAGGGTCTCGAATTAAAATGTTGTTGGCAGTTGGCAAACTGCCAACTGCCTACTGCTCTTAATTCCCCAATCGCCCAGCCTCATCCTCAAGTCCAGTCTTACGTTTACGTGATTTCACGTTTTGATTACCAAAGTTATAACTCGCGCTCACACTCACTCTGCGACTATCCCAATTTCCACCACCTTGAGAGAAAAGGCCTGCGTAATTGGAAGAACCATTCCAACCACTTGTGTAGAAAAGGTCATTGGCGCTGACTCTGATGTTCAATTTATCATTCAAAAATTTACGTTGCAAACCGAGGTTTAAAGCCCAAGTTTCGTTGTATGCAAAAACACCTCCCCAGATTCCAGGGCCAGAAAAGTAACCTGAGATTTCACCTTTAAAACCTTGACCCAAATCAAAAGTGTGTTGCTGATAGATACTATAACTATATGCCTGAAGGTCGATGACTCTACCCTCTCCATTATTCGATTGATTATCTTGAAACGAACCACTTCCATTGAAAAAAGCACTCCATTTTTTTGTAAATTGAAATGGTAAACTTGCACTCAAACTATACACTTGCTGAGTTGCCAAATTATCCCAAGAGATAGAACCTGCTCGAATATCGCCATTATCATTTGGATCAATTGGGTTTCCATTTTTATCAGAAACGACATCGGGCGCAATCAAGCGAGTGATTTGATCGTCAGTTTTACTGTAGGCTAATTTGAAATTGTATCTGTATTTCAATGTCCAGCCGAGTTCAATATTGTTGACAATTTCTGGATTTAAAGTTGGATTTCCTCTTTCGTAAGAAAGCTCACTCAATCGATTATTGAACGGATTCAAAACATTGTAATCTGGTCGATTGATACGACGACCGTAAGCCAAATTGAAAGTATTGGTTCGATTGTAAGCGTAAGTCAGCGCCGCATTTGGAAACCATTGGAGGTAGTTTAGTGGATTGGATTCATCCTCTAAATGATCGGCATAAACTGTCAAATCTCCTTGCGCATCCGTTTGTTCTGCACGAAGGCCGAGGTTCATTTTCCACTTTTTGGTCAACGAGCGACCATAGGTTACATACCCAGCATATACATTTTCATCATAAACAAATTGATTAGAAAAAGTATCATTTTGAATCGGTTGTCCATTTGACTCATCAAAAAACAAAAAGGTATTATCAGAGACAACTTTACTAAATTTAGAACCTAAACCAAGCTTCCCGCCAGCCAAATTTTGCTCGTAATCTAATTTAAAAGTATAGATATCAATGTCCGAAGGCGTATCAAATGAGTTGATGACTTCTGTCAAAACATTCTCTTGAGCTGCATCAAAATATAAGTTTGGCTGGTACCGAACACTCGTTCCTCGGTAAGCGCCATAATCCAAATCCACATTTAAGGACTGTCCTGATTTTCGATCATCAAATTGATAATTGATGTTGTAACTGTTTCGAGTATTGAAATTATCAGCAATGGATTCGGCGACTAAAACACTATCAATTTTTTCGCGAGCATCATTTTGCGAAAGCTCAATTTCATTGAACCCTTCGCTGTCATTATTGAAAGCACTATGATTGACCAAAACCCCAATCGTTTGATTTTTTGAAATAAAATAATCGACACCCCCTCTCAAATTATAATCAGAAAAAGTGCGATCTGTCTTATTTATTTCTTCTTGATAAATACCATTCAAGACACTATTCCAAGTCATATCATGGTAAGATTTTCCTCTACCGTAAGCTGCATTTCCAAAAATATTTACCTTTTTGTTTCTGTGATTGGCAGTGATTCCAGTATTTCCTTTCGCGTATCGACCTTTGCTGCCGCCGATATTAAACGTTCCGTTTGTACCATGATTTTTATCTTTTTTGAGGCGAATGTCGATGATACCTGCATTTCCTTCCGCTTCATATTTTGCACCTGGGTTGGTGATGATGTCCAGTCGATCAATCTGTTCGGCTTGTAGATTTTGAAGGTAATTTGCCAAATCCTCACCGCTCAATGGCAACGGTTTTCCATCTATAAAAACGCGTACACCTGCTCGACCCAACACGTTGATATTGTTGTTGTTATCGAGCATCACGCCCGGTGCTTTTCGCAAAAGCGATAGACCATCGTCACCAGTACTATTGATGGTTCCTTGCACATTGAAAACCGTTCGATCGGGTTTGATTTCGACCAATGCACGCTGAGCAACTACCGTCGCGCCTTCCAACTCAACCGCAGCAGGCGCAAATGAAATAACACCTAAATCTGATTCTTGGCCATTCGCTACTTCGATGTTTTCTTTTCTTAAATTAGGAACGCCGACGTAACT
>CALLVG010000268.1 GCA_938010715.1 uncultured Saprospiraceae bacterium
ACCACACGAGCAAATTTCTTTAAAATTTGATTCACTACCCATTCAATTCAACATAGAGCTAAAAAAGATAATTATTAGTCAATCCATAGAAGTAAGAAAATTAAGTATCCTCGAATATCTGGCAGATGTGGATGATGAAGCGATTATCATCCAAATTGAAAATATTTTGAAACCAAAGATCGATTTTTGGGATGAGCTTACTGAGGAGCAAAAAGAAAGTATCCGTAGAGGAGAAAAGGATTTTGAAGATGGTAGAAAAGTATCCTTTAAAGATTTTCTGGAAGAAGTGTTTTAAAAGGGCGTTAGCCCTGATCCCGTTTGTAGAAATAGATTTTTCATTGACATTTAAGCCCCACCGCGGCGGGGCGACCTGTTCGGCTAAAGCCCACTCGGGATTGATAAATTATGCACCAAGCTAAAGCATGGTGCTATGAATCTAACCTAATTTACTCAAATCTGGAGATTTGAGTAGCCATTGCATCGGTTCGGAGAACCTCGCAAGCAATCGTTTTTTTTATAAAAAACAGATTGCTCGTGCAGGTCTCTGACCTGTCACGATTTCTTTCAAATCTTCAGGTTTGAGTGGTAAAATGTCTTGTCGCGCACCTCGAATCTCGCACCTCGCCCTCACGCAACTCGAACCTTGCATCCCTTGTCCTTTTGCATAAATATTGAATTTTTTATTAATACGAAACAAACCTTATCTTTGTAGCGTTTGATTTCTATCACTTAAAAACTAATGAAGGCTTTGTGTAGAAGTCCGAAGAATTTAGCTCAAACACAATTCCAAACGTTTTAAAAATTCCCAAATTCATGGCAGAGACCCTTGTGAAAGATAATGTAGCGGCGGTTGACCAACTGGCTCAATCGTACAAAGATCTTAAAAACGAAATTGCAAAAGTCATTATCGGTCAAGATGATGTCGTCAAAGCGGTTATCCTTTCTTTATTTAGTAATGGTCATAGTTTGTTGGTCGGTGTTCCCGGTTTGGCAAAAACGCTTTTGGTAAGTACTATATCTGAGGTGTTGGATTTAGATTTTAAAAGAATTCAGTTTACGCCCGATTTGATGCCATCTGATATTACTGGTTCAGAGATATTGGATGAGTCGCGTCAATTCAAATTTACAAAAGGCCCATTGTTTGCCAATATCGTTTTGGCGGATGAGATTAACCGTACTCCTCCTAAGACGCAAGCCGCACTTTTGGAGGCGATGCAGGAGCGTTCTGTTACGGTTTCTGGGGTTAGACATAAATTGCCGACGCCATTTTTCGTATTGGCAACGCAAAACCCAATTGAACAAGAAGGGACTTACCCGCTTCCAGAAGCGCAGTTAGACCGTTTTATGTTCAATATTAAGTTGGATTATCCTTCATATCAAGAAGAGATTGATGTGGTAAAAGCAACAACGGCTTCCAAAAAACATGATTTGAAACATGTTTTGACCGCAGAAGATATTGTTGGTTTCCAGCAATTGATTCGTAGAATTCCGATTGCAGATAATGTTTTGGAATATGCAGTGAAATTAGCAACGCAAACGCGTCCAGGTACTGAATTAGCAACGGACATGGTTGATAAATATATTTCTTGGGGTGCAGGGCCACGTGCTTCGCAATATTTGGTCATTGGTGCAAAGTGCCACGCGGCTATCAGCGGAAAATACAGCCCAGACATCGAAGATGTTCAAGCGATTGCGAATTACGTATTGCGTCACCGTATCGTAAGAAACTATAAAGCAGAGGCGGAAGGCATCTCAGAGGAGGATGTAATCAAGTCCTTATTTTAGTAGAACCCAAACCCGCCTACTCCCACTATCGGGCAGGTTTATTTGGGTTAAAAAAAGAATCCCGAATCTTCGCAAGAAGGTTCGGGATTTTTCGTTAGGATAAGCGTTACTTGTCTCCCTTTGGAGGGAGATGTCGGTAGACAGAGGGTGGACTCACCCAGAAATTTGAAACCTCCACCCCCTTTATCCCCCTCCAAAGGGGGACAAGTAGCTCAATACTATTTTGAAATTCTAATAAAAGAAACTCCGAATAAGTCCAGCGCGCTCAAACAATCGGCTTCGCCTGCGGATTATTCCTATAATATTCAATCTTCGCCATAAACAGGTCAGCCATACTTTTTACTCTTCGTTTGGCATCTTCTGTTCGTTCACCTTCAAAATGAGCATCAATATTTTCGTTGAAAAGCGCTACCCATTGGTCAAAATGCTTTGGATAAACTGGTAAATCAGAATGCTTCATAAACGGACTGCCTTTGTAACCTGACTCATGAAATAAAACCGTTTTCCAAAAAGAATACATTTTGTCAAGATGTGGTTGCCAATTATCTGGCTCAATTCGCATGGCGAAAACGGGTGCTAATAATTCGTCATTTTGTATCTTTTCGTAAAAAGTATCTACAAACAATTTTATATCTTCTATGGTTTCTATATCGTGCATTGAGTTAGTTGTTAATCTGTGAAGCGTTCCTTAAATCTTATGATGAGCAAACATATACCTGCAAAGTTTTGCATTTATCTTTCAAATACAAAATTATGAAATTCATTCATTTAACGGTCTTTCTATTTTTATGCCTTTCGGCGAAAGCTGATTTTGTCAACATTTATTACAACGAGACTTCTGATGGTTATCAGGTTTTGGTAGACAATGACCAATATTGCCCAGTTTCTATCAAATTTGATTTTAATTTGAAAAACTTAAAATCAACCAATGATGTCGAAAGTATTGTAGTTATCCCAGCGCGAGTAAAAGGGCATGTCGTGACAAATTTTGTAGTCAAAAACGTAAGGAAAGCCTATCGGTTTGGTATGAAAACTCGTTCCAATTTGGGCGATCATACCATCAAATCATACGACAGAGACTTTCAATACCATCTGCCTTTTAAATCGTCCAAAAACGTTTTGATAGGTCAAGGTTACAATGGCAACTTTACGCATCATAATGAAAATGCTTTAGACTTTGATTTGCGAGTTGGCGAAGGAGTTTACGCCGC
>CALLVG010000269.1 GCA_938010715.1 uncultured Saprospiraceae bacterium
ATTGACAAAATTATCTGCATCTGTAATAGTCGATGTTTCGCTCCCAATTTTATTGTTGACTTGTGCGAAAGAAGAACCACCCAATTTATGCGTATCCGCAGAGAGATTGATATAGAATATCGAACCCTCGTTTTTCTTGAAAAGTGGCTCAACGACTTTTGTAATGTCATCACAATTTCCAGCTGCAGAAATCACCACTGTGCCTGGAGAAATCACCTGTTCATTTGGATACTTTTGCTTCATCGAAAGCGAATCTTTCCCAGTTGGGACATTAATACCCAAAGCAATCGAAAAGTCCGAAACAGCTTTTACCGCTTCATATAAACGAGCATCTTCTCCTTCATTTCTACAAGGCCACATCCAGTTCGCAGAAAGCGAAACTGATTTCAATTGGTCTTTCATCGGAGCCCAAATGATGTTAGTTAGTGCTTCTCCGATGGCATTTCGTGCGCCAGCCGATGGGTCAATCAATCCGCTAATTGGCGAATGTCCGATAGAAGTGGCGATACCTTGCGTGGAGTCATAATCCAATGCCATGACGCCCACATTATTCAATGGCAATTGAAGTGGGCCACAACACTGTTGCTTCGCCACTCGGCCACCGACACATCTATCGACTTTATTTGTCAACCAATCTTTACAACCCACCGCTTCCAATCTCAAAACCTGACGAATGTAATCTTGGATTTTATCAACTGAATATTCAATTGGTTCATATTTTCGATTAAGACTTTTATCGGTCATAATCGTTTTTGGCGAACTCCCGAACATATCTGACAAACTCAAATCCATCGGTTTTTGACCATTGGATTTGGATTTGAAAGTGAATTGCTTATCCGCTGTTACTTTCCCAACTTGATAGATAGGAGAACGCTCGCGTTCTGCAATTCTTGTTAAAGTCGCCATGTTGCTTTGGCCAATGACCAAGCCCATTCTTTCTTGCGATTCGTTGCCGATGATTTCTTTGGCAGAAAGGGTAGGGTCGCCGACTGGTAATTTATCTAAATCAATTTGACCGCCCGTTTCTTCGACCAATTCAGAGAGACAATTCAAATGTCCACCTGCACCGTGATCATGAATTGAAACGATTGGATTCGTCTCACTTTCTACCAAACCACGAATCGCATTGGCAACCCGTTTTTGCATTTCTGGGTTAGAACGTTGGACGGCATTTAGCTCAATTCCTGAACTGAATTCACCAGTATCTGCCGATGAAACGGCTGCACCGCCCATTCCAATTCTATAATTATCTCCTCCGAGAATGACGATTTCGTCTGATTGTTGTGGTTCGTGTTTGATGGCTTGGTCGGCTTTTCCGTAACCGATTCCACCTGCTTGCATGATGACTTTGTCAAAGCCCAATTTGCGGGCATGCTCCTCATGTTCAAATGTCAAAACGGAACCACAAATCAATGGCTGTCCAAATTTATTTCCAAAATCAGAAGCGCCATTTGAAGCCTTTATTAAAATGTCGATTGGCGTTTGGTAGAGCCAATCACGTTCTTTCATGGCTTTTTCCCAAGGTCGATTTTCTTTCAAACGAGAGTAGGAAGTCATGTAAACCGCCGTTCCTGCCAAAGGCAAAGAACCTTGACCGCCTGCCAATCTATCTCTGATTTCGCCACCTGAACCAGTCGCTGCGCCATTGAATGGCTCAACCGTTGTTGGGAAATTATGTGTTTCTGCTTTTATAGAAATGACCGAGTCAAATTCTTTCTTTTCATAAAAATCAGGTTTGTCTGCGCTCTTTGGTGCAAACTGAGTCACCCGTGGTCCTTTTATGAACGCAACGTTGTCTTTATAGGCAGAGACAATTCCATTCGGATTTCGTGCAGAAGTTTCTTTTATTAATTTGAAAAGGGAAGTCGGCTTCTCTTCGCCATCAATGACGAAGGTGCCGTTGAAGATTTTATGACGACAATGCTCACTATTCACTTGCGAAAAACCGAAAACTTCTGAGTCAGTTAATTTTCTACCTATTTTATTGGAAAGGTTATTCAAGTATTCGACCTCATCTTCGCTCAATGCTAATCCTTCTTTTTGATTATAGGCATTGATGTCATCAATCTCAATGATTTGTTCTGGCTGAATATCAATTGTAAAAATGTCCTGATGCAGATTAGTATATTTTTGCGAAAGCATCGGGTCATGCCCTTCAAATTCTCTTTCAATAAATTTGTACTCCTCAATTCGTTCAATGCCCTCGATGCCCATGTTTTGGGTGATTTCGACGGCATTGGTACTCCAAGGGGTAATCATGGTCGCACGTGGCCCCACATATTGAAAGGGTAGTACCTTTCCATTTAGTTGTGGTTGATTGCCAAAAAGCCAGGTAAGTTTTTGTGTATCTGCGTCCGAAAGGATATTTTTTGCTTGAACAGCAAAAATTTTCTCAGTAGGGTTTCCAAAAAACTGGATCATATTAAATAATAGAGAAGATGAGTGAACGTTTTAAGAGGCTTAAAATCCCATGCCATATTGGGAAGTATCCCATTAAAATGCAAAGAAAGGAAATTTCAGTGTTTCAAGTTGAAATTTGGTATATGATTTTTATTAATATTGAAAAATGTAAGATTTGTGCAAAACAAACACTTTTTCAAAAATAAAAGCCTCGCAAATAAAGAATTTACGAGGCTTTTTTTGTTGACCCACTAGGACTTGAACCTAGAATGGCAGAACCAAAAACTGCTGTGTTACCAATTACACCATGGGTCAAAAACCAGCACTTTTTCCACCGTCGTGGAAATGCGAGCGCAAATGTATAAACATTTATTAATTAAGTAAAGTTCGAATTGAAAATTTTCTTAATTTTTTTGAAAAAACTTTACTTCACATCTTTTACGCATCTAAATCCAGTATGATTCAATCCCGTATCAATACTAGAACCCATCCGACGAGCATTACGATAACCAGAACAATAATCATCATTGCATAAAAATGAACCACCTCTTATTACTTTTTCTTGTTGAAAGGGCATCGCAGGATTGTATCCCTTTTGTGGACCAGGTGTGTTTGATTTTTTAGCCCCTTCTTTTTTATAATATTCGGTATCCAGCCAATCCGAGCACCATTCCCAAACATTGCCTGACATGTCATAAAGGCCATATCCGTTGGCAGGGTAGGAGCGCACAGGCGCAGTGTTTAGGTAACCATCCTTCTTTTTGTTCTCATACGGAAAAAGTCCTTGCCAAAAATTAGCTTTTGGATTTCCTTCATTCACGTCTTCGTTTCCCCAAGGGTAAATCATATTTTCTTTTCCGCCCCGAGCGGCCCATTCCCATTCTGCTTCGGTTGGGAGTCGCTTGCCTGCCCATTTTGCGTAAGCATCCGCGTCTTTCCATGCCACTTGAACGACAGGGTGATTTGCGATTTTATCAATGTTGATATTTGAACCTTCTGGTTTTTTCCAGTTGGCGCCAATCGTCCAATGCCACCACGCAGCTGGATTGTCCAATCGAACAGGTTGGTTTGTTTTTTGAAAAACAAGTGCGCCTGGTTGAAGCAAACTATCAGGTGGTTTTGGCGTACTCGGAGGTAAATCTTTTGCGATTTCTTCCCAAATAACGGGACGTTCAGCAATGGTTTGATAGCCAGTTGCTTTTACAAATTTGGCAAATTCTTCATTGGTTACTTCCGTTTCGTCCATCCAAAAAGCGTTGATTTGGACTTGGTGTTTGGGGAACTCATTTGCAGAAGCTTGGTCGTTATCGCCACCCATATTTAGCATCCCTTCTGGAATTAAGACCATTCCATTTTCTTTTTTCAATTCAATGGGTTTCGTTTCTACATTTTTACACGAAAAACAAAAGACCACTGTTAAGAAGAATCCCAAAATCAATTTTACAAACGGCATGTAATTATTTTGAGGCGAAAATAATTCTAATTGAGGACAAACAATTTAATTTGTAGCCTGTTTCAAAAGAATCTGAGAAAATAATAAAAAGACCTACTAATATGATCATCGTATTATCACCTGCCAAGACATTAGATTTTTCACCTTTAGAAACTAAAAATTCTACTCAACCAAGAATGTTGGAAAAGAGTAATGAATTGGTGAAAGTATTAAAAAAGAAATCAGCCGCAGACATTCAAAAGTTGATGAGTGTGAGCGAAAAAATCGCCAATCTGAATGTGGAGCGGTATCAAACTTTCAAAACACCGTTTACCTCTAATAATGCAAAACCTTCCATGTATGCTTTTAGAGGAGACGTATATACTGGCTTGGAAGCAGATAATTTTAATAAAAAAGAAGTAGAATTTGCTCAAAAGCACATTCGAATTCTTTCTGGTTTGTATGGCGTTTTAAAACCGATGGATTTGATGCAGCCCTACCGTTTGGAAATGGGAACGAAGTTGAAAAATGGAAAGCATAAAAACTTGTATGAGTTTTGGGATAACCAAATCACAGATATTATCAATCAAGATTTGGAGCAGTCAGGGAGTGATATTTTGCTCAATTTGGCTTCAAAAGAATACTTCCATGCTATCAAGAAAGATAAATTGAAAGGAAAGATTTTAGACATCGCTTTCAAAGAAAATAGAAATGGCGTTTATAAAATTATCTCCTTCAGTGCCAAAAAGGCGAGAGGTAGAATGGCTCACTTAGTCGTCAAAGAAAAAATTAAAAAGCCAGCACATTTGAAAGACTTAGTCATCAACGATTATGTCTTTAATGAAAAAATGTCCACTCCTGATAGTTACGTTTACATAAAGGATTAGTCTTAATTAGGAAATTATTCACAAATTATAAATTCTTTTTTTTTGTAAAAAACAAGACTTTATAATTAGTTTTGTTTTTGACTATCAACAAATTCTCAAATTTAACTATCAAAAATGACTAAATTAAGTAAGGTATTAGGTATGTTCTTGATTGCTTTTGCAGCAATTACTTTCGTTGCTTGTGAAGCAGCAAACAAAGCAGTTGATGCTACGCAAGATGCAGCTAACAAAGCAGCAGATGCAGCGGGTGACGCAGCAAGTGGTGCAGTTGACGCAGCAGGAAATGCAGTTGATGCAGCAGGTGACGCAGCGAAAGGTGCAGCTGATGCAGCTGGAAATGTAGTAGAAGGTGCAGCAGATGCAGCAAAAGGTGCAGCAGGAGCAGCAACTGATGCAGCTGGAAATGTAGTAGAAGGTGCGGCAGATGCAGCAAAAGGTGCAGCTGGAGCAGCTACTGATGCAGCAAAAGGTGCAGCGGCAAAAGCAGGTGAAGCTGTTGAGTCAGCTGGAAAGAAAATCAAAGATGCAGCTGGTCACGAAGGTCACAATCACTAAGACCTGATTAATCAGAAATTAAAAAGCCACCCGAGCAATCGGGTGGCTTTTTTTGATCAATTTGTAACCTTAGTGCTGAGTGAAGAATAACCAATGCTCTACAAACTATTTCAGAATAAAGCCTACTAACTATTACTCAAAAAATAACTTCCTCTTCAATTCAAAAAATTAGCTCGAAAAACTTCATTATCAATCACTTTTCCCTCACTAATTTTTTGAAATCGGGAACTTATTTTTTGAGCGTTTCTAAGTGGCTAATTTTTTGATTGTCTGATTGTATTTAAACAATCTCAATCAATATCTACTCTTCTGCTAAAAATGCATAACGATAATCAGAAGGCGGATTGAAATTCTCTTTAATGGTACGTGGACTCACCCAACGCAAAAGATTTAAAATCGAACCTGCTTTATCATTTGTTCCAGAGGCTCTTGCACCACCAAAAGGTTGCTGTCCTACAACTGCGCCCGTTGGTTTGTCATTGATATAATAGTTACCAGCAGCGTTTTTCAATTTTTCATTTGCGAGGTTGATAACAGATCTTTCCTTTGCAAAAATTGCACCCGTCAAGGCATAAGGAGAAGTAGAATCAACCAAATCTAATGTTTTTTCAAATTGGGCATCTGGGTAAACATGAATCGTTAAGACTGGTCCAAAAATTTCTTCGCACATCGTACGATATTTCGGATCTTGTGCAACGATTACAGTAGGTTCGATGAAATATCCTTCTGATTTACTGAATTCACCACCTGCGATAATTTCGACTTTAGGGTCTTTTTTTGCTTGTTTGATGTATTTAGTAATATTCTCATAAGATTTCTTATCAATAACGGCATTGATGAAGTTTCTGAAATCTTCAGTCGTTCCCATGGTCATGCTGTCCAAATCTGCAAGCATGAATTTTTGAACTTTTTTCCATAGAGATTTAGGAATATAAGCCCTAGATGCAGCAGAGCATTTTTGACCCTGGTACTCAAATGCTCCTCTAACCAAAGCAGTTGCCACTATTTTAGCATCCGCACTTTTGTGTGCGATAACGAAATCTTTACCACCTGTTTCTCCAACGATACGAGGGTAGGAGCGGTATTTCGGTAAGTTTTTGCTGATGGTATTCCATAAAGATTGGAAGACGCCAGTACTTCCTGTAAAGTGAAGACCTGCAAATTCTTTATGGTTGAAAATGACATCTCCTGCTTCTGGGCCATCCACATAAATCAAATTGATAACTCCAGGTGGTAGTCCGGCCTCTTCCAATAAATCCATAATTACGATTGCGGAATAGATTTGAGTTTCGGCTGGTTTCCAGACAACGGTATTACCCATTAATGCTGGCGCACAAGAAAGATTACCTGCAATAGAAGTAAAATTGAATGGAGAGATAGCAAATATAAATCCTTCTAAAGGACGGTAATCCAAACGATTCCAAATTCCTTTTGGAGAAACGGGTGGTTGTTGAGCATAAATTTCTTCTGCAAATTTTGCGTTGAAACGCAAAAAATCACAATACTCTGCAACGCAGTCCACTTCGGCCTGAAAGATGTTTTTTGACTGGCAAAGCATTGTTGCCGCATTCATTCTTGCTCGGTATGGCCCCGAAAGTAAATCAGCAGCTTTTAAGAAAATAGCCGCTCTGTCCTCCCAAGGCATAGCCTCCCAAGCTGGTTTTGCTTTGAGCGCAGCATCAATTGCTTTTTTAACGTGCGTTGCATTTCCTTTATGAAATTGGCCTAAAGTATGAGAAAGCTCATGCGGTGGGTGTATTGAAACTGTTTCTTTGGTTTTGACACGTTTGCCGCCAATCACCATAGGAATGTCAGTCGTCTTACTTTTTAGTTGTTTAAGGACTTTTTTTACTTCTAATTTTTCTGGTGAACCAGGTGCGTAACTCAATATAGGTTCATTAGAAACTGTAGGGATTTTAAAAAATGCGTTAGCCATATTCTCTTTTTATTAGGTTAGGAATGGATGGTTAGAGTTTGGTCGGCAAAAGTAATAGAACAAATGGATTTTTTTGGAATTTTTTGGGAAAGTAGGAGGAGGAGAAGGGACACAGAGAAGCACAGAGGTTCATAGAGATTATTTCGTGAACGCTTATTGTTGGTTTCATGTCTCCAGACTGAAATCAACTATCTGCCCGTCTCTGACGGAAACATGGAATACAAATTTTAATTATTTTGCTAAAGGTTTGCGTCAGAGACGCGCATATAATACGTCCCAGTCTGGAGACTGGGACGAGCAGTACTTCTGTTGCTTACTTGTTTTTAGGTTGAAATCATAGGGACGCAAAAAATGAAATCCAATCAGGTGACTGGTACGAGCGGATTTTTTTTGTAAAAAAATCTAATTTCTCTCTTTGAATCTCTGTGTCTGCTCCGCGCAACTCTGCGTCCCAAAAAAAATTAAAACTTATGCTTTGCGATTTTCTTAAAAATTTCTTTGGGTACAAAAGGTTTTGCATCACCATCCCCTTTGATGATTTCTCGAACGATGGTCGAACTGATATGCGAAAATTTAGGATGCGAAATAAAGAAAACGGTTTCTAACCCATCTCCGACGATATGATTCAATTGAGAAATTGTTTTTTCATAATCAAAATCTGAAGCATTTCTCAAACCACGAATAAGGTACTTTGCTTTTTGTTGTTGGCAATATTTAGCAGTCAGTTTTTCAAAATGACCCACTGCTACTTTTTTATCTTTTTTGAAAACCGTTTCCAACCAATCCAATCTGGTTTCTAATGGGAAAAGATATTTTTTCTGAGAGTTGACTCCAACGGCTACGATTATTTTATCAAATAACGGAGCAGCTCGACGAACTAAATCTACATGTCCGGTTGTGATAGGGTCGAACGAACCTGGGAAAACAGCAATTCTTTTCATTAAATAAATTTTGCTCAAACTTAAAATAAAAAGCGAAGCCCGCAGCACGAACTTCGCTTTTAGATAGCCTTTTTAGACTGTTTTACTCAAAAAGAGTTTTTACCAAGTCATGTCATCTTCTTCAATCTCCTCATCCTCGCCTTTAGGCTTTTCTGCTTGTGCAGAATCCTCGGAAGTAGAATCTGTAGAAGTGTTTGATTCACCCCTTACAATTTCTCCAGAAGCAAGTTTTGCTTCATACTCCTCTTGGCGACGAGTGAACTCATCGTAGTCATAATCTGGCATCAAATCGGTTTTCACGTGATCGATGGCCTCTGTTAAATTGGATAAAAATCGGTTGAAGTCCTCTTTGTAAAGGAAGATTTTGTGTCGCTCGTAACCATCTCCGTCAAATCTACGAGTACTTTCGGTAAGAGTTAGATAGAAGTCTTCTCCGCGAGTTTTTCGTACATCAAAAAAATAGGTACGACGTTTTCCTGCTCGAACTCTTTTGGAATAAACACTTTCAAAACGTCTTTCGTTGCTCACGTTTAGTTGGTTTTGTTTAAAAAAAACTTGTTTAGGTTTTGACCTAACGCAAATAAAATTGTCACAATTTAAAAAAATGTACTAACTAAACATTGTCAGCAAGTAGCATTTGTCTAATAAATCAAGAGCCAATGTAATAAGTAAATTTAAAACTCTTTATTTATTTTTGAAAAAAATCTAAAAAAAAACCTAATGTGCGGGGGAATCCGGAAGTATTCTTACCTTACTCATTTTTCAATATTTATTTAAAATAACGTATTATGGCTGTTCATGGCACACACAATGCCCTCCCAGATGAGAGAAATAAAGATGTATTGATTTATGTAAATGGCGAATTGTTTCCAAGAAATGAAGCTAAAATTTCTGTTTTCGATAGCGGATATTTGGTAGGGGATGGCATCTGGGAAGCGCTCCGATTACATGATGGCGTTTTATGTTTTGAAAAAGAACACCTTGATAGGTTATGGACCGCAGCAGCGACTATCGGCATGGATCTGAAAATGTCAAAAGAAGAACTGATGGCAGAAGTCTGGAAGACACTGAAAGCCAATAATATGCACGATGGCGTCCATGTTCGTTTCATGGTGACGCGAGGAATAAAAAAAACACCTTCTCAAGATCCGCGCCTGACGATTAGTGGTCCCAATTTGGTCATCATTGCAGAACATAAAAAGGCATCAGACAAGAGTAAAGAAAAAGGAGTCACCCTTTTTACATCAACCATACGACGTGGTTCACCTGATTATCTCGACCCTCGATTGAATTGTCATAGCAAATTACACGAAGTCATGGCTTTGGTTCAGGCAATCGAAGCAGGAGCAGATGAGGCCTTAATGCTCGATATTCATGGTATGGTTTCGACTTGTAATGCGACCAATTTTTTTATGGTTAAAAATGGAGAAGTTTGGACTTCGACTGGGCAATATTGTATGAATGGAATTACGCGTGGAAACATCATCCGAGTTTGTAAAGAAAATGGAATTCCTGTTTTTGAAAGAAATTTCTCTTTGTTTGATGTGTATGGCGCAGACGAGGCATTTGTGACTGGAACATTTGGCGGCGTGACTCCAGTGACCCATATCGATGGTCGTCAAATAGGAGAGGGGAACTATGGTGAAATGAGTCGAAAGTTAAGTGATTTGTTTCATAAGTTGGTTGAACAAGAGGTTGAAAGAGTAAAAGCAGAGCAGGCATGAGCAAAACAAAACGAATCTGCCTCTGGTCAGGCCCACGAAACATCTCTACCGCTTTGATGTATTCATTCGCACAACGTGCTGATACCATCGTTTACGACGAACCATTGTATGCACATTACCTTTCTAAAACGACTGCAAAGGAATATCATCCTGGAGCAGCTGAAATCATCGCTGATCAAGAAAATGATGGAAACAAGGTCATAGAAATGATGATGGGTAAACAACCCAAACCAGTTGCGTTTTTCAAACACATGACGCATCATTTGATTGAGTTGGATTGGTCATTTATGAAGGATACGGTAAATGTGATATTGACCCGTGACCCACAAGAAATGCTCGTTTCTTTTATTAACCAAATTGAAAAGCCACAACTAAAAGATGTCGGCTACGCAAAGCACATTGAACTGCTTAACTATTTGAAAGCCAATGATTTACCAGTAGTTGTCCTTGATGGAAAAAACGTTTTACTCAATCCCGAAAAGGTGCTTTCTGAGCTTTGTGAAAAGGTAGAGGTTCCTTTTGATAAGTCCATGCTTTCGTGGAAGGCAGGCGCAAGACCAGAGGACGGTATTTGGGCAAAGCACTGGTATCACAATGTCCACAAATCAACTGGTTTTGGAAAGTATAAACCCAAAGAAGGCGTTTTTCCAGAACGATTGAAGCCGCTTTTGGCGGAATGTAAACCTTTGTACGAGGAGTTGAGTGCTTTGGCCATTCAGCCATGATGTAGAGGCTGTTTCATAAGGTCTAATGCTGGGATTTCAATGGGTACATGGTTTTATGGTTACATTGTTACATGGTTTTTGGACAAAAGTAGTGGAGTACAAAATCTAAAATTTTTTCATCAAAGATTTTCGAGTTCGAGAAATCGATATTTCGAGACGTGTTTTATTCCCGATATTTCGATTTCTCGAATTCATTTTTCATAAATTCCACGGTATTTGTCTAATAACTTGGTTTTTTAAACTATGAAACCATATAACAATTTAGCCATGATTTCTTTGACTCCGATAGAGCACAACTTGAGTTAAATCAATATTCTTCAGGCAACATCAAACCAGCAATAACCAATAACCAGAAAAGTGCTCCTATAACTATCAAAACAATTTGTCTTTGATTGAACCGAGGGTTGAATTCTGCTTTATAATCAGGAGAAGCTTCAATCGCCTCGTTCAACAAATTCAAGCCTGGTATTATCGGAAGAAATGCAAAAATTGAAACCATAATATCAAACGGTTCTGGCAGTTTACTACTAAAGTTGAAAAACAGAAACCCCACATACATCAATCCAGAAGAAAAGTCTTTATTGATTCCATTTTGTTTAGCATAAAGTTGGATGATATCAAACAGACCATAAAGGAAAAAGATGGCGAATATGGCTCTACCAGCAGGCACGATATCTAAATTATCTTTTTCTTTGAAAAAAATCCATGACTTGTACATCCACCAAACATTGTATAGTCCAAAACTCATTACTGATAATAGAATAAATCTATTGGTATTTATTAATTGGATAGGTTGGCCATTATTTTCTCCGTCTTTGCCAATAATATCGGAGTCTAAAATATTATTAGAGTTCATTTTGATTTGGTTTTTTTTGTGAAGATAGGAATTGTTTGAATTTTATTTAAAACTTATTTCCAATTCCAGCGGAAAATGATCGGAACCAATATTTCTACCCAATTTTCTATCAACCACTACTAAGTTGTCAGTCACCAAAGCGTGATCAATTGCAACTTTAATAAGAGAAATATCTGCATGCCAAGAGTCTTGCAGGCCTCTGCCTTTTCGCGTATCTATGAGCATAGTTCCATCTGTCAATAGATCGAAATTTGGTGAAAAACTGGTGCAGTTTAAATCCCCAATCAAAACAACTTCTGCTTTTTTCGCTGCTTTTTTTACAACTTGATTTAGGCTTTTGAACTGATTGTTTCTGGCTTTGAAATGAAGGTTGTTGATTGGCGGGACAGGATGTGTTCCTATAATAGTAATTGGTTTTCCTTCCCAATCTAATTTGGCAAAAACAGTCGGAATTTTGAAATAACTAAAATTTTGAACTTCAATGCTTTTAGTTGGAACCCGACTGTAAATAGCAATCCCAAAGTTACCTAATCTTGGTACTCGTTTTATCTGCGGATATTTATGTCTTAAAACTTGAAGTTGTTCATCCCAACGAGGCGTGTATTCTTGAAAAATAATTACATCAAAATCACTCTGTTTGATATAATCTTTTACGGTTCTAAAATCTCGATTGCTTGACCATAAATTGATAGCTCCAATTCTCAGTGTTTCTCCTGAATGTTTTGGCTGATCAGTTGGTAAATAAAACGAAGAAATTGAGATTAATAAAATGACAGTCAATACAAAACTGCTTACCGCCAAAAATCTATTTTTTCTAAAAAGCGCAATTAGAAAAAGAAGAAAAAAGTAAAGGAGATAGTAAATTCTAAAGTGAGAGAATCCATCTGCAATGCAACTGTAACTCCCTAATTGCCCCAATAATAATGGAGTCAATCCTAACCCTAACCAAAAGTAATTTGCTTTCATAATTAACGTACCGTCGAATCCAATTCGACGGGTTTTTGTGATTTATAAGGATTCGTCGAATTGGATTCGACGGTACGGTTTACCAAGTCATTTTTCCAATTTTATTCGCACCTGCCAACCAAGCCGATTTTCCGTCAGCCGCAAATCGAATTGTATAAAAGGATTGCTCAGAAAGGTCTTTCCAACTTGCTCCTCCGTCCTTCGAATACGAAATACCAGGAATGCCAACCGCTATCAATTCTTTACCGTTTGTGCTTGGAATATATTGAACACAAGAACGAAAATTAGGTGTTTTACCATCAGCAATTAGACTCCACGTTTTTCCTCCATCGGTTGTAACTGCTTTATTACCAGTGTTTTGCGATTTGTTTTCCCAATCGCCACCCATGATGATTCCATTTTTAGAATCATAAAAATCGGAACTAAAAATGCCCGTCATCTTCCCACCTTGAACGATTGGCGTATTTGCAATTGTCCAAGTTTGACCTTTGTCTGCGCTGTGCAAAACCCGCGCTTTTGTGCCACCACTGACTATCCAAACATGATTTTCAAAAATAGAAATATTCGAATTGCTTGCTGCAAAAGCAGCTTCACCTTCAACAGCTTCTGGAAGGTTTTGACATGGAATTTTAGACCAAGTTTCACCTCCATCATTTGTGGTAATAATGGAAAGACAACCATCGGTCGGGTCACCCATTGCGATACCATTCGTTTTATCCCAAAAGGCAATTGCATCATAAAAAGCGGCTTTGTGATTTTCTTGATAAACAATTTTCCAAGATTGACCATCGTCCGTAGATTTATAAAGCAGGGCAGGGGAGCCCACCGCCAAAAGGAAGAGCGCATCGTTTATTTTTTCGATTCCTCTAAATTCTAATTTTGGTTGCAATTTAGATTTGATGCTATCAATTTTCCAAGATTTGCCGCCATCTTTCGTAAAACCAAATTGTCCTTTTGAACCAGCAAAATACATCGTTTGGTCATCAATCGCTTTGATAGCTCTGATGCTACAATCCATTGCAAAAGTGTCGATAGAAATTTCCATTCGTTTTGGAGGAGTTTCTTTTACAGGTTGGTCGCAGGAAGTATTCATTGCGATAATTAGTAAAAAGAGAATGCCTTTAAATAAGTTCATTTTTCTTGAGATGTTTGAGACCTTCCCTTTTGGTTAAATTGGAAAGGTCAGGGTTTTTAGAAATAAATTCCACGACTAACTCTGGATCGAATTTCGAGTATTGGCGCAACGCCCAACCCGATGCTTTTTGTATGAAAAACTCATTAGAGTCTTTTAGTTCCAAAATGTATTTGAATAATAGTTCGGTATCAACTTGGTCTTTGTATTTCAATTGAAAAATGATGCAAACGCGTTGCAACCAAATATTATCAGAAGCCATCCATTTTTGAGTCATTGGGATTTTTAATTCAGGATGATTTTTAAAAAGAATGCCAACCAAGTTATTGAGCCAATCAACCGAGTCCCACCATGAATTGGTTAGTATCAGTTCCTCTACAAAATGAATAAAATCTGCTGATTGGTATTTCAACGATTTTTCTGCCATCTGAATCCCCATGTAATGAAACTCGCGATGGTCATCATCCATACACAATCGCACAAACTCTTTTAAGTCCTTTCCTTTATATATGCCATGTTCTTTAAAAACTTTTTTTGAAAAACTGACCCAAATTGCTGCTTTCAAACCATAATACTCAAAATGATAGCGCATATACTTCATTTGCTTCTCGGCATACTCAGGATTTCCTTCTTCTTCAAAAAAATATTTTATCAGATTAAAGTATTCTTGCGGTGCTATCATTTTTATGTTGGAAGTTGAATGTTCGATGTTGAAAGTTGAGTGAGGAGTTTCGTTTAGTAAAATTGAAAGGTTGTTTTTTCGGTTTTACTTAACTAAAAAAGCATCTCCAAAGTTAATTGAAGATGCTTTTTTATTGTAGTATTTGGGAAGAAACTATTTCTTCAACGAAACCATATCAGCTAAATCTGCCAAACGAGCAGAATAACCAGCTTCATTATCATACCAACCAATGATACGAGCCATCGGCCCATTAACGGAAGTCAATAAAGAATCAAAAATACAAGAGTGATTGTTTCCAACAATATCACTTGATACGATAGGGTCTTCTTGGTATTCCAGAATTCCTTTCAATTTCTTTGTAGCTGCATTTTTAAACGCTGCATTAATTTTTTCAACCGTAGCATCCTTTTTCAAAAGGAAAGTAACTTCAGTCAAAGAACCAGTAGCAGTCGGAACACGCAATGCTCCAGCTCCAGTTCTGCCTTTTAAATGTGGCATGATACCTAAAACAGCTTTTGCTGCACCAGTTGAAGTTGGAACAATGTTTAACGCAGCAGCTCTTGCTCTTCTCTTATCCCCTTTTCTGTGAGGTGCATCTTGGATATTTTGATCAGAAGTGTAAGCATGAGTAGTTGTCATGTAAAATCTGTCGATTCCAAACTCCTTATCCATGATTTTTAGCATTGGTGTCAAACAGTTAGTTGTACACGATGCATTAGAAATGATTTTATCAGAAGCCTTGATGTCTCCATCATTAGCACCAATTACAATCATTGGAATATCTTTACTTTTCGGAGGAGCAGAAAGAACAACTTTTTTTGCACCAGCATCTAAATGCAATTGAGCTTTTTCACGAGAGAGGAAAAAACCAGTACATTCCAAAACCACATCAATGTTGAGTGACTTCCAAGGCAATTTGGCAGGATCCTTTTCAGACATTGCAAGAATTTTCTTGCTATTTACAGTTAGATATTTATCGTTTGACTTCACTCTTCCAGCAAAACGACCGTGCATCGTATCGTATTTGAGTAGGTGAGCAAGCGTTTCGTTATCTGTCAAGTCATTGATAGCAACAACCTCTACATCTGGTTTATTTAAAAGGTTTCTGAAAGTGAGGCGTCCAATACGTCCAAAACCATTAATGGCGATTCTTTTTGGCATTTTTTATTTTTTGTGATTAGAAAGTGAGACACAAAGATAGTTAGTGTATGATAAACACCTAATAATCTGTTATGTTTTAAAAAGTTGTAAACTTAATTGATTTGATAATTGTTCAAAGGAAAAAAATAAGTTTTTTGACTATTTAAGTAGTCTGACAGAATTAGCTTAATAACTTTTCGGCTCTTTTTCCGCTACTCTTCGTGATTTTTTAGTTCCGTATCTACGGATATGCAAAGAAAAAATGCCTTGATTGACGAAAAAATAACTCAAAAAGTTTTTCTAACATAATTTCGTCAGGCTACTTAGCTTAAAGAAATTGAATAAAAGCCGAGAATTATTGATTGTGGATAAATAAATTAAAATTTTCTAAAAAAAAGAGAGCAACAATTTTGTATTTTTTAGAAAGCTTGTAAATTTGCGCCGCGTTAAAAATGCTCCGTTCGTCTAGGGGTCAGGACGCCAGGTTTTCATCCTGGTAACACGGGTTCAAATCCCGTACGGAGTACCGAACTATTTAGATTGCAATTTGTTGTTAATTCAGCAAGTTGCAATCTTTTTTTTGGTTTCTTTTGAATTTAAGAAATTAATAATATCTTTAAGGCTAAATTATTATCTCTTGCCGAAGTGTTGTTTGAACTGCAAATAAGGGTCAAACCATATCTACCTTCAAAAGAGAACATACTAAAAAAAAGATTAAACACCCTGAAAACAAGCGCATTAAAAGGACACTATTCAAACTACTCTGATACGAAAATCAAACAAACACATGGGAAACCTAAAGATTTAGTTAGGTTACTTAATTATTTTAAAGCAGCAGTAAAATGGTTTACAAAATTATCGTCGCAGGACGTCTCGAGTTTGGTAGCGAGAAGACGTTCAAGAAGGTACTTGAGATGTACAATTTCAGAGTACAAAATTTCTACAAGTTTGATTTACTTTTTAGAGAAGAAGTTTTCGATGAAGAAAATTTCTATCTCAACATTCCTCGATTAGTCAAAGAGTCGGATGAAAAGAGTTGGTCAAATACTTGTAAGCTACTGGAATACCTCGCAGAATTTGCTATCTCAGGGTCAGTCATGTTGTGGAAAGTTGATTCCACCGGCAAAAGAAAGAAAATTACCCCTGTCATCGTAGAACCGGAAACCGATAAGGTTGCGGTAAAATCCTTTATTAAAGGACGCGCTTTGGCAGAACAGAAGGGTAAAGAAAATGAAGCGATGCAAGCCTTGAGTAAGGCTATCGAAAAATATGAAAGACATTCGCTCGCTTACGAGCGTCGCGGTATCGTGAATCTTAAATTTAAGAATTACGAAGATGCCATATACGATTTCTCAAAAAGTATTGATTTGAACCCTAACTATGCTCAGCCATATTATGGTAGAGCAAAAGTGAAACTTATTCAGAAGGACTTGGAAGGAGCAGTTAAGGATCTGGATTTAACAGTCAAGATGTCAATTCCGCTTCAAACCATCCATATCAAGGCTCGTAAATTAAAAACCGAGACTTTAAAAAAAATGGGACAGATTGAGAAAGCAGAAGGTGATTTGAAATTCCTTTGTAATAGAAAATACGATAAAACGGATACTTTTTATCCATTCTTGCAGCAAACCTGTTTCGAATATGGAAAAGTGCTTTTGAAGGTGGAGAAGCCAATTGATGCAATGGCAGCTTTTGAAAAAGCAATGGTTCTCGAAGCTCCTAAGAAAAATGCAATAAAAGAAGAAGATTTATTGGTTCATTACGGAGTTGCATTGCAAAAAGCAGGTAAGAAAGGCTTTAAAAAGAATTGGAAAAGTGCAGCTGAATTGGGTTCGAAAAAAGCAAAAGCTCTACTTTTAGAGTACGCATAAACAGAAATTTATCACACAGAAATATTAAGGGTGAGTACGAAAGTGCTCACCCTTTTTTATGCTTGGCTTACACATCTTTTCCTTATTGAAATACATCCGTATATTTGCGACCTTAATTAAAAATACAAACAAATTGAAATGAATAAATTTATCATTTTATTATGTGGTTTGGGTATGCTTTGGAGTTGCAATACTTCCAAAATTGTTAATGCTCCCGCGATAGAATTTGAAAACTTGGACACTTTGGTCGTTTCCGCTCCAAAAATAATTGAAACAGCTGGGCCAACGATTTATAATCCAAGTGCGACTCGGAAATTCGATTTATTGCATACCAAACTTGAATTGGCTTTTGATTGGGAAAACGAAAAGGTTTTGGGAAAGGCTACTTTGACTTTAAAACCATATTTCTACGAAACGGATAAATTGGTTTTGGATGCGAAGGGTTTTAAGTTTAATAAAATCACGCTTGCTGGTAATTCTGCTCCTTTAAAATTTAGTAATACTGGACAACAGGTTGAAATAGCATTGCCACGTATTTATAAAAGAACCGAAGAAATAAAAGTCTTTTTGGATTATGTTGCTACGCCTCGTGCGGATGGAGGAAGTCAGGCGATTACGGCTGATAAAGGTTTATATTTTATCAATCCAAGAAATGAGGAAGAAGGAAAACCACAACAAATTTGGACTCAGGGGGAGACTGAAAGTAATTCAAAATGGTTTCCAACAATTGATAAGCCAAACGAAAGAACCACCCAAGAAATTTATGTAACGGTTAAAGATAAGTTTGAAACACTTTCAAACGGTCTTTTGATTTCCTCTAATAAAAACGCTGATGGCACTCGCACAGATTATTGGAAAATGGATCAACCACATGCCCCATATCTTTTTATGTTGGCGATTGGTGAATTTGCAATCGTAAAAGACAAATGGAGAAATATTGATGTGGACTATTATGTCGAAGAAGAATATCGCGAATCCGCTGCTGATATTTTTCCACACACACCTGAAATGATGGAGTTCTTCTCCAAGCAATTGGGCGTGGATTATCCTTGGAAAAAATATTCGCAGGTAGTGGTGCGTGATTTTGTCTCTGGCGCAATGGAGAATACGACTGCTTCTATTTTTGGGGAATTTGTCCAAAAACACAAAGAAGATTTGGTGGACAATGATGATTTGAACCAATATATCACAGCCCATGAGTTGTTTCACCACTGGTTTGGAGACTACGTAACTTGTGAAAGTTGGTCTAACTTGACCTTGAATGAGGGCTTTGCAAACTACAGCGAATATATGTGGGCGGAGCATCATTCAGGCGCAGATCACGCGGATCAACACCGATTAAACGAAATGAACGCATACATTTCTTCGGCTCGAAATGGAATCCATGATTTGATTGATTTTGAGTACAAAGACAAGGAGAACATGTTTGATGCGCACAGTTATAACAAAGGTGGGTTGATACTTCACATGCTTCGTAATTACGTTGGGGATGAGGCCTTTTTTGCTTCTTTAAACAAATATTTGAGGGATAATGAATACACGGCAGTTGAGGCCGACGAGTTGAGGATGGCTTTTGAAGATACAATGGGTGAGGACTTGAATTGGTTTTTTAACCAATGGTTTTTTGATAAAGGGCACCCTGAAATAGAGGTTGAAACTGGAGTTGCTTTTGAACCAGATGGCGATGCTGTTAGTGCATATATCAAAACGACTCAAATACAAGATGCGAGCAAAATGCCAGCAGTTTTTCAATTACCAGTGAAAGTTGATTTTTATAAAGAAAATGGTGAAAAGTTGACAAAAGAAATTTTTATAAATCAACGAGAGCAGACTTTTAATTTTGACCTATCTTTTGTTCCTGCATTAATAAATTTTGATGCAGATAAAGTGCTTTTGGCAGAAGTGATTGAAGAGAAAACGGTTGCCAATTATGTTTTTCAATATGAAAACGCACCGAAATTTTTGGATAGATGGAATGCGCTGGAAGCTTTACAAAACGAAAGCACAGAGGAGGTTCTCGCCATGTTTGAAAAAGCATTGGATGACCCTTATCAAGGATTGAGAGAAAAAGCAGTTGAATTTGTAAATGCTTCAAAAACAACGGTTGCGAATAAATTACAACAGTTAATTTCTAATGATAAACACTCAAAAGTAAGGGCTGCTGCACTCAACAAAATCGCTGAAACTGAAAATCCAAAATACGCAGATTTGATTTTAAAATCTTTAAAAAATGAAAAATCAAAAACAGTAAAAGGTGCTGCTTTGACGGCACTTCAAAAATTGGATAGTAAGGCGGCTTTAGATTATGCAATTACTGTTGAGGATGGCGCTTCTGGTGAATTGTTGAAAGCTGTTGGAAATGTTTACAGTGCAACTGGCGACTATAAATATTTGCCTTTTTTTGAAAAAAATATGGACGAACTATCTGCATTTGAGTTGATTGGATTTATGGAGCAATATGCTGGTTTGGCTGCTAAAGGATCTGAACAGCAGATACTAAGTGTCGGAGAAAAATTAAATGTTTTCAGTATGGATTCTAATATATCTGCATGGAAAAGATTTGGAGCGACCAAAGGCTTGAATGACCTTCATATCGAATTGGCAAAAAGAGCATTGGGAGCAGCGAATGATACGGATAAGTCTAAATTTGAAAAAGCAGATCAGGCATTAATCAATAAAATTGAAGCCATCAAAAAGCAAGAGACCGATAGTCAGTTGATGATGTTCTACAATAATTTTCCAACGAAAGTTGAGGCGAAGCCCTAGGAGTAAAGTTTGAGGAGCTAAAAAATAAGGATACACTTCATGCGTGATGTATCCTTATTTTTTTTGTCCTTAGACAAATCCTGTAAATTAAGTATAATGGAAAAAGAACCGCTTCAAATCGAAAGGTTGTTTTTTCGGTTTTACTAAGTCGATCCAAAGTGAAAATTTTCTTTTCCTTATCAGTCAATAAGTTTTTCACTTCGACCTGACCAAAGAATTTATCTAAGAACGCTTTTTTTTAATTCTTTACAAACTTCAAAATAAAGTCTATTCAGTTTGATAATAAACATTTAAAAAGTAAAATCCTTTTGTTAAGTGGTTGATAATCAGTTGGTTGTGTGAAAGAATGTTTTGTACTTTTGCAAAAAAGGAATTAATGATTTCTCCTTTATAAATTTATTAGAAGAGCTTCAATTTTTTGAAAAGTTATGCTTCATTGCTCGAATCATATCTCAAATACTTCGCCTCTGTTGGGAACAAAAACATAAACATCATCAAGCCCAATCCAAAAAACACAAAGGGCAGATAACTAAAAGTAAACAAGGCTGAAAGAATCGCAAACAGGTTCGCCACTTCAACAATTGCACCCTGCAAAATGGCCGTCTCTCGATAATGACTTGCTTTAGCAGTGTCTTCTTTTATTTTTAGAAACTTAGGTTTTCGATATTTTCCGACGTAAAGGCTCAATAGAAAACCTCCCACACTAAGGAAGGGGAGTGCCAGGTACAAAACATGCTGGGCAAAATCAGCATTAAAAAAAACAGCTCTGCTCTTTATGATGTATTGGATGAAAAAGTAAAACAGAAATTGTCCGATTCCCAATCCAATATAGATGATTCGTGCAATTTGTAATTGACCTTTGATGGCTTCGTTCATGATTTTTATGGTACTTTCAAGTAACCGTAATCATCCACAAATATTGATAAGCAATTCGAGTTTCTTTTTGCACCAACCTGTGTTAGTTTTTATTTCAATAGCTTAGGCTATGTAAATAAAAACTGCCTTGATTGGCACAAAAATAATTCTCGACTTTTTCTATCAATATTAATGGCTGTTTACGTAATTTTAAATTTGTTTTACAAACATAAATCATTGATAATCAAATACTAAGAAAATGGAGGATAATAAGATCAACGAAAATAAAGAATTGAATATTTGGGAAGCATTGATACCTGTTATCATGTTGATTGGGCTGCTGGCTTACAATATAGTCTATGCAGATGGAGGATTGCTCGGTGATTATTCCAATCATTATATTTTATTGATTGGCGGTTTGATTGCGGCAGTAGTTGGATTTTTCAATAAGGTTTCCATCATGACCATGGTCATGGAGGTTTGGGATAATCTCAAAAGTGTATTTGTTCCCTTGATGATTTTGTTGTTGGTTGGTGCTTTGGCGGGGACTTGGATGATTAGCGGAATTGTCCCTGCGATGGTTTATTATGGTTTGCAAATTCTAAATCCAACGGTATTTTTGGCAGCTTCGGTTGTGATTTGTGCGATCATCTCCTTAGCAACAGGTAGCTCGTGGACAACCTCTGCGACGGTTGGCATTGCACTCATTGGCATTGCAGACGCAATGGGCGTTTCAGCAGGAATGGCAGCAGGTGCGATTATCTCAGGTGCCTATTTTGGTGATAAAATGTCTCCTTTGAGCGATACGACCAATTTGGCGCCAGCGATGGCAGGCGGAGAGTTGTTCACCCACATAAGGTATATGATGTACACGACGATTCCTTCGATTGTTATTACAATTATCATTTTTGCGATTATTGGTTTTTCAATGGAAACGACTGGTTCTGTTACCAATGATGGGTTAATTGAAAAATTGCTTACGGACAAATTCAATATTACGCCAATGCTTTTTATTGTTCCAGTTGTGGTAGTTGGGGCGATTATTATGAAAATGAAACCATTGATTGCTTTGGGTATTGGAGCCGTTTTAGGTGGTGTGTTTGCGATGATTTATCAGCCAGAAGTGCTTGCAGAATTGAGTAGTTCAAACATCAATTCGGTTTTTAAAGCATTTACTTCAAGCACCGAGTTGGCACTGCCTGCAACAGAAGAATTTCAGAGTTTGGATGATGACACAAAAGGTAATCTATCAAAATTATTAAGTGGAAAAGGAATGGAAGGAATGCTATGGACTATCTATTTGATTATCGCTGCAATGGTTTTTGGAGGGATAATGGATGCCATCGGTGCCTTGTCGAGAATCAGTGCTGCGCTGTTGAGTTTATCAGATTCAGTTTTTGGATTATTTGCGAGTACGGTGGCAAGTTGTTTGGCGCTTAACATCACTGCAAGTGACCAATATTTGGCCATTGTAGTACCTGGAAAAATGTTTTCAAAAGCTTATGAAGAAAAAGGATTAGCGCCCGAAAATTTGAGTAGAACACTCGAAGATGCAGGCACAGTGACCTCTGTTTTGATACCTTGGAATACTTGCGGAGCTTACCAAGCTGGCGTACTCGGAGTTTCTGTTTTAGACTACTTTTTTTATGCGATTTTCAATTACATCAGTCCGTTTATGACCCTACTTTTCGCGGGCTTAGGCATCAAAATCAAGCAATTGGTTGTTACAGAAAAATAAAATATGTGACATAATAAAGTGTTATGTTTTTGTGTGTATTCAAAATAATTTTTGGAAAAATTAAAATTTTTGATTTTAAAATTTGGAATATTTATGAATAGGCTTTTCTGATTATCAATTTTTTTTCTCTACATTGGCGCCGTTAATTAAAAAATAAGTAGCGCGGTTTTAAATAATCATCATTTTTGACAGCGCGGATTTTTTGCTAATTCAAGGCAAAAAAAATATTGCAAAACCGAGCTACGGAACTATTTTTTAAAGAAGAGTAGCGGAAAAATATGTTTGTCACATAATGTGTCGAATATTTAAGCGGTACTACTGACCTACTATTTAGACTTTATTCTATTTTTCATTTTAACCATATTTTTAACCAACTTAAATTTTATTATTATGATGGCTTATTTACCGACAATCATCTCTCTACTAAGTGGAGCAGCTGGTGGAAATGTCGCAGGTTCTTTAATGAAAGGAAGTTCTCTTGGAACACTTGGTAACTCAATTGCTGGAATTCTTGGCGGTGGTCTTGGCGGTTCTGTTTTGGGAATGCTTGGAATGAACGTGGGAGATGCTTCTGCAGGTTTAGATATCGCGAATGTACTTGGTAGCGTAGCTTCAGGTGGCGTTGGCGGTGGTGTGGTAATGGCTGTTATCGGCCTTATTAAAGGAATGATGAATAAGGGTTAATTTATATCAAGACAAACGAAAAACAACTCTTATTTAGTCTAAAATGAAAATCCGGAACAGTGCAAACTGTTTCGGATTTTTTTGTTTCGCTCAGAAAACCGATTATGCTTGAACGAAACAAACTGCATCGCTCAGGGAGCGGAGCGTAAGCACCGATTGCTTTTGTATCGCACCAAAGAATTCATTAATGGAAACGCAACTCACTGAGGATCGATAAAATTGGTTTTTTGGATTAGTTGGATGATTCTTGGAATTTAAAAGTTACACTCTTGCAATACTTTTGTGATATTTGAAACGATCTTTCTCTTTAATTTTGGTACGGGAATATTTCTACAGGAAAATCCCCTTTTTCCATCATCAAAATTTTATTACCATGAGTTTATCAACTAATTCGATTTTTGAACATAAGACAATTGATTTTAAAACAATTTTCACCGCTGAGAATTTAGGCCATATTTTGGGGAATCAACCTCAGGTTTCTTTCAAAAAAGGAGCTTACATTTATTTGCCTGACGAAGGTGCTCAGAACATTTACTTCCTGACAGAGGGTAAAGTTAAGATTGGAACTTATGGGATTGGTGGGAAAGAAATTACGAAAAACATATTTGAGGCAGGCGATTTTTTTGGTGAAGCTGTCTTGTTTGGCGGAGAATCCAAAAGAAGAGATTATGCCTTAGCAACCGAAAAGTCAAAGGCTTTTGTCATTTCTAAAGGGGGATTTCAGGTTTTATTACAGAAAGTTCCTCAGTTTACTGCTTTCCTACTCAATACGATTGGTGAGCGAAAACTTGAATTGGAAAAGCGAATCGAAAGTCTTTATTTCAAAGATAGCCGAAGCCGTATTATTGAGTTTTTATACAATTTAGGAAATAAAAAAGGTCAACGCATAGGATATGAGGTGGTCATCCGAAAATCAATGACCCATCAAGAAATTGCAAATCTCACTGCCACAAGTCGCCAAACAGTAACGACAGTCTTGAATGAATTGAGAAACCGAAACCTTATTACTTTTAACAGAAGAAGATTCCTCATTCGTAGTATGGAAACATTGGGCAATGAAGGATTGATAGCTGGGTAGTAATTTTTTAGAGTAGATACCGCTTTGCTCCCTCAGCGGAGCGGTCTCTACTCTCTGCTCAAAAAAAATGCGTCTTTTTCAAATCTTAAGCGTCTTCAAATTGTTAGTACAAAAATGTCTAATTTTGCAGATAAAAAAGAAATAAGATGACGACGAAAGAATTTTTCAATGTTTTAGAGAATAATCCAGAATTGCCGTTGCTTTTTGAATACAAAGCAGGTGCATTTGCTCGAATGGATTACCATATTACTGAAATAAAAAACGTGAATTTCGACACCGTTGATTGCGGTGGCGTCCAAAACAAATGGCAGGAAGTCCAGGTTCAACTGTGGGAGCCAGAAATGCCAGACCCAACCCATCGAGTCAATACGACCAAGGCATTAGATATTTTCAATGTTGTAAATAAAGTTCGTGAAACTTGGGGCGACGTTGAAATGAAATTTGAGTATGGAAATACAAATTTTCACACCTCAATTTTGCCAGTCGGACAGATTGAAATCCATAAAGACAAACTCATCGTGAAATTGGGCGAGACGTTGACAACGTGTAAAGCTCAAGACCGAGCAACGACGCCAGAAGAAAAAGCGGCGGCATGTTGCGGCACTGTCGTAGAAGTGGCAGAGATGGCAAAGCCAAAAGTAAATCTTTCGGACTTAGTTACTTCTGAAAATAATGCTTGCACTCCTGGTTCTGGTTGTTGCTAAGGAATGGTTCAAAAATAAATTTACATTCCTTTGCTTGTTCTTTTTTCTTTCTGCTGCGTTGAAAAGCCTCGTAGATGCGTTACATCGCCTACGTTTTTCGCTTTGCAGAAGAAAAAAATAACGGCCCATAGAAACGCAATTTAATTCTGAACCGTTCCTAAAGATTTGAGATGCGGGTTGCGATGTACTTGCAATCCGCATTTCCTAAAATAAACTCCTTCGTAAATTGCTGGTTTCTCATGGATCAATTCTTTAATTTAAAGGGGTTTGAGGATATTTTTATTTT
>CALLVG010000270.1 GCA_938010715.1 uncultured Saprospiraceae bacterium
ATTATTGAAACTAAAGGTAAGGTCTTCTCCACGCTGATGAATTTTTTTGATGTTCTCTCACAAAAAAGTATGTCAGCTTGAAGTTTAGAATTTAATAGAAGGAGGGAATTCTAAAGTTCAAGCTGACATTTATTCACGCAATTTGTGAAAGAATCAATGGAAAAGCAAATATTATTCGCCTTTCTGGATCATAGCAAGTGGGGTCTTTGCCAAAATTTGTATGTCTTTCAAAAATGAAAAGTTGTCTGCATATTCGATATCCAAACCGATTCTTTGCTCAACAGACATAGTGTCTTTACCATCAGGAGAAACCTGCCATAGGCCAGTAATTCCAGCAGGTGCTAAGAAACGTTTTGCCCATGAATCTTTTGTCAATTGCTCAGCTTCATAAAGTGGTAATGGTCGGTTTCCAACGATTGACATTTCACCACGAAGTACATTAAACAATTGTGGTAACTCATCTAAAGAAGTCTTTCTGATGAATCTTCCAACGGTAGTAATACGAGGATCGTTTTCAAATTTCATAAAAGTCATTTCACTTTTATTTTCTTCGCCACCATTGGTGTTGTATCTATTTAGGTGTTGGATATCTGCCAATCTTTTATCTGCATCTTGATACATTGAGCGAAATTTCAAGAAATAGAATCCTTGATATCCAGTTCCAATTCTTTTTGATTTGTAGATAACATCTCCTTTTGAACCGAACTTTACTAAAGCAGCGATTACTAACAAAACAGGAGATAACAATAAAATTAATGTAGAGGATACAGCTATATCAAATAATCTTTTAGGTAAAGGAATTATGTATTCAGATTTTTCTTCTTTCAATTCAATTTTAGGTTCGTAATCCTTTTTGAATTGAGTAATAAAATCAATTCTCTCTTCGAGCTTTTTAGTGTTGACTTCACCGATATAATGATCATCCAACCCAAGTTGCATTAAATCAATATCATTGATGCGGTTATCTCTTACAGGAGAAACGGCGATCAAAGGGATGTTTTTAAGATCCTTATGTTTTTTAACGCTCTGGACAAAAAGTTTGTTATTGTCATCAAGAAACAATGCTGAGTTCAATATCAAAGCATGTGGTATATTTTCAGGATTCATTTGGTTTGTTTTCTCTAACCATTTGAAAGCTGTAAATAAATTCTCTTTTTGCCAATAATTAGTCTTTAAGTTCTCTTCTTGCTCTCCGGGTGTGAAAAACTCCACGTTTTTTTGTCCGAACCCTAGAAGAAATAGTTCCAAGTCCCATGTTTCATGGGCGGGTACCATTAATGTCATTTTTGTTAAATTTAAATTTAATTACCGTCGTTTAAAATAGGGGATACTGAATTTAAATCGGAATAAAGGGAGGGAGTTTGATTATAATTATCGTTACGAAGCTATGAGTAATAAATTTTCAACTTCTAAGACTTCGTTTATTTTATTTATTAATGTTTTTGGATTAAATGGCTTGTTAAAGTAGTGTTTGACACCAAGATTGTAGCATTTTTCTTTAGTCGCTTGATCTTCATTTCCTGAGATTACAATGATAGGTATATTTTTAAAAAATCCACTACATGCAAGGTTATTAATTAAACCTACACCATCCATCTTAGGCATCTCTACATCCAATAAAATGATATCTGGAATATGGCCACTTGCCAAATAGGCCATCGCATCCAAGCCGTTGACCTTTGTAGTTACGTCAAAGTTTTTCTTAAGAATTCCACTCAATAGAATACGGAGAGCTTTGTGATCTTCAATTACTAAAATTCTCTTGGGCTTACTCATTGATAAATTTTATTAAATCTCTTGTAATGTTTTTTATTCATTTTATTAAATGTCGAGGGAGACATTTGTAAAATACAATGATTTGTATTGTTTGAGAGGATTATGACACAAAAGTAAAGCAGTTTTAGAGATAACTCAAATATTTTGACCGAAAATTTGTCACAAAAAATGGGTATTTTTCAAATTAACCCTTGTACGATTTCTTTAACTGCATTAAATTTCTTTGTGTGTAGTCCACTTTGTTTTTTTATTCTAAAGTTCTGTTTAAATAAAATATTTTATTCGGTTTTTGAATTTTGCCGCTTAGTGGTATAAGAATGATGGTAGTGTAATGTACGCCTTTATTGGACTGGACGAATCTCAAAACGTAACCTATTTATGTCACAAAATTAAATAAATAAAACAAATATAATAAATATATATGTTAAAATAATTAATTTGTAATTGTTTTTTGAATTGTATTGATTTACTTTTTTGTGAAGCAACTAATTTTACTCCTGAATAGACTCATTAGGAATAATTTTTGACTTCTTTATTTTCTCGCAATAGTTCTAATTTATCTTTTCAACCAATCCTTTTTATTTAGAAAAGATTTAAAACTGTAATTTGGCGCTTTAGGAATCCTTGCCAATTCTATTTTTTAGACGAGGCTAATGGTAATTTTTTGAAATAAAAATAAAAAAGTGGTTTACCTTTTTTGGATTTTGTTGGGACTCGTTTTCTATACTTACATTGGTTACGGAGTTGTACTTTGGTTTTTAGTGAAGATTAAACATCTTTTTTTTGGAAAAACAGAAGCGCCCAAACCAAGTGAGTGGCCAAATATTACCTACGTAGTAGCTGCATGGAATGAAAAGAAATGGATGCAGAAAAAGATTCAAAACGGTTTGGATTTTGATTACCCAAAAGATAAAATCCATCACTTGTATGTAACTGATGGTTCTGATGACGGAACACCTGATGCAATTAAAGCTTTTCCTTTTCCTGATGATGTTAATTTTTCTGTTCATCATAGTCCCGAACGAAAAGGAAAAATTGCAGCTGTAGAAAGAATAATGGAATTTGTAGAAACGCCAATAGTTGTTTACTCTGATGCAAACACAGAAGTAAATAAGAAAGCGATGAAAAACATGATTCGACATTATGAAAATCCAAAGGTTGGTGCAATTTCTGGTGAAAAAAGAATTGCTGTTTCTGACTCAGATTCCGCAACTGCAGGAGAAGGGATTTATTGGAAATACGAATCATTTTTGAAAAAATTGGATTCTCAATTTTACTCAGCAGTTGGCGCGCCTGGCGAATTATTTTCAATAAGGACAAAATTTTATAGACCTGTTCCTCCAGATACTTTGGTTGAAGATTTCTTCTTAACGATGAGTATTGCTAAAGACGGATATAAGATTGTATATGAACCAGATGCCTATGCTGTCGAGGCGAAGTCCGCTTCTGTTGGGGAGGAAATGAAAAGAAAGATTAGAATTGGTGCAGGAGGGCTTCAGGCAGTTTATAGGCTTGCTCCTTTACTCAATATTTTCAAACATGGAAGATTAAGTTTTCAGTATATCTCTCATAGAGTTTTACGTTGGACACTTGCACCTTTGGCTTTGCCATTTATTTTTGTTCTTAATTTTTTCTTAGCTCAAGGTGGAAGTCCATTATATAAATATCTTTTTTATGCTCAAGTTGTATTTTATTTGTTTGCTCTATTAGGTTATCTTTTGGAAAAGCAAAAAATGAAAATCAAAGCTTTTTTCGTCCCTTATTATTTTTGCATGATGAACTATTCGATGTATCGAGGTTTGGGGAGATTGATAAAAGGAAGTCAATCTGTACTCTGGGAAAAAGCTAAAAGAGATGATGAATAGGATTTAGTTTCAAAACGTTCTCATTTATAAAAAATGGGGGTTCGATTGCTCGAACCCCCATTTTAATATATTCAATTATTCTATCGTTTGATGAATTTCTGAACCTCTGCTTCAACTCCATTTTTATAGGTAACACGTAACATGTAAACGCCAGCAGTTAAATTTTCAAGATTCAATTCTTTTCTTGTTGCATCTCTGTCCATAAAGTCTCTTAAAACGACTTGACCTCTTGAATTAATGATTTCAATAGAACCTTCTGCATTGAAAGTATCAAATCTTTCTACCACAAAATCATTTTGAGTAGGATTTGGATAAACAAAAACATTTTCTGAACCCCAAATAACTTGGACTTTTTCGACACTTGATGTAGCCGTCATTCCGTCATCCAATCTCAAAATATTGATTCTATAATGAGCTTCACCTCTTTTAGGATTTGTGTCCATAAAGCTGAAATAGCTCATATTGTCAGAATCACCCATTGCGTTCATTTCTGCTATTGTTGAAAAGTCAACTCCATTTGCAGAGCGTTGGATTTCAAATTTGTAATTACCATCTGGTAACAATGAAGACCAATCTAACTTAACTTCTTTGGTACCATTTACAGCACTTTTGAAGATAATCGCAGGAGGACAATCATTTTTCAATGATAATTTTAATACTTGCATTGCTCCAGTACATGTAGGAGTATTTACAGTTAGCTTTACAATAGGGTTTGGATTGTTGCCAGTATAAATTGTAGAAGCGCTTCTACTTCCCGAAGTTCCAGGAGTTGCAGTATTAGAGAACATTCCTGAATCGAAATCCCATGAGTAAGTTGTACCTGCACCAAGATCCGGAGTAGAGAAACTAATTGATTCGCCAGGACAGAAAGTCGGTCCACCAATAATTTCAGCTAAGTTTGGATTGTCAACAGTGATTTTTACAACATTCGTCTCAATTGGATTAGGGCAACCTGCTCTCCAAGAACATCTTACGAAGTATGTAGTTTGGTAAACCGGCCCTGGGTCGTAACTCATACCAGTTGCACCTGTAATGCCTGTATATGAACCTCCGTTTCCGAATTCGCTTGCAGTTGTGCTGGACATCCACAAGTAGGTCAAAGCACCTGAGCCACCAGTTGGAGCGGTACCAACCAATTCCGTTGGGTCAAATCCAGGTCCACAGAATGTTTGGTCAGAAGAAACAATTCCAGCGTTTGTATCTTGATTACAAGGAGTAGGCCCTTGTGCCAAGGTAACAGAAGCAGTTGTTGTACATCCATTACTATCAGTAATAGTAACAGTATAAGTTCCAGGCCCTAAGTTCGAGATTGACTGAGTAGTCGCTCCGTTTGACCATAAGTAAGTATATCCAGGAGTTCCACCACTTCCATTTGCAGTAGCAGAGCCATCATTTGCTCCAGCTGCGGAAATTTGGTTAGTCACCGTTGCGTTTCCAGTTAAAACAGAAGACGGCCCCGTGATTGTGAATGATTCTTCAGTTGAACATCCGTTGTTATCTGTAACTGTAACTGAATATGAACCAGGGTTCAAATTTGTAATAAAATTAAGTGTTGAGCCAGTTGACCATTCGTAAGTAACAGGGCCTGCTGAAACTAAGTTTACCAATGCGCTACCATAGTCATCAAACAAACACATAACGTTTTCTGTAGTCAATGTAAATTCTGGTCCGTCTTCTTGGCTTACTGTAACACTTATAGTGTTAGAGCATCCAGAGGCATCAGTCACAGTAACGTTGTAAACTCCTAAACTCAAATTAGAGATTGAAGCTGTACTTGCACCATTCGACCATGCGTAAGTATAAGGTGCTGTTCCTCCGTTTGGAGTTACAGTCGCTGTTCCTGAATTTGTAGCTCCGCAAGGAATATCAGTAGCACTTCCATTTAAAGAAATAGTGCCACCTGAGCCAATTGAAACTGAACCTGTTCCAGAACATCCAGCTCCGTCATTGACTGTTAGGTTGTATGTTCCAGGAGCTAAGCCTGAAATATTAGGGGTCATCATACCATTGCTCCAACTATAAGTGTAATTACCACTTCCACCACTTACTGCAACACTGGCCGTACCATTATTTGCACCTGTGCACGCCTCATCAGATGAAGCGAAAGTTAAGATTAATGAAGAGCCACCATCAGCAACTGCAACATTGTTATCAATTGTTGTACAGCCATTTGCGTCTGTAACTGTTACTGAATAATTTCCAGCAGCAAGACCAGTTTGGTTTTGAGCAGTAGAGCCGTTGCTCCATGCAAAACTATAAGGCGCAGTTCCTCCTGAAGGGTTAACTGACACAGTACCTAAACTACCACAAGATGCATCTGTAGTTGTTGCATTCGTAGAAATATTTGCACCAGCATTAATTACAACCGAACCTGTTGATGAACAACCTGTTCCGTCGTTGACAGTCACACTATAAGAACCAGCACCAAGACCAGAAATGTTAGCTGCTGACATACCATTGCTCCAACTGTAGGTGTAGTTTCCAGAACCTCCTGCAGCTGTGACGCCGGCAGTTCCATCATTTCCACCTCCACAACTTTCGTCGGTAGAAGTGAAATTAAGATTTAAGCCAGTCCCTCCTGCTCCAACAGTAACTGTGTTAATTGAAGCACAACCAGTTGCGTCAGTTGCAGTTACGGTATAGTCACCTGCTGATAAATTTCCAATAAAAGTACCTGACATACCGTTACTCCAAGCGTAAGTGTAAGGAGCAACTCCGTTTGATGCGAAAGCTGTTGCCGTACCGTCATTCGTTCCACCACAAGTAATGTCAGAGGAGTTTACTATTAAATTAACAGAACCTCCATCTAAAACAACCATTGTGTCTTTCACACATCCATTTGCATCAGTTACATTGACAATATAGGTTCCTGCAGAAAGATTATTAATTGTGCTTGTTGTTTGACCAGTGTTCCATACATAAGTGTATGGTCCAACTCCACCCGTTGAGTTAATTGCGATCTGACCTCCGTTACCGTTAGTACAACCAGGATCCTGCGAATTGATAGTCAATAAAACTGGTGGTGGTTCACTCACAACTCCCGTACCGATAACCATACATCCGTTAACATCCGTAACAGTTACAGTATAAGTTCCAGGCCCTAATGGTGAAATAGTAGGAGTTGTTCCTCCAGTATTCCAAATATAGGAATATGGACCAGTACCTCCTGTTACAATAGCGTTTGCACTACCGTCACAAGCAAAAGCACATCTTGAATCAAAGGTTGTAACATCAACCATCAAGGCTCCAACTACTCCAATACATGAAGCATCTGTACATCCATTCACGTCTGTAACTGTTACACAGTATAATCCAGAAATAAGTCCTGATTGAGTTTTTGCGGTGGAACCATTACTCCAAGAGTAAGTGTAAGGTGCAACACCTCCAGAGACATTTACGTCAACACCTCCAGCGTTTGCACAAGTAGTTCCAGTGCTAATGGCTTGAGTTGACATAGCAGCCGGTTGGCCTAAAGTAACTGAGCCAGTAGCTGAACCCATCATATCGGTAACAGTGACTGTGTAAGTTCCTGCTCCAACTCCAAAAACGGAAGGACCTGATTCACCATTACTCCAAGAATAATTGTAAGGAGGGATTCCCCCTGTCGCAGAAGCTAAAATAGTTCCGTTTGTAAATCCATTACAAGATGGATCAGAGCCTGAAGCGTTTACTGTAAGCTGAGCATTCATTGATACCGAAGAGAGTAAAATGAAAAGACCAGATAATGTGAAAAGTCGAAAAATGTTTTCAACTTTTGTCAATGTAAAGCTGTCGTTCATAGTTATTAATTTTTTATAATAAATTAAACCAATAGGTAAAATACCAATTGGTCATTGTTGCCAAAATTATTAGTAAGAGCAGTTGAATATTTTAGAAAAGTAAATTTTGATTATAATTTGTTAGGTGAGTGTAGCGTTGCCGCTGCAAAATAAGGTTTTTGACGAGTGAATAACAACGAATGAGAGTGATGATTGGTCAAAATACCTATATGCAGGTAGGCGAGAAGGGGAGAATGTTTTCTTTAAAATTTAACAATAAATTTAAATAAAAAAAAGTCGCATCAAATGATGCGACCTTTATTATAATCCCATGAACATATTGTCGAACTTGAAGGTGCTGGATTCCCACGTCCAGCATATCATTATTCTTTATTAGTTTTCAAAAGATTGGTGAACCGTCTCGAATTTTTTTTCGGGACGACTCACCATCGTAATCCCATGAACATATCCAAAAACTTGAAGGTCATCATTTTGACCTGTAATTTCTTTTGATAGTACAAAGATACAAGGATCAAGAGTTGTTGACAATTACAAAATTTAATAATTGTGAACAGAAAAGTTAGGTTGTAAAGTAATTAAATTATTGATATACAGTTATTTAGGATAATTAGAAGTGAAAATAAAATGTAAAATTATAGCTCATAAATACCTCTAAAAAGATGAAAAATAGATTTGCATTTTTGGTTTTGCTGAAAATTGAAACTAAAAAGAGCGGTTTTTCGAAATAAATAGAGGTTAATCTGAAACGAGTTGTAGAGCAATCAATGCTTATTTTCTAACGAAGAATAGCGGAAAATATGTTTGTCAAAAATGTGTCGATTATTTTTGTCCAAGCATTTACTTACCATCCAATAGAGTTTAACCTTTTATTACTTTTTTCAAAAAGACATTTAAATTCTATTTCTTTGCCCTTCAAATTAAATAATATGTCAAAGAGGTTTAGAAGGCAGCATCAACAACAAAATGGTTTAACTCGCATCGTGACAGCGGGTTTTATTTTTATCGGTTTGGTTGCACTTGGTTTGCATTTTTATAATAGTTACTCAGATGATTATGCAATTGATGAGGATATAAAAATTGATACAGAAGATTGGTACTATTTGCCAACTACAAAAAACGGGAAAATCGTTTTGCATAACTATTATGCCTTGTCATACGATGAAAAACATGAACAAGCTGAATGGATTGCTTACGAATTGACAAAAAGCAGCTTAAGAAAGAAAAATGTAAAACGAACAAATAATTTCAGACCCGACCCAAAAGTGCGAACTAAATCAGCAACTGATAATGATTATAGAGGCAGTGGGTATGATAGAGGGCACATGGCGCCGGCAGGTGACATGGCATTCAATGAAGAAGCCATGTCTGAGACCTTTTATATGAGCAACATTAGTCCGCAGGTCAGAGCATTTAATCAAGGTATTTGGCGGGAATTGGAAGAATTGATTCGCGATTGGGCTTTTAGGTATAAACACTTATATGTAGTGACAGGTCCAATTTTTGGAAATAGCAAAGAACATGTTGGTTATAATAAGGTTACTATTCCAGTTGCTTATTTCAAAGTTTTGCTTGATTTGGCTGATCCAGATCAAAAAGCGATTGGATTTATTATCCCAAATGAAGTGAGTTACGAAAGATTAGATAAATTTGCAACTTCAGTGGATGAAATCGAAGCTCAAACTGGTTTTGACTTTTTTCCTGAGTTACTCGAAGATAAACTGGAAGCCGAACTTGAAAGTCAATTTGACATGAAGCAATGGCCAACCGACGAAAAGAAATTTAAAGTGAGAAAAGATAAATGGAATAATGTTAGATAGTTCCGTTTCAAAAAAGAAAAATTATACATGAGTTTTTTCAAAAAGTTTTTTTCTAAAAAGAAGGAAGAAGAATTAGATAAAGGATTAGAGAAAACCAAAACTGGTTTTTTTGAAAAAATAAGTAAAGTAGTTGCTGGTAAATCGACTGTGGATGTAGAAGTCCTGGATGATTTGGAGCAGTTACTTATCACATCCGATGTTGGTTTGGAAACAACCATCAAAATCATTGACCGTATTGAGGCCAGAGTGGCAAAAGACAAATATGTCTCAACCTCTGAACTTGATTCTATCCTAAGAGATGAAATTGTTCAACTACTTTCAGAAAATAATACGCAAGACATTGAGGACTTCGATATTCCTGAAGGCAAAAAACCTTACGTGATCTTGGTCGTAGGTGTCAATGGCGTTGGAAAAACAACAACTATTGGGAAATTGGCGCACCAATACAAGCAAAAAGGACTGAGCATCGTTATTGGTGCTGGTGATACCTACCGAGCAGCAGCAGTGGATCAACTTAAAATTTGGTCGGAACGAGTTGGTTGTCAGTTTTTCTCAAAAGGGATGTACACTGATCCAGCGGCGGTCGCTTTTGAAACAGTAAATTATGCAGTCGATAATAATTGTGATGTTGCAATAATAGATACCGCAGGAAGACTTCATACCAAAATTAATTTAATGAATGAGCTTTCCAAAATCAAACGATCAGCTGGCAAAAGATTGGAAGGAGCGCCACATGATGTGATGTTGGTTTTGGATGCAACTACTGGTCAAAATGCGATTGAACAAGCAACTCGATTTACCGAAGCGACAGATGTTTCATCTTTGGCTTTGACCAAGTTGGACGGAACAGCAAAAGGCGGTGTTGCCATTGGAATATCAGATCAGTTCAAGATTCCAATTAAGTATATTGGAGTAGGAGAAGGAATTGAACAATTACAGGTTTTTAATAAAAAAGCATTTGTTGAATCTATGTTTAAAAAATAATTTTTTTGCAAAATAAAATATTGTAAAATCGGCCTAAGCTATTTTTTGAGTAGTACTTAGGTCGTTTTTTTTATTTCAAAAATTTGTTTAAAATGCTGGTAATCAACTGATTGTAGTCGTCCGAAATGTTTAGTCTATAAACAACAAATGGATAAAGCAACGTAACAACCCCACCTTTTATTAATATGTTTAGATATGGATTTCCCAAGTCAGGTAGAAAAGTAGAAACAAAATAGGTCAAAATTCCAACAACAAAAATGATTAGGGTTTTTATGCTAAACGGATGAAACCCAAATTTCCATTTTATGAATATCAACTTGGCGCAATTGAATACAACAAATCCGACAAAAGTGGCTATCGCAGCTCCCAACATTCCATAAATAGGAATAAGATAGATGTTCAATCCGATATTAATTATAGAAAGGGTCAATAATGCGTAGAGGTTAAATCTAAAATGTTTGCTGTAGTTGATGATTTCATTGTTAACACTAGTGGCCAAATTGAAAAGTTTTGCAAGCATCAAAAAGAAAACCACATAAGTTGCTTGCGCCATTTCTTTGTTACTCATGATTGTAAATAAATCATCGAGACAAACCCAAATTCCGATACAAAGGTAAATGCCATAAATTAACAGGGTGATAGACGACTTCTTGTAAATCATCTTGATTTCAGCCATATCATTTTCGTTAAAAGCCTTTGAAATGATGGGCTGAGAAATACCAACTATGCCTTTGAGTGGCTTATTGATGGTATCTGTCAAAAAATTGGCGATAGAATAAATTCCAGCAAGCGTAGGCGTCGTGTAGGCAATGACCATCAGTGTATCAATGTTAAAAGCACTTTTGGAACCCATTCCGTTTAATATTCCAAAACCTGCATAAGTGGTCATTTCTTTTTTAAGGGGTTTATCAATCTTTTTGGTGGATGGTATTAAATGTAATTCGCCTAAATACCATAGGTAGATTGTCAAGCCGACTACTGCAAAAATATAATTGCAAAGCACCCCGTAAACAACCGTTTTTACAGTGACATATCCTAAAACATACAGAAGTATTAATGCTGGTAGGGTAACTTTCAAAGACAATTCTTCAAGGATTGCCGGCACAACAATTCTTTGGAAATTGGAAGCATAAATGGCTAGTAATCGAGCAAGAATCAGGAGGCATGTAATTGGCAAAATCAAAGGCAAATATTCGGTAAACCAAGCCGATTCATTCTTATTGAAATGCGCATTGAGTGACTCTGAGATATATGGAAAAATTAGCGCATAAATCAAGCAACCAACCAAAAGTAAAGCCAGCATCAATCCGAAAAAGCCATTGTGTTTTTTTGAATTATCTTTGAAAACAGGAAAATATTTAACAGCCAATAAGGTACTTCCCAACGATATCAATGGCGCCATAAATGCCGAAGCTGCAATCAAAGATTGTACGACTCCCGTGAGATCCAAAGCGTCTGGGTAGATATAAATAGAAGCAATTCCACCAATAATAACACCGACATATTGTATCATTGAATGCTTTATTGCTTGCCTTTTTATCACTCCCATATTCGAAATTTCGTCAAAGAAACGTATAAAAGTTATTCGTTACGTATAAGTTTCTAAAAACGTTTTGATTAGAGGTGATATTTCTCATTTTTTGACTTTACTTTATGCCGTGAAATATTGGTGGTTTCAAGTTGGGAAAGTTATTCGACGTATTGCAAGTTTTTTCGATACGACCATATTGTATTTTTCAAAATTTGGATTAAAATCCATCAATGCAAAAATTGATTTCGGAGATTTATCAAAATTGAAAAAAAAGCAATTAAGTTCCAACGAACTATTTCTTTTCGTGGATGGATTGATTGATTCGGAAACTTTAGTAGGGAAAAACATAAAAGATAGTCCTCATTTTCAACTAATATCAACGCTTGACAGCCAAAAGTTAATTGATAACTGCGAATATATAACTCGTGCTCAGGACGGACGTTTGGACATGCGAGGAGGAACTTTTTATGACACTAAGTTTTATTTAGAAAAGTTTCAAACACTTAAAAACGACTTTGAGTTAAATAAGGTAACACCCCTCCTTGTTTTTCCGTTAGATGAGAGGTATTTTATTCTGGATGGAAAACATCGAGCAGCTTATTTCGCATTAAAAGAAAAACCAATAGAGGCATACATCGTGATGTCCATAAAAAATCAGCCGTTTTTAAATAGGGTATGGAAGAAAATACACTCAAATAATTCGGCCAACTTTTCTAAAAATATTTCACTTTTAGAAAAGGTACTTTAAGTAATTTTAAGCAAAAAATTAAATATGTCAGTTCTACAGGAACTCGCTCAAAAGGCAAAAGAGCAACCGATTGAAAAATTAGGAGATATCTATCACCCGATTCCGTTTGAGGAGTTTTCAGGTTTAAAAACCTCTTCAAACCACAAAGCAGTAGAGAAAAAGTGGGGATTGATCAAGTCAACTTTAGAGAATATTTACGGAGGAGAAATCAAAGGAAAAAAGGTTTTGGATGTAGGCGCCAATGCAGGTTTCTATTCTTTCAATTTTGCCAAAATGGGTAATGCTGTTACCTCTTTTGAAATCATTGAGCGGTATTCCGAAATCGCAAAAGCAGTTGTCAAAGAAAAGAATGTGGACGTAGATTGGTTCGCAGAACCATTTAAAGCGGACTTCAATCTTCCCCACAAAAAGTATGACGTAGCGCTCCTTTTGAGTGTTTATCAATGGATGGCGGAAGGTGGCCCAAAACAAGATTACGCCAACGAAAGTCTTCGTAAAATCTCAGAAGTTTCTGACTATCTCGTTTTCGAACTGGGTTTCAATAAAGGAAAGTCTTGTATCAAAACGGATAAATTCAACCATTATAAAGAGTTGATTCGCTTGTTGGAAGAAAATACAACTTACACCAATTTTAAATTAATCGGGAAGACTCGTTTGTGGGGATATTATACTCGATTTTTGGTGATTTGCTCTAATAATCCTGAATTAGAAGATGCAGGTTTTAGAAAATTTGTAAGAGGTTTATAATTAGAAATGAACAATTCCTCACTTAAAATTTTGGATTGGGACTCGGATTTTTTCAAACTTCGAATCGCAAAGGTTTTAGATTCTGCCAAAGAGGTTTCGGATTTCTTACCAATTTTTAGAAAGTTGGAAAAGGAGAAAATCGACTTAGCTTATTTTGCATCAGATCAAAAAGTAATGAATGCCGATAAACTCATTTTTGAGCGTTTTGAGATGTTTTTGGTAGATGAAAAAGTTACTTTTTTAAAAAATATAGTAAACGATTCGGAGGCACATCCAAATATCTGCGAATACAAAGAAAACGAGGTTGCTCCAGAGTTATTGAATCTTGCGATAGAAAGCGGAATTTATTCCAGGTTTAAAATAGATCAAAATATTCCAAATGCTAAGTTTGAGGAAATGTATCGACTTTGGGTGATAAATTCGGTTCGTAAAAAAATATCGGATGTTGTTTTAGTTTATAAGAAAGCAAACAAAATAATTGGGTTTGTAACAGTTGGCAGAAAAGAGGACATGGGAAAAATTGGGATCATTGCGGTTGATGCCGCAGGAAGAGGAAAAGGAGTCGGAAAGGCGCTGATAAAATCCGCAGAAAATTATTGCTTTCAAGTTGGAATTAAATATTTGAAAATAGTGACACAAGGCAAAAATATACCAGCTTGCAAATTTTATAAAAAATGTGGCTATACGTTAAAATCTACACTTTACTTTTACCATATCTGGAAATCAAAAAATTAGAAAAATGAAAATTCCATTCAATAAACCATTTTTGACGGGAAAAGAATCGCACTATATTTATCAAGCGGTGTATTCTGGCAAAATATCTGGAAATGGAGCTTACACAAAAAAGTGTCAGCAATTTTTTGAGGAGAGATTTGGTTTTAAAAAGGCATTGATGACGACTTCCTGTACGGATGCTTTGGAGATGTGTTCACTTTTGATTGATACTCAACCAGGTGATGAAATCATCATACCTTCCTATACTTTTGTTTCTACAGCTAACCCTTTTTTACTGCGTGGTGCCCACATCATTTTTGCAGATAGTGAAACCTCAAATCCGAATTTGGATGCAGACACTGTAGAGGCATTAATTACAAAAAAAACGAAAGCAATTGTTTGTGTACATTATGCTGGTGTCGCTTGTGATATGGGCAAACTTCGAGCGATTTGTGACAAGCATGGCATCTATTTGATTGAAGATGCAGCGCAAGCAATTGATTCATATTACAATGGAAAACCTTTGGGGAGTATCGGTGATTTATCTGCTTTTTCGTTTCATGAAACGAAAAATGTTATTGCCGGAGAGGGTGGACTTTTGGCCATCAATAACGAAAAATTAATCCCCCGCGCAGAAATCATTTGGGAAAAAGGAACCAACAGAGCGGCCTTTTTTAGAGGTGAAGTAGCAAAGTATAATTGGGTGGATATTGGCTCATCATTTTTGCCATCAGAAATTATTGCAGCCTTCCTTTATGCTCAATTAGAAAATTTGGATGACATCCAAACGCGTCGAAAAAATATCTGGAATATCTACAGAAAAGAGCTTGACGTGTTATCTACAGATTTCAATATTCAGTTACCATTTGTTCCAGAATATGCAACGAATAATGCTCACATGTTTTATTTGGTTTGCGAATCATTGGAACAACGGTCTGAATTGATTCAGTACTTAAAAGACGAGAACATCATGGCGGTTTTCCATTATTTGTCTTTGCATGAAAGTCCATTTTATAAAGACCGTCACGATGGTAGAATTTTAAAAAATTCAGATAGATACACTGACAGATTGCTAAGATTGCCGCTCTTTTTAGATTTGAAGGAGGAAGAGGTTATTTACATTTGTGCGTGCATCAAAGGTTTTTTCAAAAATAGAAAACCAAAAACAATCGCATTGGAGAATATCTAAAAAAGTGGTTTCCACATTTCTACTATTCCTTTGTTTCCAAAATGCTTTTTGGCCAATGAAGAGTTGTCTTCCTTTAAAGAAGTAGGCATTGATTTGAATGATTCAAAAGGTTCATTATCAATATCTTTTACATCGAATAAATTAAACTTTAACTCCTTTTGGTATTGTTCCAATGGCGTGTTTTTGCGAGCCATGTAAATCTTTTTTCCTTGAAAAAGTAATGTTCTAATATTTCCTAATCCTTGTTGTCGTTCCTGATTCATTACCGTAATGTCGATCTTGTTCAGCAAGGCTTTATATTCCTCAATCGGCATAAAATCCATTAAAGGAATGAATTTGTCACCAAACAATTTTTTACCGTAATCAGCAACTTCTTTTACATAATCAGCAGGGCCACCATAAGAAATTGGACAATAGATTTTTAAATCTTCTTCTTTATATTTTTCTAATAAATCTAAAGTGATTAAGTGTCGATTGGATGGATCGGCTGAGTTGCCAAGAAGAATATTAGTTGTTTTTTTTGATTGCTCAAAAGTTACTTTTTCTTTGAAGGTCAATCCTGGCAGTGGATAGAAAACAAAAGCAAAATCTGAACTGACTTGGTAGTTTTGTTCTAAAAATTGAAGGTCAGACGGATGCCCGATAATGGTTCCAATTTTAGGAATTAAACTCTTTCGAAGCGTTTCAATTACCCATTTATTTAAGCCGCTTTTTTTTACATCTTTGTAAAAAACATCTCTTCCCCAAAGACTCCAGTAACTCTTTGACAAATAATAACTATTCAAAAAATAGAAAAACAAATCTGAACTGGTCGGAAGGAAATGAATGAAAATTTTATCGGTAGAGTGGAGCGAAGGTTTGATGGATTTCCATCGGCTCCATTTTTGAAAAAAGGATAATTTCTCCTTTGGCTGTAAGTAGAAAAATTCATGCGCAGCGCTATCGAAATTATCTTCAATAAACTTTTGAAAAAAAGTACAATAGATATTATTGAACGCGAAAATGTGAAGATTTTTTCCTCTACTTGCCATAATTAATTCTAAAAACGTATGGTGTCGGGATAGGTTTCGAAAAAGGTTTTTAAGGACTTTTCAATTACTCCAGTATCGCCTCCTCCTTTCTCAATAATTGACTTGAAATTGTTGCTAATCTCATTGAGATAGTCTTCTTCCATCCCACGTCTTTTGGCTCCAATGATGTTGAATTTCAAAATTCGAGAAGGTACACCAGCCACCACAGCAAAAGGTGGAATATGCTTTTTCACGGCTGCATTCATGCCCACCATTGCATTCTCTCCAACAACCGAACGTTGGTGGACTGTCGCACCCATTCCAACATTTGCAAAGTCTTGAAGGATGGCTCTTCCGCCAAGTCGAACACCTGCATTGACCATCACTTTTTTACCAATTTGACAATCATGTGCGATGTACGATTTGTTCATGATGTACGATTCATCTCCAATCTTGGTATTCTCCCACCAGTAAGGTGCGTGCACATTTACAAATTCACGAATCGTAACTTTATTCCCGATCACGACTCCTTTTCCTTTGGGTAACTTATCTCCTTTTGCACCCATTTCCCCAGCAAAACCAAGCGAAACGTAAGGATAGAATTTACAATTATCTCCGATTGTTACTTTGTGGTCTGTGACAACTCCAGTTTCAAAGACATTGTTATCACCCATTTTGACATCACCTTTTATGACACAAAAAGGACCAACGATGTTATTTTGTCCCATCATCACCGTATCGTGAACGATAGCAGTTTTATGAATTTTGTTGGAAGGATGAAATTGAACCATTATTTTTCAAGTATTTCTTTTACGAATCGGTTTGTTAAATGCTTTCGGGAATATTTTACAATATTTGCTTCACTTTTCTCCGAAGAATCATTGCGCTCAAATCTTAAAAATAAATCCAAAAGTGCGGCTTTCATTTCTTCTTTTTTAGAAAAATCAATAGCATAGCCTACACCCGATTCTTTGACAGCTTCAGCCAACGAAGAACCCTCAGGACACAAAGCAAGTAACGGTTTTTTCAAGGCTAAGTATTCAAATAACTTACCTGGCAGTTGACTGATGGCATTCCGCGATTGATTTACGATGAGTAGTAATAAATTGGCTGATTCGTATCTATTTAATAGCTCATCGTGTTTTATCCATTTTGTGAAATTAACCTTATTGGAAAGGGTGGCGTGATTATTCAAAAAATCAATAATTGCAGGTTCTACATTTCCAATAATTTCAAGGTGCAATTTTTCTTTGAACGATTTATTTTCACTGCAAAGTTCTGTCAATGCTTTCCATAAATTCACTGGATTACGAATGGTGTTCAAAAGTCCTGTGTGGTAAATTTTAAACTTTCCTTTATTGTCAGAAGTATCTTTGAAATCCTTGAAATCATCAGAATCGAATCCGTTTGTGATGATTTTTAACTTTGATTTGTCGAGTGGCGGAAACTCTCCTGGGGTATTATTACTGGTCATCACTAACCAATCCGCTTTTTCCAACACTTCCTTCTCCAGACTTTCATTTTTCTTTTTTCCACTGTCGCTCAAAAAGGAATTATGAACATCAAAAGTTGACCATGGATCTCTAAAATCTGCAACCCATTTCAAATTCGGAAAATGCTTTTTCACACCCAAACCTATCAAATGCATAGAGTGGGGCGGACCAGTTGTTACAAAAGCATCTACTGGGTTTTCAGACAAATATTTTTTTAAAAAACTAATTGATTTACTCCGCCAAGTTATACGTGGGTCAGGAACGAAAACATTACCGCGAACCCAGTACGACAATTTCTTTGACCATGATAAATCACCTCCTTCATTGGTCATTCCAAAATTGGATTCTTCTGGTTTGGTACCCGTCAACATTCGGTAAATTCCATAAGGTTCCCAAATAGGTATTTTAACGATTTCCGCTTTTTCAGAAATGTCTTTCAATAGTGATTCATCCTTAATGTGAAAATCTGGGTTAGAAGGCGTAAAAATCACGGGTTGCCAACCAAACTCTGGTAGATACTTAGACATCTTCAACCACCGTTGGACGCCACTGCCAGCACTCGGTGGCCAGTAATATGTGATGATTAAGACTCTTTTCATATAATTTCGCAGTAGTCAATTTACGGTAAGCAATTACAAATTGCTTACCGTAAAATGCGACTGATTTACTTCTTCTTTTTCTTCTTTGAAATTGTCTTTTTGACGGTTTGTTTCTCGACCGATTTTTTTTCTGGTTGAGCAATATCTTCTGCTGGTAATTCTTCGTACCAATTTTTCAAACCTCTTCCTGAAGTAAAAAGGAATCCAAGTAAAATCAAACCAGAGCATAAGTAAGAAATCATTTCTCCAGTTGCGAAAGTAGATGGTTTGAACTCAAACTTGATAGTATGATTTCCAGAAGGGATTTTCATTCCTCTCAATAAATAATTGGTTCGAATATGGTCAACTGGTTGGTCATCAACGTATGCTTGCCAACCTTTGTTTGGGCCATACCAAACGTCGGAGAAAACAGCAAACTGCTCGCTACTGGTATTGGATTGATAAACCAATTCATTCGGTTTGTAACTCGTCAATTCTATTGAACCTGACTTGTTCGGACTCAAACCTGAGATATAATCCGAAAATTCTTTATGGACAATTGCAGTGGTTGATGGCTCAAAACCTGTCCCCAAAGCCTCTATTTCTTCATTGGCGTTTTGGACAGTTTTTAGGTTGTTGACAAACCAGGCATTGCCAAGTGCATTGTTATTTTGTTGAGCAACTCCTTCTGGTGAGATAATGTATTTGGTGTTTAGCATATTCAAAACAGGCTGACTTCCTTTGCTAATGTGATAATCAATCATATCCTGGAAGCGTTGCAGTTTTGCAGCATGATATCCGCCAATAGATTTATGGTAAAAGGAAGGTTGTGCGCTTGAAGATATTCCAACAGTCAAATCGAAAACTCTATAGTAAAGCGTTGGGTCTTTCAATATTTGCTCATCAGCTGGGCGCTTTTTAAAGTTGTTTTGGTAGGTAGATTTTGAAACGAAGCTATCATCATTCATATATCGTTTGCCCACTGTCCATAAGTCGAAAACTGTAACTAATCCCAATCCAGCCAACACAATGACTTGACTCAATTTATTTTTTACAAAAAAGAAAAGCAAACCTGCAATAATTGCAACGATTCCAAAAGAACGGAAAGAATCCGATTGCAACAATGAAGCTCTATCTGCTTGGAGTGCCTCAGCAACGCCCGGGTTCTGCGCATAACGTGCATCGCTCGCTGCGGTGAAATCAAATAATGAACCACCCATCAATGCCATTAACAAACAAAAACCACCAACGATTCCACCTGAAATAAGGATGGCACGTTGTGCTTGCTTTTCCTCAATTTTTCCATTGAGTAGTTTTGAAACCCCCAAAAAACCTAAAATTGGAAGCAAAACTGCAGTGACAGAAAGCACGGAGGATGGTGCTCTGAAACTGCTATACAAAGGAAAAATATCAAAAATTAATCTATTCAAAAATTCAAAATTCTTACCCATTGACAAAAGGAAGGTGAATAGTACACCGAGGCCTAGCCACCATTTTATTTTTCCTTTTACTAAAAAGAGTCCTAGTACAAATAAGAAAAATATGGAAGCTCCAAAGTAAGCAGGGCCGCTTGTAAAGGGAAGTTCTCCCCAATAATAAGGTGCTTTTGCATTTGATTGACCTCTCAAGAATTTTGAAAAATCGCCTTCTTTTACAATCGGTTCTGACGAGCCGCCGCCTACAAATCCAGGGATAAGTCCAGCTACTAAATCTGAAACCCCGTTACTCCATTGCATCGCATAACCAAATTCTAATCCATCCGTTTCACTACTGCTTTTTGCTTCGCCAGATGTTGCTAAAATTGGGGCTCCACGCATGGTGTCTTTGGAATATTCGAGCGTTGAGGAGATTTTGGAATAAGATGCTCCAATGGCCAACAGACTTCCTAAAACCAATATTCCAGAAGCTTTCGCGAAATGAGGAAGGTTTCCTCCTTTCAAATCTTCTACAAATTGCCATATAACATAAATCACAGCGACCATCGCCATGTAGTAGGTCATTTGTGGGTGATTGGCATATAAATCAACACCCATCGCTACGGCAAAGAGAACGCCTCCCATGATATATTTTCCGCGATAGGTCGCTATCATTCCAGCTAAAACAGGGGCGAGAAAAGCAACTGCCCTTACTTTACTGGTATGACCCGTCACAAAAAGAATGAGATTATTTGAGGAGAATCCAAAACCAATCGCTCCAATCATAGCCAACCAGGGATTGACGCCAAGTGTGATTAAAAGAATATACATTCCTATCATCAAAGCAATAAAATAACCGATAGGTCTTCCGAAAAAGAGATTAGTTGCTTTTTCAACATATTGCAAAAGGTTGCTTCTGACTGGAGAAGAGATTTGATAAGTTGGCATTCCACCGAACATACTATTTGTCCAGTGGGATACCTCTCCTGTTGCTTCTTCGTGTGCACGTACCTCTTCTGACATCTGCTTGTGACTGATGATATCAGATTGGTAAACCACCTTGTTTTGTAGTTGAGGTAAAAAATAGACACAAGAAAGTAAGGTAAAAACCACTAATGCAACCAAATGCGGAATGATTCTTTTTATAGCTGTTTTCTTCATGATAAGCGTGAGTGAATTTTATCTTTTCAAAATTAGCTCGCAAAATAGGAAATACTTTCCTTTCCATATTAACCTGCGGGTTTTTTGATGAAATTCACAATCTTACTAAGATTAAAAAACCCCTTTTCCTGAAATTGAAAAGGGGAGTAAATTAAGGTTTCGAAAATTTAAAAATTAAGGTAAGGAACGCTCAAAAAATAAGTTCCCGATTTCAAAAAATAAGTGAAGGAAAAGTGATTGATAATGAGGTTTTTCGAGCTAATTTTTTGAATTGAAGAGGGAAGTTATTTTTTGAGTAATACTAAAAGTGAATTTTCATAACATTGTTGTT
>CALLVG010000271.1 GCA_938010715.1 uncultured Saprospiraceae bacterium
CGAAAGGCTACCGCCAACCCATTTTGCGGACGGATGGCAGCAGCCAATTTTTTAAACTTAATTAAAAATTAAAATTATGAAAAAGATTTTTCTTTTTTCAGCACTCGCATTTCTTTTTGTTTTCTTCTCTTGTCAGAAGGAAAAGCCAATTTCACCTCATACAGTAAAAGAAGGTGTTATTTCATCTCGTAGTTCAGAAATTCCGGAAGAACTTGCTCAAAATTCGAATTTTCAAAACTTGATAATGACTTCTGCTAAAACTCTATCCCTCCTCGAGAATTTGAGATACCTTAATGGGGATGACCGAAATACATTTGAAATTCTAAAAAATAGCGATTCAAACGAACTCACGGAACAAGACATCTTATGGGTAGAAGCAAAACTTAACTTAGACCGAGAGGTATTAATAAGTCAAGCAAATTCAATTATCAAGGACTTTAAAAACCTTCTTGAGGATTTTCCAGAATTAGTTGGAGTTGAGAAAAGTGAATTTAAGATTCTCTTTAGTGAAGCAATAAAATTATACAGAGAAGAATCAAACCTTCTTTCACTTCAAAGCCCTGGCGGGGGAGTGTACGGAGATGCTCTTCCTGATGCGAATATATACATCACAATAGGGTGCTGGTTCACTTTCACCAAATTTAACTGGGATGCAGATTTAGAACCTGAAACTTGTCCCCAACATTGTCAAAATGCATTTTACAACGATATGGCAGGACCTGCGGCATCCTTGGAATCAGTCGCAGACGATTGTATAACAGATTTAACCATGTGGGTAGCAGCTTGGGGAACAATAGGAAGTGTATTAGGTGCAGGTGTCACAACTCCTGCGGGAGGTTCAGGCGCACCTATTGTTGGATCAGTTGGTCTTCTTTTTGGATTATTAACTGGAGCAGATGAATTCTTTGAATGTATTCTTCCTGAAGCAGCCTTATTCGATATCGCATGTGAAGCAGCAAAAGCAAAAGCAACCGCTTGCTGCGGTTGGTAAGCAATATTAATTTAAATAAAATTAGGTCTATTTATTAATTTTCTGATTAAATTCTATCATTAATTTAATAGGTCTAATTTTATTTTAAAATTCAAAAATGAACTCAAAAAAGAGAAATGGAAATTTATTATTCTTAGCAGGCTCCGTGCTAACTAGTTATTCGTTTTTTGTTGAAGACTCTTTTACACTAATACTATCATGCAGTGGATTAATTGTTATGGGAATTGGGTTTCTTTTTTTAAACAAATTTTGGGGTAAAGTATTCTTAGCAATCTTAGCACTATTCTTTTTGTTTTTAATCTTAAGCGTACCTGCTATTCTATATTTTAAGTTAGAAAATTTTACAATTTAAATATGATATATAGACATTTCTATATTTTAATTCTCCCCCTATTGCTTTTAATAAGCGTTCCTCCCATACAAACTAGTGACAAAGTAAATTTGTGTTACTTTTCCAAAATCGACATATGCCCTACAACAAATGATCATTGTAGATATATTCTAGACAATATACTTCTCAATGCCGGCCTAGTACAAAAAATCGAAAACGAATCACATTTTGGACCAAATGGAATAATAAAATCCAAATTAGAATTAAAAAAACTCCCCTATCCAAGCACCTCAAATCAAATTGAAGATTGTGAATGTGATATATTTTTCACAGGAGCATACCCAATAGATACTATCTGGAATTGGGTAGATAATACAAAAAGTGGTTTTCCTGAAAGAGTTTTAGAAGAAATCAAAAAGTGGTCTATTTCATCCAATGACAATGTTGTGATAATGACTCAAGGTGAAACAAATACTTGGGGATATGAATCAAGAGATAGCTTTGAAAATATAGGAGAACCAGTTAATAATGGTGTTTTTCCTAACCCAGTTTTTCAAGGAGCGTTTGGTAATGTGCCAAATTTTGAACAAAGCCAACTCGGTTTTCATGGTGTATTTACTAAAACACCTGAAGAAGATTCTATGGAAGTTTTGGGAGCAGATAAGAATGGTTTACCATCAATTGTCCTTGATAAACCTACAAATGACATTATGGTTAGTGATTTTGGGACATTTATTATTGGAGGAGGTGATATATCATTAGGTCCAGAGATAAATAACAATGCTGATGTCCTAGCCCTAAATATAATCGCCTACGCCGTCCAAATCGCCCAAGGAACAGTCGTCAACCAATACGAACACACTATCTGCCAAGGAGAAAATATCCCACTACCCAATGGAGCAATAGCAGAATCAGAAGGACTTTACATTGACACCCTTTTCACCATTGATGGCTGTGATTCCATTATTATGAATTATGTCAACGTTACACCATTGGATAGTTCAACTATAGAAGTTTTCACATGTCCTGAGCAGCCCATTTCGGTATATGGTCAATCGTATTTTCAAGATGAGAGTGGTAGTTATGCCATTCAACGTTCCGACCAATGTGATTCAATGGTACTGTTTGAGGTCAAAGCATATCCAGAGATCACCGCCGAAATTGAAGACTCAATTTTGGTCGCCTCCGATGGTCGTTACACTTTCAATAATATTATATCAAATGATTATAAAATTCAATGGTCAGGAGCAGAATATCTTTCATGCGAGGATTGCCCAAATCCTGTTTTAACCTCTCGTCAATTATCGCCTTCTACTTTAGAAGTTAATTTAACCGATGAGTATGGTTGCCAATTATCAAGAACTATTGATGTGAAATACAATCGAGCACCATTTATCCCGAGTGCATTTTCTCCAAATAATGATGGCATCAATGATGAATTTAGAATTTACTTTCCCAATCATCTAAGTCCTTCAAAAATTAAAAACTTATCGGTCTATGGCCGTTGGGGCGATCTGGTTTATCAGGCAAAAGATTTTGATTATTTAAATGCTAATAACTGGTGGACTGGTTCAAATTTAAACGTTGGTGTTTACACCTATCAAATTTCGGTTGAGTTTCCGAATGGAGAAGTTGTCAACTATTCTGGTGATGTTAACTTGATGAGATAAACATTTTCCTAAAACTCTTTTGCTTCCGAATGGATTTGACTTTATCTTCGTCGCAAAATGAGTTTTTATGAGAAAATACTTACTGCTCCTTTCGACCCTACTTTTCCTTTTCGCTTTTTCACCTTTTGAAAAAACACATCACTGTACGGCCAATTTTCATGAAGAAATGACTGCCGAACAAATCGCAGCAGCAAAAGCGATTGATGCATCGACTTTCCCAACCGATTATTTTGCAAAACCAGTGAAGGCGACGATTCGATTATCAGGAACTTTTGGGGAATTGAGGCCTAATCATTTTCATTCTGGAATTGATATTAAACCAGCAAAAGGTGGTTCAGGACAACCAATTTACGCAGCAGCAGATGGGTATGTCGAGCGTATCAAAGTTTCTCCAGGTGGCTATGGAAATGCACTCTATTTCAAACACACCAATGGCTACAAAACCGTTTATGCGCACCTTCAAAGTTTCGATAAAAAAATAGCAGATTATGT
>CALLVG010000272.1 GCA_938010715.1 uncultured Saprospiraceae bacterium
ATAATAGGACACAGATTATGTATTACTCAAAAAATAACTTCCCTCTTCAATTCAAAAAATTAGCTCGAAAAACCTCATTATCAATCACTTTTCCTTCACTAATTTTTTGAAATCGGGAACTTATTTTTTGAGCGTTTCTAAGTTATTTTAATCGAAAATTAAATTCAGTCTTCTTTCCAAACCATCTCACCTTTCGAGTTGAGGTATTGCCATTTTCCATTTTGAGTAATTACCAGCCCTAAACCATTCCTAAACATCTGAGCTTCAGCGTATTGGAAAGGAATGACTTGGTTTCCCATTTTATCTATGTAACCCCATTTTCCCTGCTGGCGAACTGGCGCTATACCTTCATTAAAACCACCGGCATCTTCGTATTGAATTGAAATGAATTGATTGCCTGCCTTATTGATAAAACCAAATAACTCATCTTTTTCTACCAACGAAATTCCTTCATTGAAATCACCGGCGAAATCAAATTGAGGAGTAATTTTCACTTTTCCATCTTTTCCAATAAAACCGAACTTTTCTGCTTGAACAATAATTGCTCGATCCTCATAAAAATTTCCATTTGGAATATGCTCAATTAGTTCATAAATAGGAGGAATAATTTCAGCGCCACTGGTATCAATCAACCCCCAATGTTTATTTTTAACAACCACCGCTACCCCGTTTTGAAAAGGTTCGCAAAGTTCCCATTGTGGTTGAATCGCTATTCGTTTATTCTCGCCAACATAACCCCAAGTTTTATCTTTTGAAATCGGTGCTAATCCATTATTAAAGGCCCCTGCATTTTCAAAAAATGGAGGAATAAAAATACTTCCATCTGGGTTGATAAAACCATAACCTTCCTCCGTAGCGATTACTGCTTTCCCCTCCTTAAAGTCTTGAGCATCAATGTATTGCACTGGAATCACCTCATTTCCTCTTCTATCAATATATCCCCAATCATTGAGCAACTGAACCCTTGCAAGGCCCTCCTCAAAATACCCAACATATCGGTAATATCGTTTCAATAGTAACCGACCATAACTATCCAATGGAACCAAGTTATTATTAAAAGTCACCCGCGAAAAGTCATTATGAAAATCATCCGCATCAATATATTGTGGTTCTATGGCCACTGTCCCTTCGGCATCTATAAAGCCAAATTTGCTGTTTTTACGGATCTTAAAAAGCGGTTTTCTCATTAAAGGTTTGAATTATTTATTGGACTCCGCGAATTTAGAAGAAAATTTCATCAACAGAAAATACTGTGGATTTTTATTCAATTTGGTTTAGCCTAACTAAACTTGATTTTAGAGGAACTTCCGATATCAATCTTTTAAAATCGAACCTTTAAATTAAGGCGAAGTTTAGTAAACCTATGTTCTGTCCTGTACGAAGGAATGGTTCAAAAAAAAGCACATGTCGCTCTGTGAAAATCCGCGTAAACCAGCGTTCATCCGCGTCATCCGCGTTTCACTTCATCGCTCGTGCAAGTCACTCAAATAACGCCTCCCAACTCCTCAACAACACGCTCCACCAAGCCAACCGATGTAGAAGCCGAATGACTAAAATGGTACAACTGCCCATCCCTAAACGCCGAGGCATAAACATGAAAATGATTGAATTGATCACGTCGGCAATAAACTGCAGAAGGAAAAGGTAAAGCGCGTTCTATTCCACGTTCGATATTGGTTATCGTTGAAGTTTCTTTTTTATGGAAATGTTTGAGTGTCCTGCGTAATTCCGTTTCGGATTTTTGACAACAAAAAGCAAACACGCCCTGCCCTGCTGATGGAATAAATTCCTCTGGCAAAATTGATATTTTTTCAAAATCGGAAAAACCTTCTCCAACATACCATTCAGGTAAAATAGCCGCATCTGAATGAATTTTGAATTCCTTTTTGGCAAACAAATCATCCCAACTTTTTTCAATGATAGTTAAGTCAGATCTAAAATGATGCAATTGTGCTTTCTGCATTTTTGTAAAAACAGTAACCGATGCTCCTTCAGCTAATTTCAATAACTTTCCCGTTGTAACTTTTTCTTTTTGAATCACCAATAACTCACTAGCTTCCTTTCGCTCCGTTAAGCCCGCTATCACAAATGAAGCAGGTTTATTGGTTGGAATAAATTGTAACGGCAACAAAACCAAATTCAATTTTCCATTACTGATTAAATCAGCTATTTCAGCAAAAGGTACATTTTCTAAAGTACTTGAAATCACTTCACCGCCTTCGGATTTTAGTTGCCTAATTATAGATGCAAGTGCCTCTTTTTCAGTTGAGAAGTTGGTGGATGTTAACTGATATTTTCTCATGGGGCAAAAGTAGATTTTCAAAATGAAATTTTAGGCTTATTATGAATATCTCTTTTGTTTTTTAGTCTTCATTCCGCAATAGGTTGTAGCGCAATCAATGCTTATATATTCGTTAATTGAGGCAAAAAATCTAAGCATCCGACGCGACGGACGGTTCTATTTTTGGTAGTGATATTTTAGGTGTTGATTTTTCTTTGAAAAAACTAAGTATAGCTCGCGCGAGCCACGAATTTTTTACAAAAAATTTATCAACACTTTTAGAAACACCACCCTATTTTTTAAGGAAAAGTAGCGAAAAAAAAAGTATTTGCTTGCATACGAAATGTTTTAGAATAAAGTCTATTGGCTTAGTTTTTTCTCTCCCCTTTCGACAAAACCCCAAAACCAATCCACCAACAATCATAAAAAACCCGACGGTTTTAACTAATTTTGCGCCATGCAAATCACCGCCACTGAACTCAGTAAACTGCTAAACGGTACCATAGAAGGAAACCCAAATATCACCGTCAATAGACCTTCCAAAATCGAGGAAGGAGGAGAAGGAACCATCACCTTTTTGGCAAACCCCAAATATGCAGAATACGCCTACACTACTACTGCTTCGATACTATTAGTCGGAAAAGATTTTAAGGCGACACAACCTATTGCCGCCACTTTAATACGAGTAGAAAACGTGTATGAAAGCTTAGCATTTTTGCTCAATCAATTTGGCGCAACACAAGGTCAAAAAGCAAAAGGAGTTATTGATAAATCTGCAAGTATTGACTCAGCTGCCATTATTGGTCAAGATGTTTCAGTTGGAAAATTTTCTATAATAGAAAAAGGATGTAAAATTGGAGAATCAACAATAATTTACCCACAAGTTCATATCGCCGAAAATGTAACCCTCGGAAAAAACTGCAAAATTTACCCAGGCGTAAAAATCTATCATGGTTGCGAAATTGGTGACAATTGTATTCTTCATGCTAATGTTGTAATTGGCGCAGATGGATTTGGATTCGCTCCAAAAGAAGATGGAACTTTCGAAAAAATTTCACAAATCGGTAACGTCGTCATCGAATCCAATGTCGAAATTGGTAGCAACACGACCATCGACCGAGGTAGCATCGGAAGCACTACCATTAAAAAAGGCGTAAAAATTGACAATTTAGTGCAAATTGCACACAACGTTTCTATCGGTGAGAACACCGTTATAGCGAGTCAGGCTGGTATAGCTGGTTCAACCAAAATAGGCAAAAATTGTATGATTGGAGGACAAGTAGGTTTTGCTGGGCATTTAACAATTGCTGATGGTTCCAAATTTCAGGCGCAATCAGGAATTGGTTCTAATATCAAAGAGCCAAACAAAGCATATTTTGGTTCACCAATCATGGATTATAAAGATTATATCAGAAGTTACGGTGTTTTCAAAAAATTGCCTGAGATATATCGTAGTTTGGGTCGGATAGAGAAGGAGATGAATAAATTTAAGGAATAAACGATTCCAAATGACTATGGGGTATTTGTCCTCCTTTTGGAGGAGGTGGCCGACAGGTCGGAGGAGGAATTTTCAATAGATTTTCCACTTTTCCTCGCCGCCCAAAAGGGCACCCCCTCCAAAGAGGGATACCAAACTAAAATCATCGTAGTCAAAACTTTCAACACATAACTTGGAACAACTAAAAGATTAACTACTTTTGCGGCGAATTTTAGAAAGCCTAATGACAGAGAAGCAGCACACAATTAAAGAGGAAGTCGAGATCAATGGAATTGGTTTGCATACCAATAGTCAGGTGCGCTTAAAATTCAAACCTGCTGATGGCAATCACGGTGTTCAATTTCAAAGAGTAGATTTAGAGGGTAAACCAAAAGTCGCTGCGGATGTTTCGTTCGTAGTTTCCACCAATCGCGGGACAACTATTAAAAATGGCGAGGCACAAGTTTCAACTGTGGAACATTTGATGAGTGCATTGGTGGCTTTGGAAATTGATAATATTCTGATTGAAATTGATGGCCCAGAAGTACCCATTATGGATGGCAGTGCAGCCCCTTTTTTAAACGTTTTAAAAAAGGCTGATAAAAAAGAACAAGCAGAAAAGCGAAAATATTTCACCGTCAAAGAACCGATTTCATACAAAGACGAAAAGACAGGTTCTGAATTGACTGCGATGCCAGCAGATGGCTATTCAATCATTACGATGATTGATTTTGAATCTAAGATTTTGGGTCAACAAACGGCAGAATTAAATTCTTTAGAAAACTTTGAAAAAGAAATCGCACCTTGTCGTACATTCGTCTTTGTAAGGGAGTTAGAATTCCTTTTGAGTCAAGGACTTATCAAAGGTGGCGATATCAGCAACGCAATAGTGATAGCGGACAAAGTGATGTCAAAAGATGCGTTGATGGAGTTGGCCAAAAAGTTAGGTAAAAAGGCCATAAAAATTGAAAAAGAAGGCATTTTAAACACAACTGAACTAAATTTCTCAAACGAACCAGCTCGTCATAAACTCTTGGATGTAGTTGGTGATTTGTCGTTGCTCGGCAGACCCATCAAAGGAAAAATCGTAGCAACAAAACCAGGACATACTGCTAATGTCGAATTTGCAAAAATTTTAAAAACTCGCATGATGGCAAACAAAAAAACCGACGGAATGCCAGTTTACGATCCGAATAAGGAACCCGTAATGGATACTTTAAGAGTAATGGAAATTTTGCCACACCGGCACCCTTTTTTGATGGTTGATAAAATCATTACGCTGGAAGGTGAGATGGTGGTTGGAGTGAAAAACATTACTTTCAACGAATCATGTTTTGGGGGACATTTTCCCGGCAATCCAGTATTCCCAGGGGTCTTGCAAATGGAAGCGATGGCTCAGACTGGTGGCATTTTGGCGATTATGTTACAAGAGGGAGATGACGAGTGGGATACTTACTTTCTGAAAATTGATAAAGCAAAATTCAGAAATAAAGTAGTGCCCGGAGATACTTTAATCATAAAATGTGAGTTAATGACCCCGATACGTCGAGGCATTGTTATTATGAAAGGTTCTGCCTATGTCGGTAATACCCTCGTCTCCGAAGCCGAATTAACTGCCCAAATTGTTCGTAGAAAAAAAGAAAATGAAGTATAACGGCCTCCGAAGTGTTCATCCAGATGCACAAATCGGGAAAGACGTGGTGATTGAAAACTTCGTCACTATCGCCAAAGATGTGGTGATAGGCGATGGCTGTTGGATCGGTCCTCAAGTTACTATTTTAGACGGTGTTCGAATTGGAAAAAATTGCAAAATTTTTCCTGGAGCAGTCGTTGGAGCTATTCCCCAAGACCTAAAATTTGACGGTGAAACCTCTACCGTCGAAATTGGAAACAACGTAACTATACGTGAATATTGCACCCTCAACCGAGGTACTGCAGAAAATCATAAAACAGTCATAAACGATAACTGTTTGCTCATGGCTTATGTCCATGTTGCCCATGATTGTATTTTGGGTAAGAATGTAATCATTGCCAATAGTGTAAACCTCGCTGGTCATATCAAAATCGACGATTTTGCAAGAATTGGCGGCATGTCTGCTATTCAGCAATTTGTGAAAATTGGCGCCCATTCGTTTATCGGTGGCGGTTCTATGGTGAGAAAAAGTGTTCCTCCTTACGTAAAAGCCGCAAGAGAACCACTTTCTTACGTTGGTGTCAATTCAGTTGGACTCGAACGTGCTGGTTTCAACAAAAAGAAGATCAAAAACATCCAAGATGTTTACCGATGCTTATTCGTAAAAGGACTAAACACCACCCAAGCAATAAAAACGATAAAAAAGGATTTGACTAAAACGCAAGAGCGAGATAATATCCTAAAATTCGTAAAAGCTGCTCATGCAAATGGGGGCATGATGCGTGGGTTAAGAGCACTTTAGTAAATGGAAATTCTCCTCGAAAAAATAAGTAAACGATATCGAAGAGATTGGATTTTCAAATCCATCGACTTTCAATTTCAGTCAGGGAAAAGTTATGCGATTACTGGTCCAAATGGTTCTGGTAAATCTACTTTTTTAAAAGTCCTTGCTTCTCATCTTACCCCAACAAAAGGTAAAATCTCTTTTCAAAAAGACAATCAAGAAATTAAGTTAGACGAGGTTTACAAAAATCTAAGTTACTCAGCGCCCTACATTGAGTTACTCGAAGAGTTTACCCTTACGGAAATGATTGATTTTCATCAAAAATTCAAACCATTTTACAAAAACACACCAACCAAAGATTTAATTGAAAAAGCCTATTTATCGGAGTCATCTAATAAAGAAATCCGCTTCTTTTCAAGTGGCATGAAACAGCGGTTGAAATTGGCTTTATCCATCTTTTCAAAATCAGATATTTTGATTCTCGATGAGCCGACCACTAACCTTGACCGCAAGGGAATGGAATGGTACAAAGCTCTCATTTTAGAATTCAAAAAAAATAGAACCCTCCTAATTGCCAGTAATGTCACAGAAGATTTCGACTTTTGCGACCATCAACTAAATATCCTTGATTATAAGTAGATATTTAGATTTTTAGAAATTGGAAATTTATACAGAGCCGCTTTTCTAAAAATCAAAATATCTAAAATTCTAAACGTCTTCTCCGTGGGTCTAAAGTGGAAAATTGCGCAAAGTCTGGAAATAAAGTGGTGGCAACGCTATCTCAAAACCAAATCTCCAGAGGAGTACTTTGCATGGAAGGATAATTATTGGAAAGAATTTCTTCAAAAAATAAAAGTCAAAATTAATGTTTCGGATTCCGTTTTAGATGCGGGTTGTGGGCCAGCAGGTATATTTATTCATTTTCCTAAAAATGAAGTCGTAGCCGTTGATCCTTTACTCGATCAATATGATGCACTCCCCCACTTTTCTAAAGAAAATTATTCCAATGTAAACTTCATCGCGAAGCCATTGGAGCGAGCTACGATTCCACAAGTCGATTTTGTTTTTTGTTTAAATGCCATCAATCACGTCGAAGATTTAGCTGTTTCAATGGATAAAATTTGTGATGCAGTTAAACCAGGTGGCACCATGATTCTTTCTATT
>CALLVG010000273.1 GCA_938010715.1 uncultured Saprospiraceae bacterium
TTTCCATTATACTTCCCCGATTAAAATCGGGACACGCGTTAAAAATCCTCGCCAATGCTAAGGCATTGTCTGCGGTTTTTGCCTCGTCTAATGAAAAAACAACTCACTTCAATTTCGAAACTTTATTATTTCAACTTTACTTACTGTTTTTTTTGATAAAATGGTTTTACGGAAAAAAGACTTTAAGTGAGTAGCTTATGACTTCATAATGCTCCTTCAATCTTGAAAAACTCCCTGATTTCGAGCCAGTTGTTTACTCTAGTGTATCTTTTTTCATAAACATTATGAAAGGAGGTGTATAAAAGTCCATGCCCTTCAAAAGCTTCCATATTTCTAACATGATCATCAATCATGTAATCTGCTTTTATCATTCCTTTTTGTCCACAAAAAACAATGTTTCTAAAATGGATGAATGGAAAATGCTTTTCCAACCACTCGTATTTGTCCACAAAAGAGTTTTTAAATTCCATGGCCGCGGTCACGATAAAAACTTCATATTCACCCATCAGCTCTTGAATGACCTCACGAGAATTGGGCATTACGGGCAAATCTGCGAAAAAACCTTTTTCACTGAGAAAACCACGGAGGTGCTTGGCTCCTTCCACGTCGTAAATTTTCTTGCCATAATAATCTTCTTTTAGTAAAGGCTTCCCCATTTCACGCTCATATATCGTGGTGAATTTTGGAATAACATCAGCCATCACTTCATCCATATCTATCAAAATTCGCTTTTGTCTCATTCTTTTGATGTTGTAATTTTTTTGTTTTATAAAATTGAGGTGATTATATTTGATTCATTTTGGCTCAAATGTATGCCATTTTTTTGCTAAATTTTAAACGCAAAATGCTATGATTAAAAAAGAATTCTTCAATTTTTTTTATCATTTTAAAGAAGAACGTGGAAGCGCTTTGGGGTTTATTTTTTTAAGTTTTCTAATCTTCTTTTTGCCTATTTTTTATTCTTATTTGATGCCGACAAAGAATATTGAATTGGCTAACTTTGATGAAGAGATAAGCCAATTGAGAGAAGATATCCGAGCTAAGAAGGCTAAGAAAACTTATCCTCCTAACAAAAAAAAGACTTATCAACCCAGAAAATGGAAGAAAACCTCCGCCTATTCAAATAAAGAAGACACGAAAGCAGCAGTTGTTCTTCAACCTTTTTCATTTGATCCGAATACAGCAACGGAAGCTGATTTTTTGAAAATGGGACTTTCTAATCGTAGGGTCAAAACTATTCTAAATTTCAGAAACAAGGGCGCGAAATTTTATAAGAATGAAGACTTTAAAAAGATATATGGTTTGACAGATTCGGAATACGAGCAATTAGCTCCATTCATAAAAATTCCAGAAAGAAAGAAGAAAGTATATACGCCAGAGTCAGTATCGAAGCCCAAATTGGTTAAGCAAAAACCAGAAGTTGTCAAAATTGATATTAACCAGGCAACTGAGGCGGATTGGCAAAAGCTACATGGTATTGGGCCTTATTATGCTAAAAAAATTGTCAATTTTCGAGACAAGCTGGGCGGTTTTTCTTCAGTCGAACAGGTGGGTTCAACCTATGGTTTGAAAGACTCAACTTTTCAAATCATAAAAACCTTTCTCGTTAAATCTCCTGTTTTCAAGAAAATAAATGTTAATACAGCTTCTGTGGAAGAACTGAAAAGTCACCCATACCTTAAGTGGCAACAAGCCAAAACCGTTATTAAATATCGTGAAAATCATGGTGTATTTGCATCTATCCATGAGTTAGGAAAGGTAGGTGTTTTATCTGACGCTGATTTGGATCGGTTGGCGCCTTATATCGAATTCTAAAATAGGGGCGGTCTCTCAAATTGTGATATGTTAATTTGGTAGGGGTGCATTTCATCTTTTCGCGAACGTATTGTCGAATTGGTTTCGGCGGTACATTTAAAGAAAAATTAAAAAACCCCTGCACCAAAAAGCGCAGGGGAAAAATCTAACTTACTGATACTAAAATATTCTTTATGCCTTGTTGTATTCCAAACAAGGCATTTTTTGTCCAAAGGAGATTAGAATAAAATAACTGCGCCAAATGGCACATTTCTTATTCTCAAGAAACCAAAGTTACTTTACAGAAAACTGAATTGATAAAAACAAATTGGCAGGCAATTACTGATAGGACGAAAAAGGTTTTCTCATAGTATGCCGATTTGTATAGTGCTTGTTTTCTGGGCAGTAAATTTAAATTGTAGTTTGATTTTAAACAAATTTGACCAAAAACAATTCAATAACAATACAAAATCAAAAAAAGAGTAAAAAATTGATTATCAGTACTTTATAAAAAATTATTATTAGAATAATTCAATTACCTAAACTGTAATCAATTGATTGTCAGTATTTAAAATTAATTCAAATAATTTTTCAACACTTTTCCACAAGTTATTAACATTTTTTGACCGTTCCCTCATTAGAAGGTACCGTTTTCTGCTCGATACAGCACAGCAAGCATTACTTGCCCCACTGCTTGAAGGGTATTAGGGTCTATAACTTCAATGTTGTCATCTTGGGTATGCCAGTGGTCACCAAAGGACTGATCTTTCTTATCGGACATGTTGATAATGTCAATCATGGCGATTCTTGCGTTTTGCCAAACGAAGTAATGATCATCCGTTACTGCTCCTCCAATTTCGTTTTTAAAATAGTTGGAGTAACCCATGCTTTGAGCTAAACTCCAAACTTTATTCACCAAAGGAGGATTGATTTGCATCGAGATCTTCTCTTTTGCGAAACGAGCATTTTTGGCTCCAACCATATCTAACAATATTGCATGTTTTGGGCGATAAGCAGGCGCGTGTAGATTTTTTGACCAATACTGAGAACCTAATCCCCACGTTAGTGTAGATGCTTGAATTTCTTCTTGAGTTTTATTCTCAGCGTCTTCTTCCTTGTTTTCATCACCATAATCTTCTGCGTCAAAAAGGATGATATCAACTCCATGCGTGATAGGGTTTACTTTTAAGTTGCGAGCAATTTCCAAAAGAACGCCGACGCCACTTCCCCCATCATCAGCTCCATCAATTGGCTTATCGCATTCGCGATTACAAAGATCTGAATCGGCAATATGTCGCGTATCCCAATGCGCTGCCAAACAAATACGCGTAGTCGCTTTTGGATTAAATTGAGCAATGATATTCGTTCCGTTGAGAATCGTTCCATTATAGGCTTTCGCCGAAAAATCTTGTTGAATTACATTGCCAGCATATCCTTCCAATGTTTCAATCAACCATTTCTTACAAGCTGCATGACCAGACGAGTTGGGGACTCGTGGACCAAAGTCAACCTGTTTTTTCACCATTTGATAGGCGTTATCCGCATTAAATGCGGGAACCTTTTTAGGTGGGTTTGCTGGTACATGCGTTCCAACTTTAGGATCCTCTTGAACATTAGGATCACAACCAAATTGAATTAAAAGTGAAGCAGTTATTAGTAGAATAAAAGGAATGCGATACATCGTTTAATTTTTTTTGATGGACAAAGGTAATCAACCTCTTCCGTTTTCAAATAGGTTTTTGAAGTTGATGAAATTTGTCGTTTTCGTTATGAGAAACGGACTAATCTTCAATAAAATGTGTATTTGTCTAATTAAAATCCGATTTTTAACTTCTGTTTTGAGAAGAAACTTCTCAAACAGCTTCTCAACTACCACTTCGACTAACTTTAGAACATGAAAAGAATCTTTGCAATTTTGGTATTTGCGGCATTTTATATTTCAATGGTAAGTCTTTCTTTTGAGAAATCAGAAAGCTATGATTTGCTAACGCTCGAACCAAATCTTCCTGCGCAACCATACAGTTATACACTTCACTATCCCGAACATGCGATTTATGGCGGATATGCTACCATTGATACCGTCGTGGCCAACGACATGATAACATCTCATGGCGCCACATTGGGTAGGGTTCTTTTCTATGACAAACAACTATCAGTTAAGAATACAATTTCTTGTGGCTCTTGTCATTTTCAGGAATTTGCGTTTGCAGATACGGCTCGATTTAGCATCGGTCTTGATGGTGTTTTGACACCACGCAACAGCCCGACCTTAGCGGATTTGACTTGGTCGAGTGGGTCTCCTTTTTTTGAAGGTTCAATATTGTTTTGGGATTGTCGATCCAAATCATTGGAGGAAGCAGTTTTGGATCCCCTCCAGCATCCTGATGAATTGGGGAAAGATTTAGAGTTTATGGTACAAAAGCTGAGCGGCATTAATTATTATCCTCCTTTATTTGAAAATGCTTTTGGTGACTCAGAAGTTACTCCCGATCGGGTAGCTGACGCATTGGCACAGTTTATTCGTTCGATAAGTTCGTTTGATAGTCGCTATGATTTGGTTAAAATGGGCGAAGAATCATTCACCGCCGCAGAAGAATTAGGTGAAGAATTATTTGTCAATAATTGTACTAAAGGTTGTCACAATGTCCACAGTCTATCGACGCCTTTTCCAAGGAATAATGGATTGGATTTAGTCTCAATAGATTTAGGTTTGGGCGGATGGGATGGCCGGACAGATAATATTGGAAAATTTAAATGTCAAACACTCCGAAATGTAGAATTGACCGCTCCGTACATGCACGATGGTCGATTCAAAACTTTGGAAGAAGTTGTTGATTTTTATAGTGATGATGTACAATTGCATCCCAACTCAGATTTTAGACATTTGGAAAATGAAAACTTTACGGGTTTCAATTTTAACAGGGCGGAGAAAAAAGCATTGGTCACATTTTTAAAAACATTGACAACTCCAACATTACTCACTCATGACAAATGGTCTGATCCATTTGAAGAGGTATCAAGCAGTAGAAACTTAGCAACTGAGGCAGGGTTGAATATTTATCCCAACCCAGTTGATGATAAATTAATGATAGAATTGGAAGACTATTCCAATCAAAATATCCAATTGAATTTATTTGATTTGAATGGGAAGTTAGTATGGAAAAATCGAATGATAGAAAGCATGGCGGAGTACGGATTAGGTGATTTTTCTACGGGCGTTTATATTTTGAAAATTGAAATAGATGGTAATCTATATAGCAAAAAGCTGTTTTTGAAATAGAATTTAGAGCTTAAGCCGTGCTACTTATATGCGATTCAATAGATTTCTCCAAATCTGGAGATTTGGTAATTTTTCGTGACAGGTCAGAGAGGTCAGGGACTTGCACGAGCACTTGTTTTTTTTTATAAAAACAAGTGCTCGTGGGGTTCTCCGAACCGCTGCGCTCATTCATCAAATCTCCATACCCACATTCAATAAAATCTATTCGGATATAAATTTTCCTTACATTTGCACAATCTCACCCAGACAACAATTACCGCCAATTAATGGAAGTTCAAATCAACGAAGCGCAGTTGCTCCAAAAACTCAAGGCAGGCGACCAATCGGCATTTGATCGATTGTTCAAACAATACTATAAATACCTTGTAGTGATTGCTTACAAATATGTAAAAGATGACCACTTGAGCAGAGACTTGGTGCAAGATGTATTTATGGATTTGTGGAAACGCCGCGAGTCGATTGACATTGAGCTTTCGCTAAAGTTCTTTCTGCGTCGAGCAGTCATCAATCGGAGTTTGTCAACGATTCGGAAAAACAGTCGAATGTCTTTTGAAGAAGATGCAGGTCTCAACGTTCCTACCAAAAACAACGAAACCGAATCGCATTATCAAATGAAAGAACTCCATGAGGTATTGGAAGCGGCTTACGCCAAATTGCCTGCGCGATGTTTGGAGGTATTCAAACTGAGCCGTCATGAAGGATTAAGTCATAAAGAGATTGCAGCCAAACTCGACATTTCAACCAAAACCATCGAAAATCAAATGACCAAAGCACTCAAAATCATAAGAGTCGCTTTGAAAGAATATGGGGCTATCGGATTTTTTCTATTATTTAATTTCTTCACATAGGGGATAAATTGATTTGAAGATACATGTGAAGTAAAAAGGGATATTCCCCTTAAATCTCTGGAAAAATTCAAAAACTCAACAAATGGAAAAAGACCTTTACATATCATTAATTTATAAGAATCTCAAAGGTGAGGCTTCTTCAGAAGAGCGATCGCAGCTTGATGCTTTTACAGCAAAGAGCAACGAAAGTAGGATGCTCCGAGAAGAAATTGAACTGACGTGGGAGTTAAGCCAAGACGACGCTTTCCCATCTGAAATTGACGTTGAAGCTGACCTTTTAAAAGTAAAAAACAAACTTGATTTTAGCCCAAAGCGGACTACTAAAGTCATACCCCTCTGGCGGCGGTTGAGTTTGGCAGCAGGGGTCATGATTTTGGTTGGCTTCGGCTTTTGGGCATTCAATCAGTTTGGCGGTGGCGGTATCGAAACTTTCGATTCAGGAAGTACCGTGCGTCATTTGGCCTTATCTGATGGCACTCAAGTTTGGCTCAACAAAAACAGTAAACTATCTGTCCAATCTTCTTTTGGAGAAGCGACACGCGAGGTTGAACTTGACGGTGAAGCATTTTTTGATGTTGAAAGAAATGAGCAATCTCCATTCATCATTTCAACAAACCAAAGTGTCGTGACGGTTTTGGGAACTTCTTTTAATGTAAAAGAAAATCATGTGTCAACAACTGTCAGCGTACAATCAGGAAAAGTTAGATTGGAAGGTGATGGCAAAAAAGTAGAATTGGAAAAAGGAGAACGCGGTGTCCATGACTATAATAATAATGAAGTTGGAAAAACGGAAGCTGGCACCCCAAATGATTTAGTTTGGAAAACGGGTCGTTTTATTTTTAAATCACAAACGCTTGGTTCTGTTGTCAATCAATTGGAGCATCATTATGATATTTCTATTAAAATG
>CALLVG010000274.1 GCA_938010715.1 uncultured Saprospiraceae bacterium
CATACGGGCCATAGAGCGACTCCGCTGCATCCATCATATCATCTACATCGCTGAACTCATAAGTGGCATCGTCGAGTATCGAGGCTTCGGCATAGACGCCCGAATTCTTACCGATAGATTCATAAATCAAGTCCCCAACTCCCATCGCTATGAGGTATGGCGGAATCGGTTTATTCATTTCAAAAAAATACTTTCCAGTTGGAGATTTGACACGTGGATTGGTGGCACTCATGACCGCCAAAAGCCCTGGTGGCACCTGAACGGTAGCGTTATAAGTCACTCGAACGCCTGGCGAGTCTTGACATGGAATCCAAGCGCGCGTCAAAACGGCTTGCCCTTGTGTGAATAGAAAGGGATAATTTTTCTCGGAGGTTTGCTCTGGTTCTACCCAAAGTAACGCGACAGATTCTGGACTTGTTTTATAATGAATCGAAACCTCGGTCGTCGTAGGTTCGACGTCAATAATGAGCGCTTGTCCCAAATATTTTTCTTCTTTTGAAAAGCTGAAATTCGTGGATTTTGCCTCTTTTCCAATTGTCACTTTTTCAATATCTAAATCACGAATATCAAAAATAATTTGATTTGCACCTCTATTTTCAATCGTCCATTTTGCAACTCCTGAGAGCACCTTCTTTTCAAAATCGACATTTAGATTTAGGTCGAGATGTTTGGTTTTGGCTTCTTGCATATTACCAAAACTATGTGGATCGACTGGATGTGGATCGGATAAAATGGAAGTTGGGTTGCATGACCAAGTTGTCGTTATCGCAAATACAAAAGATAGGAGGGTAACTCTATTCATGGGTGAAATTTAAAACATGAGTTATCAGCCACGGCAGACACGTCCCGAATTTTCAGGTATTAAGGGGCGTTAGCCCCGAAACCGTTTGTAGAAATATGATTAAACAAACGGTGACGCCCCGCCGCGGCGGGGCGTCACCGTTTGTTTAATTTTTAACCGTGCCGGAGCTACGCTCCTAAATTGGTGTGTCTTTAATGTTTTTCTACAAACCGAGCCGCCACTACGTGGCTTTTCAACCAAAATTCGGGACGTGTCTGCCGTGGCTCATGATCCATGTTACGTAGGAATGATTGAAAAGATTTTTAACCGAAAAAAAATTCGGTTCTACTTTTTCAAATCAAAAGAAAAATCTACATCTGTTGGTGGCAAGCACTTCGCATCGTCACAGGTCATGTAGGTTAAGTAACCCGTCACTGGTTTAGAGTAATCTTTCATTTTTAGCTTTTGTGTAAACGTAACTGGTCCTGTTGGGAACTTGATTACATTGACACCAAAGAGTGGATCCATTCCTTCTTTCTTTTTTCCATTTTCTACCACCTCTCCGATTGCTTCAAAATTGTCAGATTCGAACTCAAAGGCCGTTGGCACTGGGCCATCATCTGAAGTATGTTGTGAGTAGATTGACCATCCTTTGTCCATGTTGGCGGTCATTATCAGTTCAAATTCATCATTGCCCAATGAGTTAGATTCAAAACTCCATTTCACGGGTTCTAAGATGCCTGAACTTTTAGTTTCGGAAGGCACTTCGGCAGTATCATTTGCTGCTGCCGAATTATTGGAGGATGTCGAAGTTCCTTCGCCGCAACTGACAAACGTGGCCGTGAAAATCACGACGCAAAGTATTGAGAAAATGTTTTTTCTTAAGGTCATTTTGCTATTGGTTTATTTATATAAATTCTTTGCTTTTGTTCCTTTCCGCTTCGCTCCGAGAACGATTCAGGAACTTATTCCTTACTTCCCAACATATTATCTTCCTGTATTTTTTTGAAAGTCTCTAAACCACAATCCAAATAGGAATTATAATTATCTATCGAAGTTTGATCGGTTCCTTCAAAACTGAAAGGCTTGGTCATTACTTTTTCGTCATTGGTCATCATGACGTAGAGTGGTTGGGAGTTTTGTTTGAAATTTACGATTTGAAAATCAGCCCACTTGTTACCCACATTTCGGAGTTTCTTGGTCGGTCTTGATTTAGATTTATAAACAGATTTCAATTTTTTACGATCATCTACGTAAAGTGAAACTAAGACAAAATCATTTTGAAGTTTAGACCAAACATCATCTGTCACCCAAATCGCATCTTCGACTTTACGACAGTTTTGGCAGCCATGCCCCGTAAAATCAACAAAAACTGGTTTTCCAACCTCGCGTGCATAAGATATGCCCTCTGTGTAATCTTTAAAACAATCTAAATTGTTAGCACACTTTGTATAAGAACTAAAGCGAGCTTTCAAATCAGGATTTAAGGCTGGTGGAGGTAAAAATAGGTTGTAGTTGGCAGGTGGTGCAATTCCACTTACCAAAGCAGGTGTTTTGTATAAACTCGTTTTTGGATTCAGCATAAATCCAGAAGCAAAATAAAATGCTAAACCAGCGAATAGCAACCCAAATGCACCCCGGACTGGAGTGATTTTCTTAACTGGACTATCATGCGGAAACTTGAAAAATCCGAACAAATATGCAAATGTCGCTAAACAAAGAATCACCCAAATTCCCATAAATAATTCATAAGGCAATACGCCCCAATCTTTGGTCAAGTCGGCAGTCGAGAGGAATTTCAACGCCAAACCTAATTCCAAAAATCCAAGAACGACTTTTACAGAATTCATCCATCCTCCTGATTTTGGTAATGAATTTAACCATCCTGGAAAGGCGGCAAATAATCCAAACGGCAAAGCCAAAGCACTTGAAAAACCTAACATCACAACCGTTGGGCCTACTTTATTGGTTGCAGACTCTACCAATGCTGAACCGATAATCGGCCCCGTACAAGAGAAAGAAACCAAGGCCAAAGTGAATGCCATGAAGAAGATTCCAATCAATCCGCCTTGGTCGGCAGCGCGGTCGGTTTTGTTTGACCAAGATGCTGGAAGTGTAATTTCAAAATATCCAAAAAAGGAAAATGCGAAAACTACAAATATGAAGAAGAAAATAAGGTTTGCAATCCAATTGGTCGAAAGTTCATTGAGGGCAGTTGGTCCAAGCAAGGCCGTTATCAACATACCAATCGCGACATAAATTACAATAATCGAAGCCCCATACCATAGCGCATTACGAATACCAGAAGCACGATCCGTGCTACTTTTCGTAAAATAACTTACCGTCAAAGGAATCATCGGAAAGACGCAAGGTGTCAACAATGCAACCAATCCACCAAGAAAACCAAATATAAAGGTCATCAGTAGCGAATCATCTTCTTCTGCTACGCCTCCACAATCACTTATCGGATTTATGTATGTTTCTTGAATAGATGGAATTCGCTGATCGATCGTGTTACCTTCTATTTTAAAACCCGTTGAAAGGTTTCCTGCCTTTGTTTGTTTGTTTACAATTACTGGAGCTTCCGCTTTTTTCTCTTCAGCTGTTGCTTCTACTACTTTTTCAACTGGTGCCTCTTTGGTTTCTACTTTTTTCTTTGCTTCAGCTACCGCTTGTTTTGTTTTTGTTGGTTCTTTCTGAGCAATTTGAGTTTTTACTTCTGGTTGAGTCGCTGGCTTCGGAGTGGTTTTATTAACGATTACTGGTGCTTTTGCCTCTGGTTTGGGTTGAGGTTTTGCGGCTGCAACCGATTGAGTTGTATTTGAAACAGCTCCTGTACTGTTACCTGTACTGGCTGCTGGAGCGGCTAATTTGTACTCAATATCAACATCTGTAGGTGGAAGGCATCGAGCATTATCGCAAGTCATATAGGTCAGATAACCCGTAATTGGTTTTGAGTAATCTTTGACTTTTACCTTTTGTTTGAAAATGACTGGTGAACCTACGAACTTGATCACGTTTACTCCAAAGAGTGGATCCATGCCCTCTTTCTTTTTACTTAACTCTTCGACTTTTCCAATCAAGTCAAAATGAGCGCCTTTATCAAATTCAAAATAGGTTGGTACTGGCCCATCATCTGAAGTATGTTGAGAATAAGTAGCCCAACCATCATCAAGAATGGCGGTCATGGTTAACTCAAACTCATCACCTGAAATATTTTTGGATTTGAAATCCCACTTAACTGGTTGTAGGATTTGTGCCTGAATTTGTAGGCCAAAAAATAAGAGAAGGATCGAAAACGTGATTCTCATTATATAAGGTTTTAAATATAAATTGAAAAATACACCAACAAAGACTATTTCCCGTAGGGATTGCCCTATTGGCGAGTTAATTCAATTTATTTAGTTAGTTTTAAACAAAACAGAAGCAATACAAACGCTTGCGACCGTTTTCATCGTGAGGCGTAAAAATAACTTTTAACATCTCTTTTTTATAGACACTGGAAAAATTCCAGAATAGTTGTCTTTTTAAAGTCTAATGGCTATGGTAATTCAATAGAAAACTCCACATCAGTCGGTGGCAAACATCGCTCTTTATCACAACACATAAAAACCAAATAACCCTTAACCGCATCAACTGTTCCGTCTGTTTTTATTTTTTGCTTGAAATCTACCTTTCCACTTAGCTTTTTTAGATCCATTTCAAAAATGGCGTCGTACTCTGTTTTTAAAGTTCCAATTTCTTTGTTTTTGCCCAATAATTCGTGGCCTTCCGATTCATAATTAAACTCAGTGGCAATTGGCCCATCATCAGATTCGAGGTATTGAGAGTATATCACCCAACCTTCGTTGATATCGGCAGTGAAGGTTAAAATGTATTCATTTTCTTGATCTGTTGCTTCTACTGCGAAGTTCCAACTTACTGGTGTAAGGATCCCAGCATCCTGGGCAACAGCAGTGAAAGGAAAAAAGAATAACGCGAAAACAAAATTTAGTAATATTCTATTCATAATATGTATCTTGGATTTAGGTTGTATAAGTACAACGGGGACAAAAATAATACTACTCCCCTATCTTCGTTTTGATACGGCATGCTAATAAGAAAAGTTTAACTTGAAAAACGCGTGAAATGAAAACTTTAACCAAAAATGACTGGTCGAAATTGCAATGCTAATACCAAAAACAGCAAAACCCAGTGCAAAGTCGAACTCATATTCTTAGACAAATTGATAAAAGCAAAGCCCATAAAAATGGAAAGCGGGATAGTTAAAACCAACAAATTGGTCACATCAGTTTGTGATTGAAAAAATATCGTAAAAAAACTTGCTAACATAAATACATAGAAGACACTAATCCGTTTTTGAGTTTGAATACTCTTTTTCTTATTGTACTCGCCAGAGTTGAGTATATGAAATGCGATTAATAGCCCAAAAAAGATTACAGTTCCGTTAACCCAAACGTTATTAAATGCACTAATAAAACTCAAATCTAAATACTTATGAACATGATTTTTTATAAAAAACACATATTGGTCGTTCCAAAAGAAATATACCGCTGCAAGTAAGTAAGGCACTAAAAAACCAACCAATACCGTAATTAATTCCTTCAATTTAAGAGCACGCATAAGGTTTAAACCAAAGACTGCGAAAACAAGAAATATGAAATTTGATATTTCAAAAAATGTACTGATGCCTATCCAAAATCCAATATTGAATATGGTACCTGAACAAGATGGAACTCTATAAGTCAGTAAAATTGAATATAAAGCAAAAATCAAAAACGTATTGGCAATGATAACCCCAGAAAGTGGTAAAAACCATTGAAGACAACAGTTTAGTAGTATATAAAAGACTCCTGCAAAAAGGGAAACTTCTTTGGCTAATCGAAACTCATATATCATATAAGCCACCAAAAACGCTTGAATGGAAATCAAAAAAACAGTAAAAATCTCTAATGCCCACCAACTTTCTCCAAACAGCCCCAATACCCAAGCATTAAAAATCCCACCATCACCTATGGCTGCTAATCTCAATTCTGGAAATATGTAAGTAGCGCTACGCAAAATTATTGCATAGAACAAAAACATAATACCATTAGAAAGTTGATTGGTTCTAAAAAGCCCTAGCACTTAAAATTCTATTTATTTGATGGAAGTCAAAGATAGAATTTTTCTTTTTAGAGATGGATAAATAAGTTGTTGTTTTCGATTTGATTATCTTTTGCCCCTCGCAAGGTCAATGCTGAGTAGAATAACGCTCTTAAAACTTACCTCTTAAGGCAAGGATAAAATTACGCCCAGCAGCACTTACACCCGAAGAGAATGGTCGGTAATGTACATCAAGGATGTTTTCGACCGAGGCATCAAAAGAGAATTTATGATTGATGTAATAAGTCGCATAAACATTATGCGTCATCCATGGATAAGTTCCATCAATGGTAGCGTGTTCAATGTTGTCTTGATTCTCAGGGTAGTCCTCAATTCGTTTCCAAGCATTGTAACGCAAAGCATAAGCGAGTTTGACCTTTTCAGTTTTATAATTTAAACCACCTCTGGTAAACAATGGCGGAATATGATCCAATGGGCCGATGTCTTCGCCATTTTCAATCACGCGTCCGATGGAGTAACCTGCACCTGCATAAGCATCAAATTTTCCAACTTTTAGCAAAAAATTACCTGTTCCACCTTTGATTATTCCTTCTTCTCTATTGACATTTGCCTGTACACTGTAAGTATCTCCAGTACTACTATCCAATATCACATCAGATCCTTGAAACGTAAATGGCTCTCTGCGATAAGCATCCATCAACTTGGTATAATAACCTGTCAAGCTAATAGAAGCACCATTGCCATCTTGCGATTTGATATCACCAAATGTCTTTCCGATAGTTAGTTCTGCATTTACGGTTCTTTCAGGTTTCAATTTATCATTAGGAACAGAGATGAAACCATTTTTCGCTCTAAATTTAGCGAAGTCATCAATATTAGGTGCATGAAAAGCACTTGATGCTGAAGTTTTTACCTGCCAGCCATTTTTAGAATTAAAAACACCGCCTGCACTCCAAGTTAATCTGGTATTAACTGCCAAAAATCCCTCTGTATAGAAAAACGGTGGCAAACCAAATGCTTCATCTTCTCGCTGTTCATACAATGCATTCAATCTCGCGTAAGTATATCGAAGCCCTCCAAATACCGTAAATAAAGAATCATTGGTTTGATAAGTCAAATTACTATAGCCAGCAGCCAAAGTCATATCACTACCAGCACTTGGGTATCTAATCGCTGCACCTCCAGAACGCTGACCAGTGTATAAATTAATCTGTCCTGCCGTTGAGTAGAGGTAGTTATAATTGCCATCTAATCCATAAGTCAATGCCATTTGATCACCAAAATTCTTTTGAAAATCGGCTGTCAAAGAAGTAGCATAGATATCTTCTTTATTGAAAACAAGGAATGGACTATTGAGTTTTCGAGAGTTTCTATCCTCATCCAAACGCTGTGTCGCACCTATCACGGTCACTTTATTATAAAAGCGATTCTTTTTGAAAGACTGATATTTTAAAGAAAGAAAGACTCTTTGCTGTGGGCCATAGTACCAATCTCCAAAATTAAATTCGTCGTTTTTTGTTTCGGTGAGAAAGTCATAACGAGGAATATTGGAAGAAGTAGAATATTGGAAATTGACGTGAAAATATTCGTTCTTATTTTTTTTGTATTTAAATTTTTGTAAAAAATCAAACTGAGTAAAACCCGTTGGAACTTGAATATTTGGATCTGGATTGATAAAAATTTCATTAATCAAACCATCTACAAATTCAGTTCGTTTTCCAAAATCTGGATAAGCTGCAGGCCGTTTGTCACCTGCTCTCAAATCGTCATAATCAGCAAAAGACAGACTTGTGAAGGTTGCCCATTTTTCTGTTCCATAATTTACATCTCCATGAACCGTAAATTCTCTATTGGCAGATGAAAACCTTGTCAATACATTGGAGTTGGAACGATAACCTTTAGAATCATTATCGTCATCTAATAGTTTAGGGTCTTTGGTACGAAAGTGAACCACACCACCCAATGCGTCACTCCCATAGTTGAGGGAACCTGGGCCATAAATCACCTCAATTTGTTCCAAAGCATTATTGTCAACTTTAATAGCATCTTGTAGGTGACCATTTCGATAAACGATATTGTTCATCCGAACTCCATCCACAACCAATAAAACCTTATTGGCTTCAAATCCACGAATATTGATACTTCCCCCACCTGCTTGACTTTTTTGTACAAATACGTTTTCATTTTGCATCAAAGCATCTGCGGTGGTTTGTGAGTTATATCTTTCTAATTTTTCTTTTGAAATCATTCCAATTTCATAAGGAATGTCTTCTGGTTTTTCATCTCTGCGGCCTACGACGACAATTTCAGGAAGAATATCAAGCTGTTGTTTCAGTCGAACAATTCCACCTATTTTCCTGATTTCGTAAAATGGAATTTGCAATGGAGCAAATCCGATATATGAAAAATTAACTATTTCTGAGTAGGACAAACTATTCAATGCAACTTTTCCGTCTAGGTCGGTTACTCCTACAAAAGATTGATTTTCTGTATAAACATTGACCCCAATAAGAGGCTCTTTCTGTTGGTCTGTAACGGTAACAATAAACTCATACCCTTTGCTTGACCCTTGACTATAAACACCATTGGCCATGCTCCCAAGCATAGCCAAAATCATCAACAGCCTTAAGATTGTTTGGTACATTATTGTTTTTCTCTAAACGATCTTCTCAAGTTTGTCATCAGGTTATCACCCAATTCCAAATTATTAGTTGGTTTAGTGCTTAAATTATTGAGGACATCAATACCTTCTAAAACGAGGTTTAAATCTACCTCAATATCAATTGAAGTAATCATCTCACTTGTCAAAGAAATGTTTGAGTCAATTACCTTATCATTTTTAAATAAATCATTAGCACCAGGAGCATAAGTAAAGGTCTTTAAATCTGTTCCTTTGCCTATATTGCCATCAAAAATCAAAAATTTATAGCTATCCAACCGCTGATCAAACATCGACTCATTGTTGAGCGGATGATTCCCTCCATATCTATCAGGATCCCAGTTGGTTGCATTTTCGCTCGCAGGGACTCCAATGTCAAATTGAATACTTTCATACTCTCCAAGTGGAACATTTTTGACATTCAAGGAAGAAGAAGAAATGTCATCGAATTCTATCAACTTTATTTCGGATAAATTTGTAAAATCACCATTCTCATCTTTCAAAACAATATTGGAGAGATAAAATTTAAATTCATCAAAAGTTATCTTTTCTCCATTGAAAGTGTGCGGAGATTGATTTTTAAGTTCAACCGCTTCTCCATCAAATACCAATACAAAATTTACCACAATAGCTCCTCCTCCCAAAAACGGAACAGGCTGCGGTACGCACGAAAAAAAAGAAACCATAATCGCAAAAAGCACGACTGTAGAAACAATAGCGTTTTTATTCATAAAAGTTAAATTGAGAATCGTTGTTCAACTAAACAGGAGGGCTCTTTTAGTTGAAATTTTCTGCACATTTTGTGATAATTAAAACATACAACTATCACTTGACAGAGTGCCAACAATTATACCAAACACGGAGGAGGTTTATCTACTTTGGGGATATCTACGAAAAGGAAAAGTTAATAACCATTTTTCAACTATCAAACAACCGATTTTTGGAAGTAACGTCGGTTAAAACCGATTTTTAAAATGGTGGAGAAATTCAAAGGTAAGATTTAACGGAAAAGCACCAAGCTTTCCCGTTAATTAAGGGTATATAAGTAGTATAATGGAAAAAGAACAGCTTCAAATCGAAAGGTTATTTTTTTAGCTTTACTAAGACAAAAACCACAGTCGATGCCTCAGTATCGACGAGGATTTTTAACGCAATTCAGGATGAAATTTGCCGCTTGCAGCCAATCAATGAGTTTTTAAACAACTTTTTTGTGTATTCTTTGGCTGAACAACGCTCTACGTTACGTAATTACCCTCTAATCACTACTAACTCCTCATTCTCTGCCATACGCATGATAACAGAAGGAGGTGTTGTAATTTTTTCTTTTTGACGATGCCTGACGACATAATCTACGCCGATGATAATTTCGGAACTTACGCCTCCAAAATGTCCAGAGAAAGTTTGACCGCTGATATTGGCAGAAGTGGAAACAATTGGTCGTCCCAATTTTTCAATTATTTGGCTACAAAATTTATCTTGAGTCAATCGAATAGCAACAGTCCCTTTTGGGTGGATGACTGCTTCAGGGAGATTTTGTGGATCATCATATATGATAGTCAAAGGTCTTTCGTGATAGAGTAATAATGTCTCAATACGAGGATGCAAATTTTTGACATACGCTTTGAGCATTTCTAAGGAATTGACCAATAAAATGAAACTTTTGTTTTTGGGTCTTTTCTTTAGGTTGTAAATGTTTTCGATGGCTTGGGCATTTAAAGCGTCGCAGCCAATTCCCCAAACGGTATCTGTAGGATAAAGAACCATCCCGCCGTTTTCCATAGTATCTACTACTTTATCAACCTCGTAAAATTCATTCATATTTTAAAACTTTTATTTGTCAGTCAGAGTTAACAAGAAGCTAAGTAGCGTGTCTCCAATAATCGACACATTTGTGACAAACATATTTTCCGCCACTCTTTGTTAAAAAATAATTCCGTAGCTCGGCTATGCAATGATTTTTTGCCTCGATTAGCGAAAAATCTGCTCTGTCAAAAATGACGA
>CALLVG010000275.1 GCA_938010715.1 uncultured Saprospiraceae bacterium
CAAAGGACGAATCAAATCATCCGCTGCATCCATCAATTTATGAACGTCGGAATTTTGCTCATAACCTGCTTTATTCATCACGGCGACCAGTACTTCCAATGGGCAATTTCCAGCACCCGCACCCATTCCCGCAAGGGAAGCATCGAGACGATTTGCGCCATGCTGATAAGCCACAATCGTATTTGCAACACCTAACGATAAATTATGATGACAGTGAATTCCAACCTCTGTTTCTGGTTTTAATTCCCCACGAAAACGTTTGATTCGTTCAGTTACGCCGTCCATCAGCAAAGCACCTGCGGAGTCCGTTACATACACACAATCTGCTCCATAAGATTCCATGAGTTTTGCTTGTTCGAGCAAACCTTCTGGCTCGTTCATATGCGCCATCATGAGGAAGCCACCGACGTCCATCCCCATTTTTTTAGCAGCTTCGATGTGCTGAGCAGAAATATCTGCCTCCGTACAATGCGTCGCAATTCGAACCGATTCAACACCCAGATCTCTCGCCTTTTTTAAATCATGGATCGTTGCAATGCCTGGAATCAATAAGGTTGTCAATCGAGCATGTTTCAGATTTTCTGCAACGCCATCCAACCAATCCCAATCGGTATGTGCCCCAAATCCATAATTGAAACTTCCACCTGCCAATCCATCTCCATGCGAAATTTCAATGGCATCAACTTTTGCATCATCCAATGCAATTGCCAAATTACGGATCTGTTCTTTTGAGTATTGATGGCGAATGGCGTGCATGCCGTCGCGGAGGGTTACGTCTTGTATGTAAGTTTTGTGCATATTTAATTAAAATGAAAATTAGAAATTGAAATGAAAAAAGCTACCTACTTAAGAAGCTGTTTTATTTTTGAGACCGTTTTTTATTCAAGATCATTGTTGCACTTATTGCGGCTAATTCTTGGCTTTCTTGTAACAAGAATTTTCGTTTTTGTTCTTCTCCATATTTCACATAATCCAAAATTTTTAAAGAGACTTTTGTTTCTTTTAATTCTTTGAGGACGAGGCTCATTTTATTTATAAAATCTTTTTCAGTAACGGTTCCTTGAGCTTCTCCATAATTTAAAGCGGAGCTTCCAGCGGATCTAACCATTTGATCCGAATAGTATCGACCTGTATTATGGTTTGGTAATTTATTGCAATAAAGAATGATCTCTCCTGCAAATTGAACCAGTCGATCCTCCATGTTGTACGTTTTCTTCATAGTATTTTGTTTTTGATTAAAATTAAAAAAATTGTAGTAGTAAATTATACTACATCTTAAAGCCAAAGCTTAGAGCCCTTTTCATTTTCATTTCTAATTTTCATTTTAATTAGAGCAAAGCGAGTTTCTCGCCCGTCGCCCTCGCCGCACTCGTCATAATATCCAAATTCCCAGCATACTCTGGTAAATAATGACCAGCCCCTCTGACCTGCAACAAAACCGTCGTTTTCAAACCATGCCTCAAACCCAGTCCTTCAATAAAAACAGGTTCAGATTCTGGAATGACGTCAAATTGAACCTCTTGATGCAGTGTATAACCAGGAACATATTTTTGGACTTCAACCACCATTTGATGAATGCTTTCACGAATTTTTTCTTGATCTGCATTTTCACTTAAAGTGAAAACGGTATCGCGCATCACAATCGGTGGTTCAGCTGGGTTGAGAATGATGATCGCTTTTCCGCGTTCCGCGCCACCTACTTTTTCGATGGCTTCGGAGGTGGTTTCAGTGAATTCGTCAATATTAGCGCGAGTGCCTGGGCCAGCAGATTTGCTGGCGATGGAAGCAACGATTTCTCCATAATGTACTTTAGCGACTCTTGATACCGCAGCGACCATTGGTATCGTTGCTTGCCCACCACAAGTGACCATATTTACATTTTTGACATTAATGTTATCATCAAAATTTATAGGTGGAATAAGGTAAGGACCAATTGCTGCTGGTGTTAAATCAATGATTCGTTTGTCTGGATATTTTTGTACAAAACTCCAATTGTAATGATGTGCCTTGGCAGAAGTAGCATCAAAAATAATTTTGATGTCTTTCCACTCAGGCATTTCGATGAGGCCAGTAATGCCTTCGTGGGTGATGGCGACACCCATTCGTTTTGCTCTTGCCAATCCATCTGAAGCAGGATCGATTCCGACCATGACCGACATTTCAAGTACTTCGGAAAGACGCATAATTTTAATCATTAAATCTGTACCGATATTGCCGGGGCCTATAATGGCGACTTTTGTTTTTTGCATGTGAATATGAGTTCTTTTCTAAAAGCCAAAGTTAGATTGTTTTTACTATTTGTATGAGCGAATTTTAAAATATAGGTACTTATTCAATTTCGTCCTCTTTTGTCTGATTCTTTCTTGTTTGACTAACTAACAATCGTTAGTTTTGCAAAAGCTCTCCAAGTCGTCATTTTTCAAAATGTGAATATGGGTCAAGACGTGGTCGTAAAAAAAGGTTCTTCAAAAAAGAAGCCTTCTTTTTCAAAAGAAATTTTAAAAAAAGGATTCCAATTGCTTTGCACTGCCAAAGCGATGACGGAGTTGTATGAGGCGAATTTTAAACTCGTTTCTAAATACGTCCATGCTACTTCGCGTGGACACGAAGCTATTCAGATAGCTACAGGTCTTCAGTTGTTACCTCAAGATTATGTTTTTCCGTACTACCGAGATGATTCGATGCTTTTGAGCGTGGGGATGCGTCCGCATGATTTGATGCTTCAGTTATTGGCGAAAAAGGATGATCCGTTTTCAGGAGGAAGAACTTATTATTCACACCCAAGTTTGAAAGATGAAGACAAACCAAAAATCCCACATCAATCATCAGCAACAGGTATGCAAGCGATTCCTGCGACGGGAGTTGCGATGGGTTTTTGGTACAAAGAACAATTAGGAATTGATGATAAGAATTTCCCAATTTCGGTTTGTTCGTTGGGTGATGCGTCCGTAACAGAAGGAGAAATTGCAGAAGCATTTCAAATGGCTGCCTTGAAGCAATTACCGATTTTGTATGTGGTTCAAGATAATGGGTGGGATATTTCAGCAAATGCCGAAGAAACGCGTGCGCAAGATGCTTCTGAATACATCCAAGGTTTTAAAGGAATCAAATGGGCGAGTATCGACGGTGCTAATTTTATAGAATCTTATGAAACTGTTGAAGACGCCATTCAATACATTCGTACAGAAAGAAAACCATTTTTGATACATGCAAAAGTGCCGTTGCTCAATCACCACACATCGGGTGTGCGGATGGAGTGGTACCGAGATGATTTGGAAGAAGCGAGAAGTCGTGATCCTTATCCAGTTTTGAAAAAGCAAATGAAGGATGCTGGCTTTTCAGCGAAAGCGATAAATAAAATTGAAGCAGATGCGAAAGCCTTAGTTCAAGCTGATTTTGATATTGCTTTAAAAGCAGAAGATCCAACGCCAGCGGATTTGTTTACTCATGATTTTGCACCGACTCCAATCACAGAAGAGCAAGGCGAAAGAGAGCCAGAAGGAGCTGACAAAGTAGTTATGGTTGATTGTGCATTGTTGGCGGTAGAAGAGTTGATGCGTGAAAATAATGAGTGCCTACTCTACGGCCAAGATGTCGGAGGAAGGCTCGGTGGCGTTTTCAGAGAAGCAGCGACTTTGGCTCAGAAATTCGGCGACGAACGCGTTTTTAATACACCGATTCAAGAAGCATTTATTGTCGGTTCGACGGTTGGAATGTCAGCTGTTGGATTGAAACCGATAGTGGAAGTTCAATTCGCGGATTACATTTGGCCGGGGCTTAATCAATTATTTACAGAGGTGAGTCGATCTTGTTTTCTTTCTAATGGAAAATGGCCAGTGAGTATGATTTTGCGGGTGCCGATTGGCGCTTATGGAAGTGGTGGTCCTTATCACTCATCAAGTGTTGAGTCGGTTGTGACCAATATTCGAGGTATTAAAATTGCTTACCCAAGTAATGGCGCAGACCTCAAAGGTTTGTTCAAAGCAGCTTACCATGATCCAAATCCAGTCGTGATTTTTGAACACAAAGGATTGTATTGGTCAAAAGTGCCGGGCACTGATATGGCCAAAACAGTGGAGCCAAGCGAGGACTATATTTTACCTTTCGGAAAAGCGAATACAGTTCAGTCTGTTTCTGAAAATGAAAAGAATTCAATCACCGTAATTGCTTACGGAATGGGCGTTCACTGGGCTTTAAACGCTTCCAAAGGTTTTAAGAATCAAGTTGAAATTATAGATTTAAGAACGCTCTATCCGTTGGATGAAGAAGCGATTTTTGAATCGGTCAGAAAGACCAATAAATGCCTCGTGATCACCGAGGAACCTACCAATAGTTCGTTTGCTCGCAGTCTGAGTGGATTAATTCAGGAACAATGTTTTAAATCATTGGATGCGCCTGTGATGACCATCGGTTCTGAAAATATGCCAGGCATTCCATTGAATAGTACTTTGGAACAAACGATGATTCCTTCGGCGGAGAAGGTGCAGGTGAAAATGGAGGAGTTATTAGCGTATTAAAATAAACAAGCTTCCTACCTTTGCCAAAAAAATAAGGCAAAATGGATTACGCATCAATCGAAATTTCTGAGCATCAAGCTGTCGAGTACGCTCGTCAATATTTTGGTATTTCGGGTGTTACTAAAAAATTAGCTGGCGAAGAAGATTTTAATTTCTATCTCAAGTCAGATGATGGTGAGTACACTTTGAAAATCAGTCGTCCTGATGCAGATTTGGCCAATATCGAGTTGCAAGCAGCCATCATGAATTGGTTAGAAAAATCTGATATTGAATTGGATTTACCGACCGTTGTTTTTTCTTTGGATGGAAAAGAATTTGTTGAATTAGAAAACAGTCGGTACCTCCGCTTGCAAAAATGGGTGCCGGGTAGAATGCTCGCCGATGCCAATCCACGTACTGGAAATTTACTCGAAGATTGGGGTAAAACCTGTGGTTTGCTTTCCAAAAATTTAGTTGGATTTGATCATCCTGCTGCGCATCGTTTTTATAAATGGAATCCGAGTGAGACGCTTTATTCTCGAAAGTTTAGAGACTATATTGCTAATGACGAGCAACTTGAAATTGCAGATTATTTTTGGAATCTTTTTGAAAAAACAGCACTCCCCCAATTGCCAAACCTCCGCAAATCAGTCAATTATAGCGACGGACACGAGTATAATTTTTTAATAAATGCTGATCTAAAATATCCAAAAATTTGTGGGGTAATTGATTTTGGAGATGCCATTTTTTCGGAAACGATAAATGAATTGGCGATTGGCTGTGCCTATGCTTGCATGACGATGGCAGACCCGTTAGAAGCAGCAGTGAATGTGGTGCGAGGTTACCATTCTGTTTTTCCAATAGAAGAAAAAGAATTGGCAGTTTTGTTCCCAATGATTGGTGCGCGATTGATGATAACCGCGTCAAATGCAGCATGGAATAAACACAATGAACCTGAGAACGAATACTTACTGATTAGTGAAAAACCAGCTTGGGATTTATTGAAAAAGTTTCGAAAAATTTCACCTGAACTCGCACACTATTCTTTTCGAAATTCCTGCAATTTAGAACCATGCCTCAGCACCCCACGATTCAGCACCCCACGATTTCAATCGTGGGTACGCACAGAAGCACATCCCATCATCAATTTCGATAATAAAAAAATCACCCACCTCGATCTCTCTGTCGGAAGTCTCGACTTAGGCAATAATTCCAACTTCGAAACGAACGATAATTTTGAAGCAACCATCCAACAAATTTTAAAAAATAAAAACGCAGATATTGGTATAGGTGGATATTTGGAAACGCGTCCGTTTTACACCTCAGATGCTTATCAGGTAGAAGGGAACCAGGGCGCTCAATGGCGTACAGTTCATTTGGGAATGGATGTTTGGTCAGCGGCAGGAACACCTGTTTTTGCACCGTTGGAAGCGACAGTTCATAGTTTTAAAAACAATGCTGCTGATTGTGATTATGGGCCAACCATAATTTTAGAACATAAAAAAGACGATACTCGATTTTATACACTTTACGGCCACCTAAGTTTGGATTCGTTGGATGGGTTGAAAAAAGGAATGCACATTCAAAAAGGGCAAAAGATAGCTGAAATTGGCCCTGCTCCAATCAACGGAAATTGGCCTCCGCATCTTCATTTTCAAGTGATGTTGGATTTGTTGGGAAATGAAGGAGATTTTCCTGGTGTCGCCTATCCACATGAGTTGGATGTTTGGAAAAGTATCTGTCCAGATCCGAGTCTATTTTTTCCTGATTTTAAAAAGAAGAATTCTCAAAAATCGGCGGAAGAAATACTTGCAATCAGAGAAAAAAAGCTGGGAAGAAGTTTGAGTATTTCTTACCAAAAACCACTTCATATGGTTCGAGGTTACGGACAATATCTTTATGATACGACGGGGCGTCGTTATCTTGATACCGCAAATAATGTCCCACATGTTGGTCATCAACATCCGCGAGTGGTAGCAGCAGCACAAAGACAAATTGGTTTGTTGAATACCAATACGCGATACCTCCACGAAAATATTACCCAATTTGCAGAAGCGTTAGTGGCGACGCTGCCTCCTCAATTATCGGTTGTTCATTTTGTAAACTCAGGGAGTGAAGCGAACGAATTGGCATTGCGAATGGCCTACACGTGGTCGGGGCAAAAAGATATGATTGCAGTCGAAATTGGTTATCACGGTAACACGAACGCTTGTATTGAAATAGGTAGTTATAAATTTGATGGGAAAGGCGGAAACGGCTGCCCTCCTACGACTCAAATTGTTCCGATGCCAGACCCCTTTCGGGGAAAATATCGGGGAGAAAATACAGGTAAAAAATACGCAGCACATATTGATAATGCCATCAAAAACGTAAAATCCAAAGGAAAAAATATCGCTGGTTTTATTTGCGAAAGCATTCTAAGTTGTGGTGGTCAAATTGTTTTGCCAGAAGGCTATTTGAAATCGGTTTTTGAAAAAGTGCGTGCTGCCGGAGGTCTTTGTATCATGGATGAAGTGCAGGTTGGTTTTGGAAGGGTAGGTGATAAATTTTGGGGTTTCGAATTGCAAAATGTGATGCCTGATATTGTCACGATGGGCAAGCCAATTGGCAACGGTCATCCGCTCGCTGCGGTGGTCACGACGCCTGAAGTCGCCGAGGCATTTGCCAATGGCATGGAGTTTTTCAATACGTTTGGTGGAAATCCAGTTTCGTGTGCGATTGGTCATGAAGTATTGCAAATTATTCATGATGAAAACTTACAATCACATGCAAAAGAAGTGGGCGATTATCTACAAGATCAACTTCGTGAATTACAAACTCATCACCCCATAATTGGAGACGTACGTGGCCATGGATTTTTTTTCGGTTTTGAGTTGATAAAAAATATGGAAACCCTCGAACCCGCTGCCGCTCAAACCACTTACCTCGCCAATCGAATGCGAGAACGAGGCATTTTGATGGGAACAGATGGTCGTAATCACAACGTCATTAAAATCAAACCACCCATGTGTTTTAATAAATCGAATGCCGACTTTTTAATTGAAAATTTGGATAAAGTGTTGAGAGAGAATTTTATGAAATTATAAATCCTTCATTAGCGCTTCTGGATTTTCTAAAATCATTTTGGTCAACTGATAATGCTCTGTCTCTTTGTAGTCGAGTTTAGAAATTTTTCCTTCTTGAAAATAGAAAACCTCCGAGTCCGGAACCGACATCATAATTGGTGAGTGGGTCGCGATGATAAAATGTGCACCTGTTTTTTTGACCTTTTCCATAATCAAAGAAAGTAGGCTAAGTTGGCGCGTTGGCGAGAGTGCCGCCTCTGGCTCATCAATCAAATAAATACCCTTTGCAGTGATTCGAGAAGTGAAGAATTTTAAGAATCCTTCGCCATGCGACATGGCTTCCAAATCATCCGAATATCGTTTGATAAATTGTTGTTTTTCGCCTTCGATTGAGCCAAGTGCAAGTTTGATGTCGCCGCCCGTCCAACCTTCTTTTATTTCTTCGATT
>CALLVG010000276.1 GCA_938010715.1 uncultured Saprospiraceae bacterium
AAAAACATAGGCGATGCAAGGCATCTACGAAGCTTTTCAATGCAGCAGAAGGGAAAAAGAACAATCAAAGGAATGTAAATTTATTTTTGAACCATTCCTTATATTGTATAATCTTAAATGTTTTATGTAGTTCAAATAAAATGAAGTATTAAAAATCCTTTTTACATTTACGTTTTTGCAATACAACAAAATAACGATGACTACTCAAATAAAATCACTCGAACAATACAATAGAGATTATGCTCGCTCAGTCGAAAATCCAGAGCAATTTTGGGAAGAACAAGCGCTCTCTTTTTTTTGGCGAAAGCCATGGGAAAAAGTAGTAGAATGGAATTTTAAAGAGCCAAATGTAAAGTGGTTTACGGGGGCTCAATTGAACATTACAGAGAATTGTTTGGATAGACATTTAGCTTCAAGAGGTGACAAAATTGCTTTGATGTGGGAACCAAATGAAGCCAATCAAGAAACTAAAAATTATACTTATCGAGAACTCCATGCAGAAGTGTGTAAAGCGGCTAATGCGCTGAAAACCAATGGAATAGGAAAAGGTGATAGAGTTGTTTTTTATATGCCGATGGTTCCAGAGTTGGCAATCGGCGTACTTGCGTGCGCGCGAATTGGGGCTGTTCATTCAGTAGTATTTGCTGGTTTTTCTGCACAAGCATTGGCAGATAGAGTTAATGATGCGACTGCCAAAATGATCATCTGTTCAGATTATAACAATCGTGGCCCAAAATGTATTTTGGTAAAAAAGGTAGTGGACGAAGCAATGGCAATGGGATGCCCATCTATCGAGACGATTTTATGTCATAAAAACACAGGAGGAAGCGTAGATTGGAATGCGAAAACCGACAAATGGTGGCATGAAGAATTGGAAGGACAAGAGCCAAGTTGTCCAGCAGAAGTGATGAATTCTGAAGACATGTTATTCATTTTATACACATCAGGATCGACTGGTAAGCCGAAAGGGGTGGTGCATACTTGCGGCGGTTATATGGTTTATACTTGCTATTCGTTCCGCAATGTTTTTCAATATCAAGAAGACGATGTTTATTGGTGTACCGCAGATATCGGTTGGATTACTGGTCACTCCTATATCGTTTATGGGCCATTGTTGGCTGGAGCGACAACAGTGATGTTTGAAGGCGTCCCAACCTATCCAAATCCAGGACGTTTTTGGGAAATTTGCGAAAAGCTAAAGGTCAATCAATTTTATACAGCTCCAACTGCAATACGTGCTTTGATGGCTTGTGGGGATGATTGTCCGAATGATTATGATTTGAGTTCGCTCAAAGTTTTGGGAACTGTCGGTGAACCCATCAACGAAGAAGCATGGCATTGGTATGATAAAAAAATAGGTAAGGGCAAATGCCCAATAGTAGATACTTGGTGGCAAACGGAAACTGGCGGAATTATGATTACGCCAATTGCAGGTGTAACGCCTTGTCCTCCAACTTTAGCGACCTTGCCGTTGCCTGGGATTCAACCTTGTTTGGTGGATAAGGATGGGGTAGAAGTCGAAGGAAATGACGTGGAAGGATTACTTTGTATTAAATATCCTTGGCCATCAATGATACGCACTACCTATGGTGATCATGAACGATGCCGACAGGTTTATTTTTCTGCTTTCGAAAATAAATATTTTACTGGCGATGGCGCTCGCCGAAACAAAGATGGCCAATATAGAATCATCGGAAGAGTCGATGATGTCATCAATGTCTCTGGTCATAGAATCGGTACTGCTGAAGTTGAAAATGCCATCAACGCTCATGTTGGGGTTGTTGAATCTGCTGTGGTCGGTTACCCACATGATATTAAAGGTCAGGGGATTTATGCTTATGTAATTACTGCTGATACTGGAGAAGATGTCGAAGCTTTTCGAAAAGGAATCTGCGATACGGTAAGAAAAGAAATTGGTCCTATTGCAAAACCTGATCTAATTCAAATTGTACCCGGTTTACCCAAAACTCGTTCAGGGAAAATCATGCGTCGAATTTTAAGAAAAATTGCAGAAGGTGATGTTTCCAAATTGGGGGATGTTTCTACTTTGCTAAACCCTGAAATTGTAGAAGAAGTGAAAAAAGGTGCATTAGTGGAGTTGAAGGGATAGTTAAAATTAAAAATAATGACAGAACATTTGCATATCGTATTGCCACTTGCTATTGGAGCAATTTTTTATATGACTGGCTACCACATCACCAAAAATCCACCCAAAAGCAAAAACGCGATTTATGGGTACAAAACACCTGCATCCATGAAATCAAAAGCGAGGTGGGATTATGCACAAAAGATTGCCGGCGTTAAAATAAAATCAGCCGCTATGTTGATGATGTTGGCTGCTATTCCGCTTTACTTTTTTGATCAAGGTGAGACAGTGAACGTTTTAGTGTCTGCGGGATTGATTTTGATCATTACGTTTATTCCGATTTTTCAAACAGAAGCTGCTTTAAGTGAAAAGTTTGGGGACGAATGAGGGATGAAAGGTTTTAGGTAAAATATTGATTATCAATGATTTATAAAATGGGAGTTTTCGGTTTGTATCCGAGAATTCCTTTTTTTTGTAACAACAAAGTAAGAAAGGAATTACATATTTTGTGCTAGAATCTTTTTGTTATGAAAAAAATATTAGTCTTTTCGTTATTTTTAATCAGCATTTTTCAAGTCCTCAATGGACAAACTCGAACACCCTGTTGTGTCGCTCCAAATGTACCGAGCGGGTGTACGGAAGCAGGCACTAATATTTCCAATGCATGCGTTATCTGTAGCGCTGCAGGTGTTTACAGTGGGAATAATGGTGGTTATCCAGCAGGAACACCGATGTCATGCGGCGTTGCACAAAATAGTGCATTTGTAGGAGTGATTGCAGATGCAAGTGGAGTCATCGATGCAAACATAATAACTTCAAATTGCAATACTGGAGAAGGTTTGCAAACAAATCTTTGGGATTCGGCTGGAAATGAGTTAGACTGTTTTTCAGTTCAGGGTTCTGTTACCACAACTGTTGGTGCTTCTGGATTAATACCTGGTGACCTTTACTTTTTTCAAGTAGATGGTTTTAATGGAGATTTTTGTGATTATACGCTCATTGTCAATGGATCTGCGGCGACTTCAGTACCTGTAGCTTTAGGTAGCATTACTCCAAATCCGGTTGTTAATAAATTATGTGCTGGAGCAGAAATAGCCTATTCTGTTTCTCCGATTTTAAGTGTTGAGGAATATGAATGGGAAGTCCCATCCAATGCAACTATCGTTTCTGGACAGGGAACAAATGAAATAAATGTTATGTGGGATGAACCTGGCGGTGGCGTCGTCAAAGTATCTGGAAATACATTTTGTGCTGAAGGCATTCCTTCTTTGATTCCGGTGAATGTTCCTCCAATACTACCAACAATATTTCCGCCGCAAACTTTTTGCCAAGAGGAGTTTCCAGTTTTATTAGATGGGATAAGTTTTGAAGTTCCTGGAACACGTACTTTTACTTACCAAAATGCCCTAAATTGCGATAGCACCGTGTCATACACTATTTTAAGCCATATCAGTATTCCTGCATTCAGAGATTCCACGATTTGTGAAGGAGAAAGTGTAACGATTGGCTTGGAAACATTTGATGAAACGGGAACTTATAATGTCATCTTGCCAAATGGAAATTCTAATGGATGTGATAGTTTAGTCAAATTGAGTTTGACGGTTATTGATAATCAATCTGTTATCGCTCCATTTCCCAAATTGGGGTGTTTGCCTGGTTCAACTTTGAACCTGACCATTATGAATCCACCATCAAATTCAGTAGTCAACTGGTCTGCAACTAATGGTGGAAATATTCTTTCGGGTGTAAATGGTTTAGTGGCAACAATCGATAAACCAGGTACCTACACCGCAGCAATAGAAAGCGGTACTTGTATCAAAACACATGAGGTTATTGTTGAGCAAAAATCTGTGCCGCAATCTCCAGTTTTGGATACCATCACAGATTATAGATGTAATTTGGATTCAATTGTTGTTGAATTGGATAGTTTGATTGAAACGGATAGTTTGCTCTGGACTTTTGTAGGTGTGGATACATTCAAAACGGGTTTAGATAGCTATTATGTTTACTACCCATTTATGCGATACGATAGTTTGAAAATAGAGGCAGAAAATGAATGTGGATTGAGTGTTAAATTTGATACTGTTTTGAGCGTCAAGCCAATTAGTTTACCAATTTTGAATTCGACAACAAGTTCTGTTTGTGTAAATACACCGCTAACTGTGAATACAGCTCCAATTGCTTCAGTCGTAACTTTTCAATGGCAATTGGATGGTGGGGTTTTAAATATTCCAACTGTTGCTAATACTTTTGAAGTAACTTGGGATGCACCTGGAACCAAAGACTTAGGTTTATTGACTGCTCAAGATACTTGTTTGAGTCCTCGTGCTGCTCAGACAGTTGAAGTATTTGAAGCCTACCAAGACATCAATATTTTCTGTCAATCCACCTTGAGTGAAATTGTCTTTGAATGGAATTCGATTCCAAATGCAACAATTTATACACCAACCGTTTTGTCGGGACAAAGTGGCGTTCGCGATGGCAATAAATTGACTTTTTCCAATCTACAACCAAACGAAACAGTTGATTTAATGATTGAGGTAGATGGCATTAATCCATGTGGAAAAAGAACATTTAACAAAACTTGTGTAACTGCAAATTGCCCTTCAGTAACAATTACGCCAAGTCCAATTGCACCAGTTTGTTTGACAGCGAGTACATCGGCAATGCCACTTTCAGCGACCACAACTTCCACGGGTGCTGGCGTTTATGAATGGTCAGGGAACGGGGTAGTAGGGAGTAGTTTTGATGCCAGTCAAGCTGGAATAGGAACCCATATTTTAGAAGTAAAATACATAGAAGGCAACTGCGAGTACCGAACGAATCAAACAATAGAAGTACGAGCAACGCCAGTTGCAGATTTTACGGCAAGTAGCCCAATCTGTCAGCTTGATAATTCAATGATTACCTATGGTGGAACACCAACTGCAACGCCAACTTGGAATTACGGAGGCGGAACAAATAGCAATATCTCCGGCAATAATTCAGAATTGAATTTTGCGAGTGCAGGCAATTATACGGTGACCTTGCAAGTAGAAGAAAACGGATGCACTTCCAATATTGCAACACAACAAATTACAGTTGAACCACCATTGGCTGCCATTCAAAACACCTGTGGTGCTACCTCTACATCTGTGCTATTTGATTGGCAAGATATAGCAGGAGCGACGGGTTATAAAGTCAATTCACAAACAGGCCAACTGGGTCGATTTGTTGGAAGTTCATATATTGTTGAAAATTTGAATCCACTCGAAGAAGTAACGATAGAAATCATCGCAGAAAGTGGCAATAATTGTCCAAGCGTAATGACAACAGAAACCTGTCAAGCATTGGTTTGCCCAACTTTATCTCCATTTGTTATCAATTGTTCAGCGACGAATAATGTGGTTTCATTTGATTGGGCAGCAGTGCCAGATGCTGTAAGTTATACGGTTAATTCTATCACTGGGCAAACTGGGGTTTTGGATGGAACAACCTATACGGTTTCAAACCTGAACCCAGATACAAAAGTTGACATCGAAGTTACTGCTATCGGGATTTTACCGTGCTCAACTTCAAAGGCGACTCAAAGTTGTAGCACGACAACTTGTCCAAATTTGGATGCCTTTTCTATCAACTGTACAACCACCAATACGACTGCTACATTCGAATGGCCAGCAGTGCCAGATGCCGCAAGTTATAACGTCGCTTCCATCAGCGGACAGACAGGAACATTGAATGGAACGACCTATACTATCACAGATTTATTGCCAGATGAACTGGTAGAAATAGAAGTAACCGCCATCGGAGTGCTGGCCTGTTCCACATCAAAATCAAGACAACAATGTAGAACAAATCCATGTCCAATTACAACAATAGAAATTGAACAAATTCCAGATTTTTGTGAAGGCGATGGCCCTTATCAATTGGACTTGACGAGAATGAGTGGCGTTACAAATTTAGTTTGGTCAGGCGCAACAAGTGGGACAGGAATTTTTACGCCAAATCTGGCTGGTACTTATACGGTTACTGCAAGTTTTGATGTAAATGTGTGTAGCTACACCGTAAGTCAAAATGTCAATGTTTTTAAAATTCCAACAGCTGAGTTTCAATTATCTAAAACAGTGATGTGTGAGACAGAGATGGTATCTATAAATTACACTGGAACCGCAACCACATCAGCCAATTTTAATTGGAATTTTAATAATGGAAATGTGCTATCAGGAGCAAATCAAGGGCCGTATGAATTAAATTATTTGACAGGCGGTAATTATGAAATCGGATTGCGAGTAGAAGAAAATGGTTGTGTTTCAACACCAAATTTACAAACAATTCAAGTAGATAATGAATTGTCAAATCCACAAATTAGTTGTACAACTTCGACGAATGAAATTGTATTTGAGTGGGATGATGTAATCGGAGCCGATAATTTTGATGCAACCATTACAACGGGTCAAACTGGAACTCAAAATGGTAACTCAATAACGGTTTCCGGGCTTTCGCCGAATGAGCAAGTAGTGATTTCGGTCATCGCAAATGGACAAACAATTTGTGGGGCATCGCAGTCATCATTGACCTGTACCGCCAAAATTTGCCCCCCGATAGTAATCGACATTAACGAAGTGCCAGAACCAATTTGTGAAGGGGAAGATTTCGATTTTCAACTGATGGCAAATACGCTTGGAGGCACTGGAAATGGAAACTTTGTGTGGTCAGGCGATGGCATCAATTCCAACGGACAATTGCAAACAAATCAATTGCCAGCCGGCATGCAAACCGTCTTTTTAAACTACGAAGAAAACGGTTGTCAATATACCAATTTGATAACGTATGAAATTTCAGATAGCCCAGAATTAGTCGCCAATGTCGAGCAAGCCATCTGGAGTTTATCCGAAACAGGCAGCATCGAAACACAAGTCAATGGAGGAACTGCCCCGTTCAATTTCTTTTGGTCAACTGGTGAAACGTCCCAAAATATTGATGCTAATCCGGGTGAATATTGCTTAACCGTTACAGACGAAAATGGCTGTGAAGTGGAAGAATGTTACACCTTAGGTTCAAGTCTTTATAAAGCACGACCAATTTATGTTATCTGTCAAGGTGATGAGAAAATATTGCGAGTAACACCAAGAACTGGAGCGGCATTCGAGTGGAGTCCAGCCATCAGATTGAGTTGTACGGACTGTGTTGAACCAATTGCAAACCCTGGTAAATCTATCGTTTATACAGTAACGGCAACTTTGCCAGATGGTCGTTCTGCGAGTCAAAATGTGGTGGTAGTGGTGCTTCCGAGTTTTGTCTGCAATTTGAGGCCAAACGATGATGATGATGACTATGCAAGATTACTTTCAGACCTTAATTTTCAAACAATTGAAAAGAAAGACTTGGCAGAAATCGAAGAACGTCTGACCGATTATTATCTAAACCAAGAAATCAAAATTTTTCCAAATCCAACAAAAGGTTTAGTAAATATTACATCGCCAGTAAATATAGAAGCGGTGGATGTATTTGATATGTCTGGTAAACAAATTTTGCACGCTTTAGATAAGGAATTAAACCTATCCAGTTTTTCGAAAGGTGTTTACTTCTTAAAAATAAAAGTAGCAAATGAGGTGATTGTGAAACGAGTGGTTTTGTTTTAAAGGGTTGAAATTTTTCCATCGTGGCGCGTAGCGACATCTACATTAGCTATTTAATGTTATCGTCGCTACGCGCCGATGATTCCCCGATGTAAAGTCGGGACACGCGTTAAAAAATAGAACCGTCCGCGGCGGCGGATTTAGATTATTTACCTCAATTAGCAAAAAAAAATAAGCATTCGCTGCTCTACAAACTAATCTATAATAAAGTCTAATAAATTGAATTTTTATGTACCGTAATTTTTTCTTCTAAAGGTATTCAAAAAATCGTTGTATCGCATGGCTACGGAACTGCTTTTTTGTGTTTTTAAAAAGAACTGGCAAAGGAATGTAAATTTATTTTTGAACCATTCCTTACTAATCAACATAGAACCCAAAAACGAACAACATTAAAATTACGTTTTTGCGAAATGTTTTTTAATTTTATGGTTAGAGAAAACAAAATTGGTTGAAATGAAGATAGAACACAAAATTTTTAAGACAGAGAAATTTAATCAAAATAGAATTGAGGTATTGCTCTTTTAAATAGGTATTTAAATAACTTCATTACCAATTAACTTCTAAGTCATTGAATGAGTTTATCCCATATTCATTCAGTCAATATCATATTCATTTTTTTTCAACTAAAACTTTTTCCCAATGAAAAAAGCCCAGAGTATTTTTATCGTATTATTCCTTTTATTTTCAAATTACAGTATTGGACAAAATTGCAGAATTGGCACAGATGAACCGCCTGGTTGTCTTAACGAATGCCGGTTTTGGTCTGCCTTAGATGAGCCATTTTCTGTAGATTCTCCTACCGTAGGAACTAATTGTACACCTGCTGGATTGACACGATGGTTTAAATTTAAAGCAAGTGCCACATGGGCATCTATTGCGATGAATCACTTTAGATGTGATCCAACTTCTGAAATTTATTTGCAGGTTTTTGATAGTGGTTTAAATCCTATTTCTAATTGTCAAAAATATTCGAACGCAGATCCTTCTGGACGTATATCACCAAACTCGATTGTTGTCGATGAAGAATATATCGTAAAAGTAGAATCAAACGAACCAATTGGATGTGATTTTGAAATAGTATTGCAGGGAATTTATTCATTTGATGTGGTAAGGGGTGGTATTTCCATCGAAGGAGATTTTTTGCCAATCGAGGGAACAATTAATTTATTAAATTATCAAAATTTTGATTCAATTAATTGGGAATTTTTCGATCCACTCTCTGTAATTGTTTCTGGTCAAGGTACTACCTCGATGACCTATTCTAAACCTCGTTTTCATAATGGAAATGTATCCGTGAATGTCACGAATGATTGCGGATTGGGTAGTAGATCAACTTTTACGCTACCTGCAGATGAATCATTTTGTACTTCCAATTCTGAATTTTTCCCAGGTTGTGATTTTAATTGTCTTAGTTTTTGGACAATGGAAGAATCGTTTACATCAAGTACTTCCGTTTGTGGAAATACTTCCTTCTCGAAGTGGTTAAAAGTTAAAGCAAGTGGCGAATCAATAATAATAAAATCGGATCGAAATGTCTGTGATGCAAGTTCTGAGTTTAATGTTCAGGTATTTGATAATCAACAAAATCCATTAGGAGTTTGCACCTCTTTTCGAAATGATAATTTTGATGCACAAGAGTTAATAGTTCCAAACCTTGTTTCTGGAAATGATTATTCAATTTTAATTGAAACAAATACTCAGTTGGGATGTGATTTTAGATTGCTTTTTGAAGGAATTGAAGTTGATGAATTAGATGAACTTACCACAATTTCCGTTTTTTCAACCAATGGAGTTCAATTAGATAGTGCAAACGTAAAAAGAGTCCAAGATGCAGATTCCTATTTATGGGAAATTTCAGATACAAGTATTTCAATACTTTCAGGGCAAGGGACTCAATGGATTTCTTTTGATAATCCTAATAATGTTCAAGCAATAATTTGCGTGACACCTGAATCAGATTGTAAAATAGGAAAACAATATTGTGAGTTTTTCCCTGCACTAACGGGTTCAAATAGTCCAACACCATGCTGTACAGCACCAAGTGTACCTGCTGGCTGTTCGGAAGCTGGATTCTCTCAACAATCTGCTTGTATAATCTGTAATTTAGCAGGTATCTATTCAGGTAATAATGGTAGTTACCCACCTACAGGTAGTTTTAGTTGTGGAATACCTCATAATAGTGCTTATGTGTCAGTTATCTCAGATGCAAATGGTGTTATTGACGCAACAGTGATTACGGATAACTGTATAACAGGTGAAGGGCTTCAATTAATTCTTTGGGATGATTCAGAAACTGAAATTGATTGTTTCTCTGTTGGAGGCTCTCTAAGTGCGACGGTTGGTGCCTCTGGTTTAACCCCAGGAGCACTTTACACTTTCCAAATTGATGGATTTGATGGAGATGCTTGTGATTTTTCGATTATTGTTTCAGGAGCAAATACTAGCAGTTTACCAGATCCACCAAGCCCAATAAAAATGACCCCAGACACCACACTTTGTCCTGGAGCAGAGGTTTGTTTTGAAATTGATCCTATCAATAATTCTAATAGATTTGAATGGACTTTACCTGCGAATATCAGAGTCACAAGTGGAGGTGGGCCAACGGATTTATTTGTTTGTGGGATTGTCGAAACGGCAGGTGGTGGAGCTGTAAGAGTAACACCTTCAAATTTTTGTTTTAATGGCATTCCAGGAATTTTACCAGTAGTCTCTCTTCCTATTCCTCCTGTTGTTTGGGCCCCTACTTTTGTTTGCCAATCTGAAATGCCATTTGATACAACAATAAAAGGTCGAACCTATACCTTCGACAATTTCGGTGGTCATGAAATAGTAGTTGTAACAGCACTTGGCTGTGATAGTATTATTACTTTTTCAATAATTCCTGCTTTACAACTACCTACAATTTTAGACACAACCATCACTGCAGGAACGTGCTTTCAGCTGGAAGACTCCTGTTATTTTGAGGGAAATTTTACGGTTGTTTTGGAAAACACAATTCAAAAAAATGGTTGCGATTCAATTGTTAATTTATTTATAAAATATGATTCAACCATAATTGTTACTTCTGATTTTACGATTGATGAGGTCGAAATTTGCCCTGGTGAAACAGGAACATTTACCTATACTGGAAATGCATCTGCAAATGCCAATTACGATTGGGATTTTGGAAATGCCACGATTGTAAGTGGTTCAGGTGCAGGGCCTTATGTGGTTCGGTTTACAGATGTCGGCGATATAGCTGTGTCACTTTCTGTTTTTGAAAATGGTGTTACTTCTCCAATAACAACCAATGTGATTTCAGTTTTCCCAGCCCTTTTACCGCTTTCTTTGACATGTAATTCTACAGTCGATGAAGTAATCTATACGTGGGTAAATGATCCGAATGTTTCCAATTATATTTTCAATATTTCAACGGGTCAGACTGGCGTTCAAAATGGAAACAGCTATGTCATTCCAAATCTTAATCCTAATGAAACAGTAGTGTTGGAAGTAGTCGCAGAGAGTTCTTTTGGTTGTGCAAGTTCCACTGAAATACAAACCTGTGTTGCTCAAGATTGTCCATCTGTTGATGTAATAGTTGAACCAGTTCCCGCAATTTGTTTGACCGCTAATACATTGCCAATTCAACTGACCGGTCAGGCCGGAAATAACATTGGAATTTTTGAATGGTCGGGAGTAGGAGTGAATTCAAATGGAGAATTCAATCCGAATACCGTTGGGGTTGGCAGTCATCCGATTACATTAAATTATACGGTCGGTGCTTGTGTTTATTCAGCTACCACGACAGTTCAAGTTAACCAAACACCTTTTGCAGATTTTTCATTAGACACCCCAATATGTGAAGGAGAGATGACCATGATTATTTTTTCTGGAAGTGCTTCAAATAACGCCAATTTCAATTGGGATTTTGGAAATGGAAACACCCTAAGCGGCTCAGGTTCAGGACCTTATCAAATCGAATATGCAGATGCTTCTACAAAAATAATTACTCTTTCTATTGAAGATAATGGATGTGTTTCAAATGTCGCTACTCAATCAATTGTGGTAGATGAACCGCTTATTCCTACCGTTATAACTTGTAGTTCAACTGTGAATTCAGTCAGTTTTTCATGGGATGAGGTAGCTGGAGCAAATAATTATTTTGTAAATGTTTTGACGGGGCAAACTGGCGTTCAAAATGGAACAAACTATCAAATTGATAATTTAAGTCCAAGTGAATTTGTAGAAATTGAAGTGACAGCGGAAGGCAATACCGTCTGTGGACCAATTATTATGACAGGTGATTGTGTCGCGCAAAATTGTCCACCAGTCACAGTAGATTTAGAGCCAATTAACAATGTATGTTTGACGTCAACTACGCAGCCTATTCAGCTTGATGCCACAACAATAGGAGGAATGGGTACCGGTACTTTTACTTTTAGCGGAAGCGGCGTTTCTAATACTGGAATTTTTGATCCTCAAATGGCGAATTTGGGAACCAATGTGCTTTCCGTTGAATATGCAGAGGGTACTTGTTCTTATGCTGCTATAATCAATGTCGAAGTCAACCAAACGCCAACAGCTACTTTCGATGTTTCAAATGCAATTTGTCTAACCGAAAATGCCTTCGTAGCATATAGCGGCAATGCAACCAATAATGCAACTTATAATTGGGATTTTGATGTTGGAATCATTGTAAATGGATCAAATGCAGGGCCTTATGAAATCGTTTTTAATTCTATTGGAGTCAAAACTATTTCATTGTCCGTTGAGGAAAATGGGTGTACCTCAACAATAGAAACGAAACAAGTTCAAATTGAGCAGGAATTGAGTCCACCAGTTATTTCATGTGCACCAACTTTTGGTGAAATAAGTTTTCAATGGACTGCTGATCCGAATGTTCAAGACTATCAAGTTCAAGTTTTAAATGGCCCCAACGGTGTTTTGAATGGAACCGTTTATACCGTTTCAGGACTAGCACCAGGTGAGGATGTTTCCATTGAAGTGATAGGAATTTCGGCAAATAGCTGTCCTTCTACAGCAGCTACTGTAATAAGTTGTACAGCTACGGATTGCCTTCCAATAGGGTTGACAATTGACCCCGTTCAAGATGTATTATGCGCTGGAGATTCGACTGTTATTCAATTGGTTGCAACTAGTAATAGTAATTTACAAAATGGAACATATATATGGTCTGGAGGAAATGTTTCTGCAGATGGAATATTCAACACCGCAGGTCTTGGTGCAGGTAATTATACCATCCAAGTTGAATATACTGAAATGGGATGTGCTTATCAAGCTAGTCAGATAGTCACAATTGAATCAAGTCCAGAGATAAATGCAACAGTCAATTCACCAATTTGGTTTTTGGGTGGAACAGGTAGTATTGATTTGAATATCATGAATGGAACGAGCCCCTACGATACTACTCGATCTTCAGCTGGCGCTACGATAAATCAATTAGATAGTTTAGAGCCAGGTGAGTACAAGATTGCAGCTATTGATCAAAATGGCTGTTCTGTTGAAGAAACCTTTACAATTTCAGAAGGGACTTACACTTTAAATCCAATTCAGATTATTTGTGCAGGTGATAACCAGCCACTAAATGTACTACCTGGAACAGGTGCGACTTTTAGTTGGAGTCCAAGTTTTAGGTTAAGTTGCGATGACTGTCCAAATCCAGTTGCCAATCCAAATAAAACGACGGTTTATAGGGTTACAGTTACTCTGCCAGATGGGCGTTCTGCAAGTCAAAATGTTGTTGTAATCGTTTTACCAAGTATTATTTGTAACAACTTGCCGCAAGACGATGATAATGATTATTCAAAACTCCTTTCAGCTTATGATGTTGAAAATATTTCTAAAATGGAATTAGAAAACCTGGAAAAGGAGATTGCTAATTTCTACTTAGAAAAAGAAGTCAAAGTCGTCCCGAATCCTACAGAAGGTTTGGTCAATATAGTTACCCCATCAAAAGTTGAATCAATAAAGGTTTTTGATTTTTCAGGAAAATTGTTGAAATCTGAAAAAGAAAAGCAAATTAATTTGTCAAATTTCTCAAAAGGAGTCTATTTTTTCAAAATAAAAATAGCAAATCAAATGATAATTAAAAAAGTAATTTTA
>CALLVG010000277.1 GCA_938010715.1 uncultured Saprospiraceae bacterium
CGACACATTTTTGACAAACAAATTTTTCGCTACCCTGCGTTAAAAAATATTTCCGTAGCGCGGCTATGCAAATATTTTTTGCCTTGATTAGCAAAAAATCTGCTCTGCCAGAAATGACGATTATTTAACTTAAGCTACTTAATTGTGAATAGTTTTACTTTTTCTAAAAATTCAAAATGAATTTGCTCGTGCTGTTCTCTGAACAGTCACGAATGAATACAAATCTCCAGATTTGCGGAATTCAGAGGTATAGAATAGGATTGAATTACAATTTCTCAAATCAGGAGATTTGAAAAACTACGTGATGGTTCAGAGAACCACACGAGCAAATTTCTTTGAAATTTGATTCACTACCCATTCAATTCAACATAGAGCCTTTTTCTTTCTCCTAAAAAGAAGTATAAACATTAAATCTATCTTCTTTCAAAAAACCGACCACCGTCATTCCACTTTCTTGCGCCAGCTCAACCGCCAAGGAAGTGGGCGCACCCACCGCAGCAATAAATGAAATACCAGCCATCGCTGCCTTCTGAACCAATTCAAATCCTAAGCGACCACTGACCAAAAGTATCTTGTTTGAAAGTGGTAATTCGTCATTTAAAAACGCGTGACCAATGAGTTTATCCAAAGCATTGTGGCGGCCAACATCCTCTTCGATTGATTCTAAATTTCCATTTACATCAAAAAGGGCAGCAGCGTGAATGCCACCTGTGGCTTGAAAAACGCTTTGCTGTTTTTCTAAAATTTTTGGCAGTTGGGTTAATATTTCTCCGTTTATTTTTAAGTCATTTTTTATTGAAAAAGAAGATGTTTTCATTACGGCTTCGATAGATGCTTTTCCACAAACACCACAACTGGAAGTGGTGTAAAAATTTCGTTGTAATTTTTTCAAATCTACTTTTACTCCTGCTTTCAGATTAATTTGCAAAAGATTTCCTTTTGCCATTTCCTCACGAGCAGGAAGGATTTCTGTGGAGATAACTTCTTCTTTATTTTTTAAAATTCCTTCAGTGAAAAGGAAGCCCAATGCTAATTTTTCGTCTGCACCTGGAGTTCGCATCGTGACTGCGACGGGGGTGCTGATTTGCGTTTTGCCTGATGAAATACCTAATCTTATTTCGAGTGGTTCTTCGACGACGAGCTGGTCTTCTTTTGAAGTAAATCCATCAGAAGTCCAGTTTGATATATTGAATTGTTGGGTTCCTTTTTTCATAACTGGGTAGTGATATTTTACGTGTTGATTTTTCTTTGAAAGAAATAAGTATGGTTCGCGCGAGGCTCTGCCTCGCGTGTAGGATCATCAGGCGTCTCGCCTGTTTTTTTTTCGATTTTGTTGGTTTTAGAAACCAACTGATCCCACACACGAGGCAGAGCTTCGCGCGAGCTATGAGTTTTTACAAAAAACTCATCAACACTTTCGGTATCACTACCCATAAAAGAATTTTTACGAAAAAGGGCTTTCCTTTATCAAAATCAAATCTTCAAAACCCCTTCTTTTCTAAAATACAAAGCCAACATACACATCAGAATAACGGTGATACCCGCGCCCATTTCCATCCAAAGACGTTGGCGTTTTTGGATGTTACTTTCTACATAATATGGATTGGCGGAGTTGGGACTTCCAAAACCTTTTCGAATTTCCCAGTTATCCAGGTCGCTATTGTCGAGCCATGGAAGCAAAAGATTCAAAGTGAATACCGTATCAGTTGGCGCTACTTCGTAACTCACACTATCGATAAATGCGCCATCATCGGTAAATAATCCAATGACTTCATTTCGTTTATCTAACCCAAAATCAAAACTTCCTGCGACACTGTATGCTTTTGGAAATATTCTAAAAAACTTGCTGGAATCCTCGCTAAAGACAACGTAATCTTTTGGCATAATCGTTACATCATCCAAACGATACTCATGTTTTTTATCAGTCAACACCCAATCTTTCAGTTTGACGGGTTCATCTGAGTTGTTGTATAATTCCAACCAATCTTTGGTCATCTTATTATTACAACTGATTTCGTTGATGATGATTTTTTCGGCAAGTGGGTGGTTGTATTTTTCAAAAATGGCTTTGAATTGATAATTTTTCTCTGTGAGCGAAAGTGTAAAACTTCGAGTATCTGAGTCAATGTCAATTCCTTCCCAACCGGCAAAACGATAGCCGAAATGTGGAATCGCATTGATATGAATCGGCAATTTTTCAAAATAAATACCATCCATTGGCTTGCCTTTTACTTCTACCGTCTCATTGACAACCACTTTTCCTCCACTCGATGAAGCGATATTGACTTGAACTTCTTTGCCCAGTTCAAATTTTTGTGCTAAATATTTTCTTACGTATTGAGGACGCTCTGTTCCAAACGTTCGCATGATATCAACATGCTGGTTGAATCGCTTTTCAGAAATATTCCAACGGTCAAGTTGACGGTCGATTTCTGGTGCAATGTGTTGATAATGTTCATCCAATTTAGCCATCGCATTTTCGACAGAAAAAGAAGAATTGAGTCGGTCACACATCCGATTAGCAAATTTCTTTCTGAACTTTTCATTTTCCATCAATTTTCTCAAAATGAAAGTACTCCATGGCGGGTTAGGCCACGGTTTCCCTTTTGGATTTGTATGAAATTTCAGACTATTAGCCTTGTATGCATCTTTGTTGTGCAGACCATAACCCCAATCGGTATCATAAAGAATCCATCTCCATCTACCATCAGGTGTTTGCGGACGATAATATTTGATGTTTCCACCAGCGTCATCATTATCAAAATAGATTTGAGCAATTTTATAATCCATAAAGTTGTCCACATCCATCATGCTTTCTATTGCCGCAAAATGATAGTCTTCTCGCAAAGAGTGATCTATCATGTATTTCAACATACGGATATAGTGTCGCTTGCTTCCTTGTTTTAAAGTGTATTGATGCTCCAACAAATCAAGGCTATCTTTTTCGATGCCTGTTTTTGCTTCTAAGAAGTGTCTATTTATTTTTTCTCGAATATTGTAAACGCCCCAATAATTTCCATTGATGTAAACATGACTTGGTCGGTAATCTTGTTTTTCAATATCCCAACCATCGGTCAAGCTGCCCATAAATGCATCTCGGAAATGCGACTTACTAAAATCACTTCCTGAATTTCGAAAAACGAGGTACTTATATTTCTTTTCTCCTTTTTTGCCAAAGACACGGTGTTTGATATTCTTTTTGCCGTAGCGTTTTCGAGCAACTACCGTGAATGACTTTTGTGGAAACAGTCTGCTCATGCCGCCAAACAAACGAAAACCCGTTCGGCTATTAAAAACAGATTGACCATCTGTTTCAAAAAATTGCATGTGAATCGGAACTTCTACTCTGCTCCAAAAATTCGCTCCCGGTTTATAATAGAGTGAATCTATCGCTTTTTGACCTTGAACAAATAAACCATCGATAGGGTCAAAAAGCATTTGTGGTGGAACCGCAAAAGAGATTACTGGAAAATTCGTCTTTGGCTCATTGATAAAATAGGTCTCTGCAAAAGTCTTGCTTTTTTTATCTGCTCTTCTTGCTATTGTTCTGAGAATGGTGGTCTTCTTTATTTTGATTGGCGAATTATAAACTTCAGCAGTGGCGCCACTGGGTTCATCTCCATTCGTGGTATAAAAAACTTTGCTACCAGGAAGGCTCGCTGCCAATTGAATGGTAACGTCATCATCATAAAATCCGCCTTTGAGCGAATACTCTACCGTTAAAGGAATTTCATTGACCGATTGGGCATTGGAAGTGAAAATTGCTGACACGAAAAGTACCAGCACCATTAGTGTTTTCTTGTAAAAAGTATGCGTCATTGTATGCGTCCCAGAGGGTAATAGAAAGTTTTACCAATTTTGGAAAAAGTATATTGAGTAAAACCTTGAAACAAAATTGCAATATTTATTCCTAAAATGAAAGTAAATCGTTCATTATCAATGCTTCACGCATTTTTTTAAACCTTTTTTTAGTCATTGTAAAAGACTGCCTTATCTTGGTCACTCAAAATGAAAAATGATATGCCAATACTAAAGTTAGAGAACGTTCTAAAAAAATACGGAGATTATACTGCAGTTAATAACGTGAGCCTTGAGGTTGACCCTCAAAAAATATTTGGTTTGTTGGGGCCAAACGGCGCAGGTAAAACTTCTTTGATTAGAATCATTACGACCATCACGCAAGCAGATAGCGGGCAGGTTTATTTTGATGGGGAACCATTAAACATAAAACATCCTGAGCAAATCGGTTATATGCCAGAGGAGCGCGGTTTGTATAAAAAAATGAAAGTGGGAGAGCATCTTTTGTATCTCGCTCAACTCAAAGGGTTGTCTCTAACAGATGCTAAAAAAGAGATTTCTCATTGGTTAGAAAAATTTGAAATTACGGATTGGTGGGACAAAAAGGTAGATGAACTTTCGAAAGGAATGCAGCAAAAGATTCAGTTTATTGCAACGGTTGTTCATCGTCCGAAGTTATTGATTTTGGATGAGCCATTTTCGGGTCTTGATCCGTTAAATACCAATTTAATAAAAGATGAAATCCGTAATCTAAACGAAAGTGGAATCGGTGTTATCTTTTCTACGCATAGAATGGAACAGGTGGAGGAGATTTGTGAAGAAATCGTTCTCATCAGTAAAGGAACTAATATACTGAACGGAAAAGTGAAGGATGTAAAAAATCAATTCAAAGAACACCTTTTTCAAATTGATTTTGCAGGAAATTTGCCTACTGATATTGCTCAAAAAGCGAATATTGTTTCTCAAACTGAAAACTCTATTGTTGCTAAATTTGAAAATGATGCGGCTTCAAATGCTTTATTGAAATTGCTTATCAACAGCAATGTGCACATCGTTGCCTTCAAAGAAATTTTGCCTTCTTTGAATGAGATTTTTATTAAGCAGGTAGAAAATTAAATTACTAAGCTTCCCGTATCAAAGCAGAAACCCGCTCCGCTCGTCTCGCCGGAAGAATCGAAGCCAATAGTCCAATGACTGTAACAGAAACTAAGACCACCATTACATCAAAGAAACGCATATCAATTGGATAGGCTTCAAAGGCAAAACTACCAGGGAATGAAATGATGCCATAATTGATTTGCAATAGATACAAAATAAAAGCAATCGCTAACCCGATTGCAATACCCAAAAGGGTCAATAAAATTCCTTCCAACAAAAAGATATTGCGGATCATTTTTTCGGTAGCGCCCATGCTTTTTAGGATAGCGATGTCTTTTTTCTTTTCTAAAACAATCATCCATAAACTACCGATCATATTGAATGCGATGAGTACCATCATCAAAATAAGGATGGCGAAACTCATCCACTTTTCAATATTCATTAATTTAAGATAGGCCTCATTTTGTTGATAACGATCTTTGACAATAAATGCCTCTCCTAAAGTTGAACGAAGATTGGCAGCTACCTTCTGTGGATTAGCTTTTGGATCAAGTTTTATTTCAAGTGCGCTCAAATCATTTTTAGAATTCAACAACGAACGCGTAAAATCTAATGACGTCAATACATACTGATTGTCAAAATCTTGTTGATTGACAAAAGTGCCGACAGGGTAGGTGTATTGCTTTTTAAAAGGTTTACTGAGCGAGCCAGCTCGATGTTTTTTGTTAGGCATGTAAACCGCAAGCGCTGCAAATTGATCTTCTACATTAATACCCAATTTATTTCTCATTCCTCCTCCAACGACGGCAAATTCACTGCCTCGATCTTGGAATACAATTCTTCCCTCTCGTATGGTAGAATCAATGCCCGTTACTTGTGGAAAATAATCATCTACTCCTTTCACCACGCCAAAATCTTGGCTGCCTTTGTATTCAAAAAAAGCGACTTCTTCCAGTGTTTGAGAGACCAAAACGACGCCTCCTGTTTTGGCGACTTTCTCCATCAATTCATCTTCAATAGTGAAAGTTTTTCCTTTGGCAGCAATGACTTTTATATCTGGATTGAACGTGCTAAAAAGACTCGACAACAAATCTTCAAATCCATTAAAAACAGAAAGAATTAAAATCAATGCAGCTGTACCAATCGTAATTCCCAATACCGAAATACCTGAAATCAGGTTAATCGCATTGGTTGATTTATTGGCAAACAAATATCGCCGTGCTATTTTTAAGGAGAGGTTCAAATGATGAAAATTTTGTGTTCGGTTTGTTTTTTCCCGTGGTAGAGAGGATTCATGAATCCTCTCTACGAATCCAAATTCAAACACATGAAGAAAATTTGAATTAAAATTTTACCTTTTTGACGATGACTTTATCGTCTCTTTTTACAGATACTTTACAGCTTTGACCTTTTTTATAATTGGCTAAACCTTCCATGTAGTCGTAAATGTCTTTTACTTCTAAATCGCCCATTTTGACAATGATGTCTCCTTTTTCAAGACCTCCTTTTTGAGCAGGTCGTCCATCCATCACACCATCAATTCTCATGCCTTTGCCTTGGTAAACGTAATCAGGCATCACACCGAGGGTTACTTTAAATGCAGCGGCTTTTCTATCTTGATTTTCGCTTTTTGTTTTGGTAAATTTTATTTTCCCATCATCATCTAATTCATGGACGATTTTTAAAATGAAATCTGAAATTTCTGCAATGCCTTCATAATTTACCAACTCGCTATCATCTTCTGGTTTATGGTAATCGGTGTGTTGTCCAGTAAAGAAATGAAGTACTGCAATATCTTCTAAATAAAACGAAGTATGGTCGGATGGACCAATTCCACTTTCGGAAGTAACCAATTTCATCTCTGTTTTAATATCCTCAAGTATCTTCCACGCAGGTGAAGTTCCTACTCCATTTACAGCCAAAACTTTTTCTTCATTTAGTCGGCCAATCATATCCATGTTAAGCATGTAGTTGATTGACTTGAGATTAATAGTTGGATTTTTTACAAAATTTTTAGAACCAAAAAGTCCTAACTCCTCACCCGAAAAACCGATGAACAAATAATTGTTGTTCGTCGCTTTGTCTAACTTCAATTTTTGCGCCAACCAAATCATGGATGCCACACCGCTAGCATTATCATCTGCCCCGTTGTGAATGGCAGGTTCGCCTGTATGTCTCGAACCAAAAGCACCATAACCCAAATGATCGTAATGCGCTCCGATGATAATGGTGTTCTCAGATTTATTATCAATATAGCCGATTACGTTTTTTCCTTTTCGTTGCTCAACGCCTTCTTCACTGTGCGGATTTGGTTTGTATTTAAAATCGAAATAATGGAAAAAACTCCCATTCTCACCACCACCTGTAAGTCCCAATTCTTCAAAACGAGAAGCGATGTATTGGGCAGCCAGTGCTTCGCCTCGCTTTCCAGTTTCACGTCCTTCCAAAAGATTAGAAGCCAAATAAACGACATCAACTTGCATTTGCTGCAGGTCAGCCTTGGCGTCTTGTGCTATCGAAAAATTTCCGAAAAGAAAAAAAGAAAACAATAACGTAAATGTTCGAGATCTTATCATTGTATATTTTTATACATTCTTCAAGAAAGAAAACGCAAAAGTAATCATTTGAGTCTTTGAAAACGGTACAAATAAGTCATAGGAATATCATATATTTGCGAACTTTAAAATTCGTATCTTTAAAATACGGATTCATTTCAGGAAAAATTTAGACCTGATAAAGCCCAAGATGGCTTTATCAGGTCTCTTATTAAAAAGACCATGTTATGTTACCATTAGATGACAAATACTTTGAGCCATTAGAGCAGATTGCTGGAGAAATTCAGGCATCGGAAGATTTGGCAACTTACCTCGAGGAAGAAGAGGATGAATTTTTCAATAATTTGAAAGAGGCGTTTGAACCAAAAATTCAGGCGATTCACAGATCTGTTGCCGAGAATGATCCACTTCAAATTGAGGCGTTTGAGAAGGCATTGCTTCACGATGCGTTTGAAGGATTATTTTTGCCCCGAGTACTTGGCTTTGCTGCTTTGCGTGGAGAGATCAATCAAGAGACGATGAAGTATGTTCGTCCGCAAGAGCACTTTAAAGAAGTATTATTGGCGATTTGTAATTCTGCGAATTTTGATATTCTTAGAAAAAGAATTGGTCAAACGATTCAGGTTGGTTTCTTTTTAAGTAGTAATATTTGGGTAGCGAATTTGATTAACGAGTTTTCAAATAAACGCATCAGAAATTTCTTGACTAGTCAACGATTGGACAGATATCGAACAGTGCCAGGAAGAGCGGAAGGTTACACTCGTTATATGAGACAATTCAAAAACGAAATTTATCAATCAGCGGTTTTCCCTGAGAATAAAGCAGAACTTCAAGTTTATTATAATAAATTGAAGCAGTTTTTACTTTCTCGTTTCCAAATTAATAATGTGAATGCTTCTGTGGTTCCTCACATGAAAAAATTGATCGAAAACAAGGAGTTCTTCGGGATGCGCGAGCACTTGGAAATCATGGCTTTGTATGCGAATTTCTTCGACCTTTCGGAAGAAGATCAGAAGCACTTGAAAGAGCTTTTTAATAAAAATAGAGAAACGAATCCTGAGTTTGCGCAAATGTGGTTTGAGTTTACTTTGGAGCTACACAATAGAGCGATTGATTTAGATAAAGCTGCCGATAGCAGAATTTCTGCAATTTTGGATCCTTCTATAAAGGATGACATCAAAGATTATTACGGTTTGATGGATACGCTTCATGAGAAAGGATACATGGACGAAGGTGCGCAAGAAGCGGTGAAAGTTTATTACCACAGTCACAGTGGCCTTTCGACCGAAAATGAATGTGTGCGTCGAGCGATTTACAACTACTTTGCTCGTTTGTTGAATAACATCGAGACCAGCGATTATACTGAATTATTTGAGGTGTCAAAGTATTATGGCATTTACATGCAAATATTTGGGAATCAAAAATTCAATCAAGATTTGGAGCACTTATCCATGAAATATGTGCGCAAATTGTTGAAGGTATATGTGGACAAACGTGGAAAAGATTACCAAGATATCAAGAAATTTGTTTCAACGACTTTTGTGGATCTTGGATTTTTGAAACCAAAAGAAGTAGTCGAATTATTCAAATCACGTCGTAAACGTAAGCCGAAAGAGTCTAAGTAATTTGTAATAAAGTCTAATATAATCCCGAATCTTTATAAAGAAGGTTCGGGATTTTATATTTTTGACCTGCCTACCGAGAGAAAAATTAAAAGCCACCACCGTTCACCAAGAACGACTTATTATGAAATCATCAATTTCTGCGTATTTGTCAATAATTGATTCAACATTGATATCGGCCACCAAAAACTGCTGCATTAGAGCATCTAAACTTTTCAACTTCTTCTTTTGCCAATTGTTTTGAAGAGCAATAGGACGCATTTCTCCAATAGACACCACTATAATAACAGGGCTATTTTCAATAGCCAAAGGAGCATACTTTTTATCTATTTCTTTTGAATGCTTTGTTTAAAATCCAACTGGAATTACAAGAAATAAAGTAACTGTCAAAATATCTAAAAAGGCACTTAACCCCATCATTACCACCAAAAATAGAATAGACAAAAAGAATAATCACAGCAAACCACCACGCTTCTTTTCCATCCTAATCAATTCAGGATGAATGGTGTGGTTGTAGTAAATCCGAAATTCTTCGAGTTTGTGTGGTGACATTAGTTGATTCTCATATTTGGAGAGGTCAAAATTGTAATTTTTTTTTAATCTTTCAATAAATTAGCCGTTCTTACTTTTACAAATCAATAAAATGAAATTTAAAACTCTAATCTTTATTATTTTCTCATTTATAAGTATTCAATCTTTTGGTCAAAATCGTAATTTGAGTAAAGTATTTTATGTAGGTTCAAGTATCACGAATATTCATAGTTTATTTTATGGAGAAAGAGCCTTCTTTATTAATCCACCAAGACCATTTTATGAATTAAATTTCCATGTGGGAGGGGGAATTGAGTATAGTATAAATGATTATCTGGATATTCGAGGCTTATTGAATTATGAGCGCA
>CALLVG010000278.1 GCA_938010715.1 uncultured Saprospiraceae bacterium
CGGTGCTTGTTCGACCACCACTTTTTTCCAGTCAATATCCAACTCCTCAGCTACCAACATCGGCATGGAAGTTTTGATATTTTGACCGATTTCGGGGTTGGGTGACATGATGGTCACGACGCCGTTGTCGCCTATTTTTAAAAAGCCATTGATGTTGAACCATTCTTCTGGCATTTGCAGAATTTCTTCTTCTATCATTGGCTCAGACTTGCATCCAGCTAACCAACTAAATCCTATCTTCATCCCTCCTCCTGCTACTGCTGACGATTTTATGAATGAGCGTCTTCCGACTTTTGTTTTTATAAATGTCATGATTATTTTTCTATAGTTTAAAGAATGCATGGTGGCACGACTCTAAGTCGTCCCACCATTGTGGGCTGGGCTAATTCGTGGGACGACCTGGAGTCGTGCCACGAAAGTGCTACCCTTTCGCCGCCGTTTTAATTGCTGCTTTGATGCGTGTATAAGTTCCACAACGACAAATATTGCCATTCATCGCGGTATCAATATCTGCATCGCTTGGATTTGAATTGTCATTCAAAAGAGAGGCGGCACTCATGATTTGTCCAGCTTGGCAATAGCCACATTGCGGCACATCATGTTTTAGCCATGCTTGTTGCACGGGGTGTGTTCCATTTTCGGAAAGTCCCTCAATCGTGGTAATTGATTGGTCTCTTACTTTTGAAATGGGCATCTGACAAGAGCGCATTGCTGTGCCATCTACATGAATGGTGCAGGCGCCGCAAGCTGCGATGCCACAACCATATTTTGTTCCGACCAAACCAAGTGTATCGCGAAGTACCCAAAGCATTGGGGTGTTTGGGTCGGCTTCTACTTGTTTTGCTTTTCCGTTAATTTTTAGGTTGAATGTTGCCATAAGGAAAGGTTGAATGTTAGAAGTTGAAGGAATCAACTTAGTATTACTCAAAAAATAACTTCCCTCTTCAATTCAAAAAATTAGCTCGAAAATCCTTATTATCAATCACTTTTCCTTTGCTAATTTTTTGAAATCGGGAAGTTATTTTTAAGCGTTTCTTATTTGATTCCTTTTTGTGTTTGGCTAATGTACGATTTTCATTTTAAGCAAAAAATTATTGAATCACATTGATCAACAGATTGACTTTAATATTTCAAAAAATTCAGAATGAATTCGCTCGTGCTGTTTTCTTTGAAATTAGATTCACTACAGACCACAGAATTTGTCTAAGAACGATTTTTTTTAATAAAAAAAAGAGGCATCTTATTACTAAGATGCCTCTTCTATTTTTATTTGAAATTCAGCTTATGCCAATGGCGGAATCCTCAACGTTTGCCCTGGATAAATTTTATCAGGATGGCTCAACATGGGTTGGTTCGCCTCGAAGATCGCTTGGTATTTCATTGGGTCGCCATATTGTGCTTTTGCAATTTTGGAAAGAGAATCACCTTTCTCTACTTTTATAAAAACGGCTTCTGGTTCTGGATTCGCCACTGCAATATTATCTTCCACAACCGCAATTCCTTCGACGTTTCCGAGTGCTAAAATAACTTTTTCGCGGTCTGCATTGGTATCTGCATTTCCGTGTACAGTAACAGACTGGCCAAGTTCCACTTGAATATTTGAAACAGGTAAACCGAGTTTACTAACTTCACTCATTAGTGCATCTACTTTTTTCTGTTCTTCGGTTTTTTCTGCTGGTGTTTCTTCCTTTTTTTTAGCAGGCCACAATTTAGCTCCGGCGTTTTTCAAAAATGAAAATAATCCCATTTGATTACGTGTTTTATAGTTAATAAAATTTTTATTCCTCTGCTACTTCTTCATCTCTTTCCAATATCTCATCTTCCTTTTCGTCATATTCTTTTGCAGGTGTTTTTTTACCTTTTAAGAGAGAATTTTCACTGTCTTCGAAGAAGGCAGTTCGTGTTTTGAATATGTCCAAACCCGCAAACATTGCTCTGCGAAACGAACCAGGGTCTGCTAAATTTTGACCAGCAATATCCATCGCTGTTCCGTGGTCAGGTGAAGTTCTTACGCCCGAAAGTCCAGCCGTGAAGTTCACACCTTCTCCAAAAGAAAGTAACTTGAAAGGTATCAATCCTTGATCATGATACATGGCAATGATTCCATCATATTTCTTGTAATCTCCTGAACCAAAAAATCCATCAGCAGGAAAAGGGCCATTGACCAACATTCCTTTCTTTTTGAGTTCTAAAATGGCAGGTCTTACAATTTCGTTGTCCTCTTTTCCGATACGCCCGTCATCACCAGCATGTGGGTTCAATCCCAAAACTGCGATGGTTGGTTTTTCCAATCCAAAATCCATTTTCAATGATTTGACCATCAATTGGATTTTCTTTTGAATCAGATTTTTATTGATTTTTTCGTGAATTCTTCTCACTGGAATATGATCCGTCACGACTCCCACGCGCAAGTCATCGTTGACCATCATCATCAAGTCAGCACCTTCTAACTTCTCCGCCAAAAATTGAGTATGCCCAACGTGTTTGAAGCCACCCATTTCCATCGCTTTTTTGTTGATGGGAGCGGTTACCAAAATATCAATTTTTTTGTCTTTCAAATCCTCAACAGCAGCTTCGAGTGCAGCAGTTGCAATTTTTCCACCTTCCTCACTCACCTTCCCTAAAGTGATATTGATATTTTGTTGCCAAACATTTACGACGTTGACTCTGTCATGTCGAATTTCGTTGCAATTCTGACAAGAGTAAAATTGAAAACTGTCGTTGACAATATTTTTGTGGTAAGCAATAACTTTTGAAGAGGCATAAATAACAGGCGTACAATATTTTAAAATACGGCTGTCTGAAAGTGTTTTTATAATAATTTCGGGACCAACTCCATTTATATCTCCAATACTTATTCCGACTTTTGGTTTATGCATAATTATATATAGATTCTTTTGTTTTAATAATTTGACGGCAAAGATAGTTTTTATCCAACCCAAAACAAGCGGATAACCGCTGTGATCACTATCACAACTAACACCCAATAGGCTACCTGATCTGCTTTTTCAAAACGAGAAACGTAGGTAGCAGTCAAATATCCTCCTGTTGCTTGGCCAATGGCTACGATGGCACCTATTTTCCAATCTACCAATCCTTTATAATGAAAAATAGAAAGCGCGAAAATTGTCAGCACTCCAGTTGTAAATACTTTCAACGCATTGCTTTCCATGATGTTTACTTTAGCGAGTAAAACCATTACCGCCAAGTAAATCACGCCCATTCCCATCTGAATAAAACCTGCGTAAAAGCCAATTCCTAAAAAAACGGGGATAACGATGTATAGTGGTAATACATTGACCATTTCCGTTTCACGAATCCATCTTTTCGGCTTGACCAAAATAACACCCAACATGATGACCATCAAAAATTTAAAAACAGAGCGGAACTGTTCATTGCTCACATTTGCAGCTAAAAGTGCTCCTGCAATCGAACCCACTACAATTGGTATGACGTATTTCAGATTTCGTTTTAGAAGGAGTTTTCCTTCTTTATGAAAGGCCCAAGTACCTGTAACACTTTGTGCCATGATGCCCACTCGATTGGTCGCATTGGCCACAGAAGGCGGTAAACCCAACACTTCAATTAGAATAGTCAAAGTGATGGCTGATCCATTTCCCGCAAGGGTATTAATAAACCCCGCAACGAGGCCACCAACTATAGCTATTGTTATTTGAAAAACGGTTAAATCCAGTTCAATCATGAATGCAAAGAAACGAATTTGAAAGGTTTATTTTGGGAATAATAAACCTCAAGGCATTACAAAATTTAATGTCATTAATACGACATTTTTTCGATCCGCATTCTAAGTCCCTCCATTTCAGGGTTTTATAATCTTTTGTAAAAAGGATTTTTTTACTTTTGGGAATCCTTAAAACAAATTTGATTATTTTTCAATACTAAGAGGATAGATGAGACAACATAGAGCATCTATCCCTATTTATTCTATTAAACTTAAAAATTATGAATAGATTACTCACTTTACTTATTTTCCTATTCGCCTTCACTTTTGCGGCTCAAGCCCAAATATCAGGCTCGCTTAAACTTGGAGTTGTTCCTCACGAAGGAGACGTTTGGACAAGATCTGATGACAATGTCGGTGCACTCGACAACTTGGGTCAAGCTATTGGGCTTGGTCTTAGAATTCCATTTGGTGAATCACCTTTTGGTTTGAGAATAGATGGAACATACTTTTCTTTTGATGGAGATGAGTTAGGTTTTGCAAGACAAGATCGTGTAAATCGTGGTTTTAGTTTCGAAAGTAATCTTTTTGAAATAGCTGGTCTTGTTGACTGGGAATTTTTACGTAAAAGAAGATATGACAAAGAAACTGGTGCGTTCAAAAGAACTTTGTCTCCTTTGATCTTTGCAGGTATTGGAGGTGCATTTGGAACACCAGAAGTTGATTTCAATGGTGCAACTTTGGGCGTTTCTGAAGACAACGATAATGCCAGTGGATTAAAACTTGCTCTTCCAGTTGGTGCTGGGTTAAAATATTACATAACAGAGAGATTTGCATTGGGTGCAGAACTTGGTTACCGTTGGACGGTATCCGATTATTATGACGGAATCAGTGAAGCTGCTGATCCAACACAAAATGATTGGTTTGCTTTTGGTGGTTTAAGAGGTTGGTACGACTTCAAAAAACCAAAAGATACAGATGGTGATGGCATCATTGATAAAAAAGATGAATGTCCAGAAGTCCCAGGTTTAGAAGCATTGGCTGGTTGTCCAGATAGAGATGGTGACGGTATTACTGATAAAAAAGATAGATGTCCTGACGCTGCTGGTCCAATGGATTTAAAAGGTTGTCCTGACACAGACGGTGATGGATTGGTTGATGTTGATGATAAATGTCCTGACACTCCGGGTGGAGCTGCATTACAAGGTTGTCCTGATACAGATGGTGATGGTGTAATTGACTTGGAAGATTTATGTCCAAATACTCCTGGAATCAAGAGTATGAGCGGATGTCCAGATGGTGACGGTGATGGTATCGTTGATGCAGAGGACGCTTGTCCAGAAGTTGCAGGTACGGTGATGACTAATGGTTGTCCTGACGGTGACGGTGATGGAGTCGCTGATAGCGAAGATGATTGTCCAAAAGTAAAAGGTTTGAAAACTGCTAAAGGTTGTCCTGATACAGATGGTGACGGAATTGTTGATAGCAAAGATAGTTGCCCAACAGTTGCTGCAAAAACATCAAACGGATGTCCTCCTGCTCCAAAAAGAACAGTTGTTACAAGACCAGCTTGTAACTGTTCTGGAAACACAAATATGGTTTTCAATATTCCAGTGAATCAAACACCAAGAGTATTGAAACGATTAGGTACTAATCCTGAGTTTGGAAATTCTCACTCGTTAGATGCAAGAGGTTTTTATAACAAGTTAAAAACTGCACATGCAACAAGCAAACGTGACCGTGAATTTTTGGATGGAATTTTCAGAGGAATGGGTTACAGTAGCTTTGCTGATGCACAAGACTACATGTTCTCTTCCGTAACACTTCCAAGAGGTGTAACGGGTAACCTCGGATATAGCAAAGCACATAAAACTTTGTACGCGACGATTGATCCTACATTGCCAAGAGATTTAGAAGCATTTAGAATTCAAGCAGCAAATGGATGTGATATTCATTTCATGAAAACTTGTGGTAATCACATGTTCTTCTGTAATTATTAGAAACAATGAAATATCTATAAATCAAGTGAGCCTATTTCTGTGATGTGAAAAGGTTTATCTTAAGACTCTAGTAAAATTTGGCCCTCTTTCCTTTCTGGAAAGGGGGCATTTTTATGACTGCTGATATTTCGAAATACAAATCTATTTTTGCCTTAAAACAGCTTTTTTGATGTCGAAAAAAAAATTTCACAAACGAAGCCAACACAACAGTAGTTATCATTTTGAAAAATTGACAGAGGCAATACCAGCGTTAATTCCTTTTTTAGTAAAAAATCCGAAAGGTAAACAAACAATAAATTTTCATAATCCAGAGGCCGTGAGATTACTCAATAAGGCTTTGCTAAAACATCATTATCAAATTGAAAATTGGGATATTCCAACAGGTTATTTAACTCCGCCAATTCCTGGACGAGCAGATTATATTCATCATGTCGCCGATTTGTTGGCGGGTAGTAATAATGGAAAAATTTCCAAAAGCAATCAAATAAAAGTCCTTGATATTGGAGTGGGGGCAAATTGTATTTATCCAATTTTAGGAAGTCGAATATATGGTTGGTCATTCATTGGTTCTGACATAGATGCAGTTGCAATCGAAGCAGCTCAAAAAAATATTGATCAAAATTCTGTTTTAAAAAGTAAAATAGAATTGCGATTACAATCCAATTCAAAATCAATTTTTTCGGGTGTTTTGAAAGCGGATGAATATATTGATTTGTCTATTTGTAATCCGCCTTTTCATGGTTCGGCAAGAGAGGCAAAAAAGGGAACTGAACGAAAGTTGAAAAACTTAAGAGGCGAAAAAGCTAAAACGTTAATTCGAAATTTTGGAGGTCAACACAATGAGTTGTGGTGCGATGGAGGAGAACAAAAATTTCTCAAAAACATGATAGGAGAGAGTGCGAATTTTGCTAACAATTGCTTTTGGTTCACTACTTTAGTTTCAAAAGAATCTAATTTGAAACCAATCAATTCGTTTTTGAAAAAGGTTAAAGCAACTATAAAAATCATCCCAATGCAGCACGGCAATAAGGTAAGCCGAATCGTTGCATGGACTTTTCTTACCAATAAACAAAAGACAGCATGGCGAACCATTCGGTGGAAGAAATAGTACAAAAGCAACTTGATAGTTATAACGCTCGTGATCTTAAATCTTACCTCGATTGTTTCGCAGAGGATATTGAGATTTTTGGCTTTCCTTCTGGAGAAATGAGCTATTCAGGTAAGTCTAAACTTAAAATCATGTATGCTGATATTTTTGAAAATTCTCCAAACTTACATTGTAACCTGCTCAATCGAATTACGTTCAGCAACAAAGTAATTGACCACGAAATGGTCAGTGGAAGAAAAGGAGTTGAGGCAACTGAAATTGTAGCGATTTACGAAATCGAAAATGGTTTGATAGCCAAGGCGCATTTTATGAGAAAATAAAAGGAATCGTTTCTCAAATCTTTCGCTTGATCAAATCTCTCACCGCTCCTTCCAACTCAGGAAACTGAAATTTAAAACCAGCGGCTTGTATTTTTTCTGCTGAAATACGATTACTATTGAGGATGGTATCAGCCATTTCTCCCATCGCGAGTCGCATCACGAACGCAGGTCCAGGAGCAAGCAATGCCGTTTTGTCCATTGCATCAGCTATCTTTTTTGTGAAAGGTTTATTGCGCTCTGGGTTAGGGGAAGCGCCATTAAAAGTGCCTTTGAAATTATCATTTTCGAGTGCATAAATGAATTGATTGCAAAGGTCGTCGATATGAATCCAAGAGTACCACTGCTGCCCATCTCCGAAGTAACCACCAACATTAGCTTTGAGTGGTAACATGATTTTTTCTAATGCGCCGCCTTTGGTCGATAAAACGATTGCGATACGAATACGAGCAGTACGCCAACCTGTTGCTTTGGCTTTGTCGATTGCTTTTTCCCACTCAACCACACAGTGCGAAAGAAAGTCCTCATCCACAGGCTGGTCAGACTCTTTTACCAAGGCCTCGCCTGTGTTACCATAGTACCCAACGGCCGATGCAGAAATATAAGCTTTGGGGGCTTTACCCATTTTTTCGAAAGCATTTTTCAACAACAGGGTGCTGTCAACTCGACTATCAATGAGCAGTTTTTTGCGACTTTCAGTCCAGCGACCATCGACGATGCCTGCACCAGCGAGATTGATAACATAATCTGCTTTTGCAATTGCAGTTTCATCGATTGTTTTATTTTTTATATCCCATTTGTAGGCAGGGAATCTCGCATCTATATTTGCCTTTCGGCTAAGATGTAAGACATTGTAATTTCTTTTTTCGAGTAATTCGCTCAAACGGCTACCGACCAATCCAGTGCCGCCTCCTATCAAAACAGTTTTACCTGACATTTATCAATTTTAATTTGAAGTTAATCCATTAATAACAACATAGGTGGAACAGTAGATTCGTACTTTTGTTGTCTCAAATATTTAACGGCACAAATCATTCAAATTTCGCTGTATATGCGTTCTGGTCTTGTTTTTCTTATTATAATCCTTCCATTTTTTATGGCTGCTCAAACCTACGCGGGAGGTATTGAGACTCAAATTTATGCAACTGGTTTTATTCCAAGTATTAAGTTGGAAAAGATTGTTCGAGAAAACAATGCTATTCATTTTCGAGTTGGAGCCAATCTTTTTGACCGACGCAGTTTTGGAGAACAAGACGAAGAACGCGGTACTGGCTATGGAATGACCGTTGGCTATCGTCGCTATTGGAAAGAAAATCGAAGTTGGTCGCTCGGCCTTCGTTCAGATTTATGGTTCAATAGGATTGATTGGGAAAATCATAATGGTATTGAAGTCATCAGTTCAGGCAAATCGGAAGTGACAGCAATACAACCAACTTTTGAATTGGGCTACCTCTTCTTTTTGGATAATGAAGGCTTTTTCTTGAACCCATCTTTTAGTTTCGGAATGGAACTCAATCTCAATAATACTGGTGCGCCGGTACGGGAGGGGATTGTTGTATTGTTGGGAGCTACGGTTGGGAAGCGGTTTTGATTTTTTATTTTGTTTTATAACCTTGAAGTTCCAATTTTAAAGAAGCATCCCTAATATTGTCAAGGGCTTTAGTCGAAAATTCGTTATTGTCCAAAGCTGCATTAATCTGATCAAGCTCAGAATGGATATTTTCTACAACGGCCTTCGGGTCAAACTTTTTCTTTTGATTCATTCTTTTTCTTTCTTAAAATATCCAGTTTTTGATTGTGGAAATTTATAGAATCCAATATTCTATCAATTTCTTCTTCGCCACCTTTCTGACCATATTTTTCTACAAATTCATCATTTTACAAATGAATTAGTTCGAGGTATTGGTGAAGGCTGTTTATTTTGTTGATAAGTTCTTGTTCGCTCATAGTCAAGTTGGTCTTCAGTATTTAAATATACTAACTAAATTCAATTTTAGCCAAATTTTCCTATTTCAACCGCTTCGATTCTAAAGCGAACCAAATCCACACAAAAAACTGTTTCCTTTCTCGTACCTTTGCGCCTGATTTTCAAGTAAAAATAATCACGAGGAAACATTATGACCGAACCAAAAAGATATTTAGTAACTGCTGCTTTGCCCTATGCGAATGGCCCCTTGCATATTGGACACTTGGCGGGCGCATACCTTTCTGCCGATGTATATGCCCGTTGGCTGCGATTGATGGGTAAAGATGTGGTATTTGTTTGTGGCTCCGATGAGCATGGCGCGGCGATTACGATTCGCGCAAAAAAAGATGGAATTGAGCCACAGGCAATCATTGACAAATACGATAAGATTTTCAGAGAAACCTTCCAGAAAATGGGGGTTTCATTCGATATTTTCCATAGAACTTCTTCTGAATTACATCATGAGACCTCTCAAGAGTTTTTTAGAGATTTATTAAAAAAAGGAGAATTCACGGTTCAGGAATCGGAACAATATTATGATGAGGAAGCCAATCAGTTTTTGGCAGATAGATACATCATCGGTACTTGTCCAAATTGCGCAAACGAGGAAGCATACGGCGACCAATGCGAGAGTTGTGGTAACTCCTTGAGTCCAACGGAGTTGAAAAATCCACGCTCTACTTTGAGTGGCAATTC
>CALLVG010000279.1 GCA_938010715.1 uncultured Saprospiraceae bacterium
TTTTTTGCCTTGTACATCTTCAAAACTCATCCAAATTATACTCGACACTTTTAACTTGACTAACTACTAAGCATTGGTGAGTATTTTTAACGCGTGTCCCGATTTTAATCGGGGAAGTATAATGGAAAAAGAACCGCTTCAAATCGAAAGGTTGTTTTTTCGGTTTTACTTTACTAAACTTCGCTATAAATTAAAGGCTCGATTTTAAAAGGTCGATATCGGAAGTTACATTAAAATCAAGTTTAGTAAACCTCCGATTCTAATTTTGTCCTGTACATAGAAAAAAGATAATCTATGAAGGTTCTTCAATCAATCCTTATCCTCATTCTGCTCTCTCAAAACTTAATCCATGCTCAAAACTTGGTGCCAAACGGAAGTTTCGAAACTATCACTAAGCCAAGTGAAAGATGGATGGGAACCTATGCAGATTTTAAAAGGTTCATGTCTAATTGGCATTCCCCCAATCAAGGGTCACCTGATGTTTTGCATGTCGATTACCTTTCCAAATTAATTCCTCAGCGACCAAATGTCGATATTATACCGCATAGGCCTCGAACTGGAAATGTGATGTCAGGAATAAAGACGTATGGATGTGAAAAAAGGACTCAACATTGTAAAGAATATCTACAAATCAGATTAAGAACGCCACTTATACCTGGGGTGAAATATTATGGAGAGTTTTGGGTAAACCCGATTTCGACTTCTGTTAGAGTGCATGATATTGGGATGGGATTTGTGGATAGTGCACGATGGCAACCATTTAAAATAGGTATTTATGACATTTTACCTTCTGTGGAACAAAGTGAAATTTTGGAAGCGCCAGTGAATGAATGGCTAAAAATTTCAGGTGAATTTGAGGTGAATAATTTTTCTAACTTTTTAATTATTGGTTCTTTTCAGGAGGATAATTATATTTTGAATGAAAAAGTTGAGGATGGATTACCCTACTCCTATTATCTAATTGATGATGTTTTGGTCAGACCATTAGAACCTATTTTGCTTCAAGATTCTATTGTCGATAATCAAAAATTAGTATTAAATAATATTCATTTCGAATTTAATGAATCGACGCTTCAGGAATCATCTTTTAAGCCATTGGAGCAATTGGCTTTTATAATGAATAATGATTTTAGTTTTAAAATTACGATTGTGGGTCATACCGATAATGTGGGTGGAACTAACCGAAATCAGGAACTTTCTAAAAACAGAGCAAAGGCTGTTTTAGACTTTTTATCCGACAATGGAATAGAGGAAAACAGGATGAAATTTGAAGGAAAGGGAGCTTCTGAACCCGTTACTTCAAATGAATTTGAAGAAGGTCGAGCACAAAATCGACGCGTTGAAATTGTAATCAGGAAAGAGTGAATTAGTTAATCAGTTATTTAGATCGATTTAAAATCTAATTAACTGATTAACTAATAATCTGATGACTAAAATTAGCACATCTCTACTCCACCAAAGTGGAAAGAACCTTCAATCGCTGCATTTTCATCAGAGTCAGCACCGTGCACTGCATTTTCTCCAATGCTTTTTGCATACTTAGCACGAATTGTTCCTTCAGCAGCTTCAGATGGATTGGTAGCACCAATCAATGTTCTGAAATCTGCCACTGCGTTGTCTTTTTCTAAAATAGCAGCAACGATAGGACCACTTGACATAAATTCTACCAACTCTCCATAGAAAGGTCTTTCTTTGTGGACTGCATAAAACTGTCCTGCTGTAGCTGGAGACAATTGAGTCAATTTCATCGCAACGATTCTGAAACCTGCATTGTTAATCATTTGAAGAATGTTACCAATGTTTCCTGCTTTTACTGCATCAGGTTTTATCATTGTGAAAGTTCGATTTGTAGCCATAATTTATCTTTTATTTATTTGTGAATTAAAATGGATTTAAAATTAAACGAGCAGACGTGCTCGAAATCGGCCGCAAAGGTATATTTTTTATTAATAAGTAAAAAGGGCTATTTTTTTTGTTCTCAAAAAAATACATTTGAGGTAAATTATAAAATAATGCGAATCAAGGGTTGAAAAATTAACTCCTGATTCATATAAATAATAAAACATGCTACAAGTAGGTATAACTGGAGGAATAGGAAGTGGAAAAACCACAGTTTGTAAAATATTTGAAAAATTTGGGATTCCTATTTACTACGCAGATGAACGAGCAAAAAATTTAATGATTTCAAGTCGAGAAATTATTGATAAAGTAAAATTAGTTTTCGGTAAAGAATCGTACTTTAAAAATGGAAAACTCAATCGAAAACACATTTCAAAGCAAGCATTCTCTGACCCAAGCAAATTAAAATTGCTCAATGCAGTCGTCCACCCTGCCGTTGCAAATGATACTTTTGTATGGCATAATGCCCAAACAAATGTTCCTTATACATTGAAAGAAGCAGCATTGATTATTGAAACAGGAGGGCATAAAATTTTAGACAAGTTAATTGTTGTTTCAGCTCCACAAGATGTTCGTATTCAACGAGTTATGGACAGGGATGGTGTTTCAAAAAAAGCAGTTTTAGCCCGAATAGAAAAACAATTGCCAGAAGATGAAAAACTAAAACATGCTGATTTTGTCATCAATAACGATGGGACGGAAACCTTACTTTTACAAATTTGGAAAATCCATATAAAATTAAAATCATTGTCCAAAACAATTCAATAAAAGTAATTTGGTTTTAGTTTGAGTTAATAAGAAATCAATTTCGCACCAATGAGATTTAAAGCCATAATTATACTCCTGTTAATCTTTTTTACAACATCTATTTTCGCACAGAAAGGTATTGAATTGAGCCTTGGTGCTGGTGTTTTCAGAGACCAATTTAAAGTTTTGGATGGAGGCCAGCATATTGGACCACAGTTTGAAGATTCAAATACTTTCAGTTTGCTGGTGAGAAAAAATCTTTCAAAAAATTGGGGTTTGGAAACGGGTTTGACCTACAAGTATTTACGAGGAGACTATTTTAATAGAACATTTCACGGGAGATTTAAACACCTAATTATCCCAATTGAAGTCAATGGAAAATTTGAATTAAGTAAAAAGAATAAAATCTATTTTGTCCCCTCAACAAGTATTTTTTATTTAACAAAAGCTTTAGGTTCAGCATCTTATCAATCGGATGAGTTTGAGAACATGATAAACTGGAGGCCCGACACTCCAATTTTTCATTATACTACCAATTCAAGTTTTATGGGAAATACGATTGGAGCATCAGGAGAATTAGCTTTAGAATTCGTTATTTTCTCAAAGCTCATCTTCCATCTCGGCTATCAATACGCAACGGCATTTAGAAATGTTTACCTCAACGAAATCCAATATTTCGCCGAAGGAAGAGATACTTTCACCGCAACAATCAGCTCAAAAAATCAATACCGAGGTTACAATATTAGCTTTTACTACCCTATTGATGGAAGTCCGAAAAACTAAGTACATTATCAGACGGCGTATTGATATCTAAAATCCTTTCAAAGGTCGAATCAACCGTAAAGATTTCTAATCGAATTTCAGATTTTGGTGGATTAGTTTTAATGGTCGCGTAACCTATCACATTGGCTTCGATATTGGCACAAGTGCTTCTTAATCTTCTTGTGAAAGCGGTTAAATTAGCCTCATGTCCTATCGAATCAACGGAGGAAGATGCAGGAAAAAAATCTTCCGAAATAAAGTTTATTTCGTCCGCTACATCACGCTTATCAAAATTAGCAAGACCAATAATTAATTTATCACAATCCGTGGTTGGATCAGCAGGTTCATCTTGGCAAGAGTAAGTTATTACGCTAATCAAAAATAAAATTGGTAAGATTTGTTTCATATTAAATTGTTTATCTGGCAAATATCAACTTTGAAAAGGGATTTTTTGCATCAGAAACCTGACATTTAGAAGAAATTAACTTGGAATACTATTTCAATTCATTCAGTTTGCAGACTTTTGAGCCTAAATATATTTTGAATGTCGAACAAGAAAAATTATTCAACCCTATTTTTACTCCTTGCCTTTACATTAATCGGTGCTGGAGCATGGTGGTTTACGAAAGAAGAAAAAACTAAATCTCAAACTGACCTCATAAAAGAAGGGATGAGATTCGCCACTAAAATTTCTGATATCCATAAAATATTCATCGCTCCTCGTGACGGTGAATCCACAACTTTCGTTAGAGGCGAAGGAAAAGATTGGTTGGTCAACGGCACCAAAGCTAATCCAAACGTTATGAAGAATTTGTTAGAAACCTTGGGTCGTGTGCAGGTTGATTATATTCCTACCAAAGCAAGTGTACCACATATCGTAAAAGAAATGGCAGCAATTGGAATTAAAGTAGAATTATATGACAAGAGTGATTCTAAAATTAAAACCTTCTACGTAGGTGGATCTACAAATAATGAATTGGGAACTTTCATGATAATGGAAGATAGTAATCAGCCCTACGTTACCCATATTCCTAACATGCAAGGAAGCCTCAGATGGCGGTTTACACCGAAAGGAGATGTCTGGAAAAACAAAGGAATCTTTGAAGAAGATCCTGATAAAATCACGGCGATTAGTATTGAGTATCCTACTCAAAAAAGTCATTCATTCAAACTGAAAAAAGAAGGTTCTGATTACAAGATCTCACCGTTTTATGAAAATCAATTAAATAAAGGAAACGGTGTAAATCCAATTTCCGTCCGTTCTTTTTTAAATGGCTACAATCGAATTTTAGCGGAGGGTTTTGAAAATAAGAATTCTAAACGAGACTCTGTATTACTCACTCAGCCATTTAGTATCATTGAGTTAGAAACCGACAATGGTGATAAAAAAACAGTTCGGTTTTTTCCACAAGATGCTGATAGAAAAGATAATATTACTGGAGAACCTTTGATGGTTCATCGCTACTATGTCGATATGAACGGAGAGGATTTTATGGTCGCTCAACAACGAGTGATTGGCAAATTATTTTGGGGTTACAATCAATTTTTTGAATAATGAAAAGATTCATAATTCTCAGTTTTACGATTTTTGTATTTTTTAGTTTTTCTGAAATTGATTGGGGATTTTATGCACATTCGCGTATTAATTACCTCGCAGTTTTCACGCTTCCTTCTGAAGTTATTGGATTTTACAAAAAGCACATTGATTACATTGAAAGAGAGGCAGTTGGGCCAGACAAGCGCCGTTATGCCTCCAAACATGAGGCCGTTCGTCATTACATAGATTTGGATGTTTGGGGCACTCCACCCTATGATGATTTACCGAGAAATTGGATTGATGCTCTGATTTCAAAAACAACACTTCATTATATTTCTAAAAATGGAGACACCTCACAAATAACTGATAATCAATTCATTGAGTTAGAAAAATTTGAATGGCGGTATAAAAGGTTTTTCCAAAACAATATTTTAAACAACTATTATGAGGACAATTTCAACTTCGATTGTGATAGTTTAAAATCTATTTTGAAAAACCCAAATTTTGATTGTCAAACCGCTTTTGCAGCCGATCATCTTTCTGAATTTGGCATCCTACCTTGGCATTTGCAAAGTATGCAATTCAAACTCACCAAAGCTTTTGAAGATGGAGATTTGAAACGAATATTACGATACTCGGCGGACTTCGGACATTACATCGGCGATGCCCATGTTCCATTACATACCACTGAAAATTACAACGGACAACTCACCAATCAACGTGGCATTCATGGCTTTTGGGAAAGTCGTTTGCCCGAACTTTTTGCAGAGGAAACTTATGACTTTTGGGTCGGTCAAGCCAAATATATCGAGGACAAGGAATCCTTCTTTTGGAATATCGTTTTGGAAAGTCATGAGTTGGTCGATAGTGTTCTTTTAATAGAAAAAGATTTAAGTAAAACATTTCCAAAAGAACAACAATATTGTGTAGAAGAGAGAGGAGCAACATTAGTTGAAACGCCATGTAGAGATTACGCCGCCGCTTTCCATGAACGAATGAATGGTATGGTTGAGCGTCGTTTTCGCGATGCGATTTATGCCATCGGCTGTGTTTGGTACACTGCTTGGATCGATGCCGGAAGTCCAAAATTAGATTTCGAAAAAGTAGCTAAAATTGAGAAAGACGAAGAATTGGAGAAGGCCTTTCGTGGAGGTAAAATAAAGGGTCGGGAACATTCCAATTGATTTTTTTCTTTGGGTTTTCGTTCTTGGCTTCGCTCGAACTCCACATTATGGGGCTGCCAACTGCCGACTGTACAACTGCCGACTGCCGGCTGTACAACTGCTCTTTCATTCTCGGCTTCGCTCGAACTCCATCTTGTGCATTTTCTTGTTTGACGTTGTGTATGGTTCTTTGCGCCTTTGCGTCTCCGCGTTCATCTCTATTTCAGCAAAATCATCACCGC
>CALLVG010000280.1 GCA_938010715.1 uncultured Saprospiraceae bacterium
TTTTTAGTTCTGAAAGGAAGTTGGTGATCATGATATTTGATTTTTAGTGTTGAAAAAAAAACACGGTTAAATTGCTTTATGGCTAAATGGTTAGAAACTATAAGGTGATTTGATTTGTCAGCAACCATTTAGCCATGAAACCATGTAGCCGTTTAATTAAAGTCAAAAAAATACTTTTTAGCAACAACCAATCGAAGTAATAGATAGAGCAAAAATCCGACTGGCCCCAACATAAAAGTGAACAATAAACAAGGAATCAAAAACCAACGATTTATTGCTTCTCGACGAGCATCATTTACGATAAACCAACCGACCATCAAATCAAAAGCGAGGTAGTGAATCCAACCAATCAAAACAGATGTTGGGTCAGTGAATAAATTCATGACACCTTCCAATGTTCCGAAGCTATCGAACATTTCAGCAGAAAACATTGGTAAAGCAAACAGGGCATAAGTGATAGATAAAATCGTGACCACGACGCCTACAACGATTCGGGACGTCCATTTCCAATTGGAGGCAAACATCAACAGTAACCATGCAGGAAGAACGATGGTGCTTGCAATTTTAAAGATGTAATCGGGTGTCATCATTAGTTGATTTTTTTTTAAAAGAATGTAATGCAAATATCGGTTAGAACATTCCTTTTATGAACCTGTTTTAAACTGAACCGTGATTTTGGATAGTTGAACTGTGTTTTTAATAATTTGAGTTGAAAACAGTAGGATTTGTTTAAAAAAGACAACATAACTTAGACTTCTACTTTAATTTTGATTGAATACTTACCTTCGCCTCTCAATATAAGAAAGAATATGTCCGAGTTATCTGTTTTTAGTGATGAGTATTTTATGAAGCAAGCCTATAAAGAGGCTCAAAAAGCATTTGAAGCAGGTGAAGTACCGGTGGGTGCAGTGGTGGTTTGCAAAAATAGAATCATAGCTAGAGCACATAACCAAACCGAACTGCTAACGGATGTTACGGCTCATGCCGAAATGATTGCACTCACAGCCGCGGCACAATCATTGGGTAGTAAATACTTAGATGAATGCACTTTATATGTTACTTTGGAACCTTGTCCGATGTGTGGAGGAGCATTAGCTTGGTCGCAATTGGGCAAATTGGTTTATGCGGCAGAAGATGGAAAACGCGGCTTCGAAAGATTTGGAAGAGAAATGTTGCATCCAAAAACAAAAGTGGAATTTGGCGTAATGCAAGCCGAATGCAGCGAATTATTAAAAGAATTTTTTCAAAGAAAAAGATCTCTGAATTAAAAAAATACGATTTGTAGAGAGGATTCACGAATCCTCTCCACACCTACAAATTGAGAAAACACAATAAAAAAATAAAATGAAAATAAAATTTTGCGGAGCAGCAAGAATCGTAACGGGCAGTAGCCATTTGATAGAATTAGATAATGGATTCAAAATCCTTTTGGATTGCGGCCTTTATCAAGGAGGAGATAAAGAATTAGAAGATTTCAATTCTAATTGGTATTTCGAACCAAATGAAGTGGATGTGATGATTTTATCTCACGCACATATTGACCACTCTGGTAGAGTTCCCAAATTATATAAAGACGGCTTTCGCCAAAACATTCATTGTACGCATGCAACTAAAAGTTTGTGTTCCATCATGTTGCGAGATAGTGCGAAGATTCAAGAAAGCGACGCGGCTTATGCTACCAAATTAGCAAAAAGAAGAGATAAATCTGCTCGAAAAATAGAACCACTTTACGAAGCACAACATGCATATCATGTGATGAATCAATTCGTCGGACATGGTTATGATAAATGGTTTAGGATCAATGACGATATTGAGGTGATATTCAAAGATTCGGGGCATATTCTCGGAAGTGCAAGTGTTACGCTGCGAATTAAAGAAAATGGTGACACCAAAACTTTAGCTTTCACTGGTGACATTGGGCGTCCAAATCGACCTATTTTGAGGGATCCACAACCAATGCCAGAAGCCGATTACGTAATCTGCGAATCAACTTACGGTGATCGTTTGCACGAAGAGCGCCCTCAAGAAGAAGAGCGGTTTTTAAATATCATCAAAGAAGCATGTGTTGAGAAAAGAGGAAAATTGATCATTCCTGCCTTCTCTGTCGGACGTACACAAGAAATCGTTTATATGCTCGACCGCATGGAAACAGAAGGTGTTTTACCTCCAATTGATGTATATGTTGATAGTCCGTTGGCCGTAAATGCTACGGTTATTTTTGGAACGCATCCTGAATGTTATGACGAAAGTCTTCATGACTATCTTTTGATTGACGATAATCCTTTTGGTTTTAATAAATTGAGATATGTCAACTCTGTAGCGGAATCGAAACAGTTGAATAAATCTAAAAAGCCATGTATTATCATCAGTGCTGCAGGTATGATGAATGCAGGTCGAATTCAGCATCATCTTTATAATAACATCGAAAGCAAGAAAAACACTTTGTTGGTAGTTGGATATTGTTCTCCAAGAACAGTCGGGGGACAGATCATCGCAGGCAAAAAAGCCGTTCGACTTTTTGGAGAGTATAAACAGGTCTTGTGTACGGTTGAAAAAATGGATTCCTTCTCCGCTCACGGAGATAGAGATGAGATGCGTGAGTTTCTGGCAAACCAGCGAAAATCATGTAAAAACTTGTTTTTAGTCCACGGTGAATATGAGTCTCAACAAAAATTCGCTACGAAATTGGAAGAAGATGGATTTGAAGATGTTGATATTCCTGAGTTAGGATCAACTCATATTTTAGCTTGGGATTAAATCTATGCTTATAATATTGTCATAGGTTAGTCGTTTATTTGCATTATAACGAGAGAGAAAAGCTTCCCAAAAACAGTTTACTTAATTTTGAACAAACAGCCATAAACAGCATGAATAAATTTATCCTTTTATTATTGCTTTCCTTCGGGATAGTATTTCTCTCTTGTAGCAAATTCGATAATCTCGACGAAACCACAATCAATAACCCAGATGCAGAATTTGCTATTCCAATAGGAAAAGCCAATTTTTCAATAAGAGATCTGGTAGAATTTGTTGGAGATAGCACTTTCGTATTTGTTGATCCAGACAGTACAATTCGACTCAATTATAAAGGTGATTTAACTTTCGAAGATGCCGAAGGTGCTCTTTTCGGAGCCATCAATGAGGCATTAGATGCGATTCCTTTTGCACCGATTGAAGATACCATCAGCGCTTTGCCTTGGATCGCACCCCAAGGACTTGAGATAGATAGTATGGCACTCAAAGGAGGCCTTTTAGCTTTTATCATTTTTAACAATCCGTTATCTGAAGCAGTAACCGTGAATTGGCAATTTGATAATGCAATAGCTTTGAACGGAGATACACTTTCTGGTACATTTGTTATTCCGCCATTTGCCGCAAACTTTACAGATACGATTGACTTAGAAACTCAAACTTTATTACCTATTGATGGTGAAATAAAATTCACCTATAACGCAAGCACCCCAACCGAGCCAAAGTATGTTGTTCCTCAATTTTTTGTTTCTATAAAAAATTTGGAATTTTCCTACGCAGAAGGTTTTTTTGATAACATTCGATATGAAGGAACACCCGATATTATAGAGTTGGAATTATTTGATGATTGGACATCAGGAGATATATTTTTTGATAATCCAGAAATAAAGATTTATTCTGAAAATTCTTTTGGGATTCCGACCCGTGCAGACATCTTATATTTTGATGTGAATACGACCAAGTTTGGAGACTTGGCGCTCGAAAGTCCAGTGATGGAACAGATCGATTTTTCTTACCCAAGGCTTAATGAGATTGGTCAAATAGCGCGAGATACTTTTGTTTTTAATGCTACAAATTCAAACATTGAAGATATTCTTTTCGGTGGCCCAAAAGCTATTTCATACCACGTAGATGCCATTACCAACCCTGATTCGTTGAACCCAGCACGAGGTTTTGTGACTTGCGAAAGCTTCTACAAATTTGTTATTGAAGCAGATTTACCGCTTCATGGTAAGTCAGATGGTTTCTCAGTTACAGATACGATTGATTGGGATTTTTCTAACTATGATGAAGTCTCACATGCAGAATTTAAAATAGTAACAGACAATGAATTAGGTTTAGAAATAGTCGCTCAAGGTTATTTTTTAGATGCTAATGACGTGATTTTAGATTCGTTATTTATAGATAAAGCAGAATCAATTTTGACTGCGGCAACGACCAATGACTTAGGTTATGCATCAGGTGTAGCCAATACGGTAACTTTTGCTCCATTTAGTGCAGAGCGTTTTAGTAAAATTAGATCCGCAAATAGAATTGCAATCGCTGCAGATTTTTACTCACCAGAAAGAGGAACAAAATCAGTTTGTGTACAATCAAATCAAAATGTTGAGATCAGACTTGGGATGAAGTTTGGATTAGAATAGACTTTATTCTAATAGATTCTTAGAGCTTCTTTAAATTTCAAAGATAAATCAACACGTAAAATGTCACTACCAATAATTTATATCCGTGCCACCAATTTTCTCTGTTTTTTTTTTAACCATCGGAAGAGTAAAATCAAGTAATGAAGTTATTTATGAATTCATGATTTCGCGAAAGCAAGAAAATTTTATGCTGAATAAGGCAAAAACCAAAGTCAATGCCTTAGCATCGACAAGGATTTTTAATGCAATTCAGGATAAAATGTGTCGCTTGCAGCCAAGCAATGAGTTTTCAAACAACTTATACAAAAAAACGCTCGACAATCCACTTGTCGAGCGTTCATTTATTTGATTCTATAGATCAGGTTTCTAAACTTCTGCCTCATCCTTCACGGTCGATTCCAAATACAACTCCTCATATTGCTCATCATGAATCGGCGACGGTGCATCAATCATCATATCACGTCCTTGATTATTTTTAGGAAAAGCGATGAAATCTCGAATGCTTGATTGACCATTCATCACTGCACACAGTCTATCAAAACCGAAAGCGATACCACCATGCGGAGGTGCGCCATACTCAAATGCACCCAATAAAAATCCAAACTGTGCTTCCGCTTCTTCTGGAGTAAATCCGAGTAGTTTGAAATTTTTCGATTGCAATGCGCGGTCATGGATTCTAATTGAACCACCACCAATCTCTGAACCATTGATGACCAAATCATAAGCATCTGCACGCAATGACTTCATGGTTTCGTGGTCGCCGTTGAGCATCATTTCAACATGCTCTTTTTTCGGAGAAGTGAACGGGTGGTGCATCGCGTGGAAACGCTCTGACTCTTCATCCCATTCCAACAATGGGAAATCAATTACCCATAATGGTTTGAAATCACCCTCTTTCATGAGTCCCAAATTACGGCCCATTTCGAGACGTAATTCACCCATTTGCTTACGGGTTTTATCTAACTCACCACTGAGGATCAACAACATATCGCCTTTCTCTGCGCCATATAAATCACCCCAAGCTCGGAGGTCATCGTCACTATAAAACTTACCGATTGGCGATTTGATAGTGCCATCTTCGTTAAACTTGACATAGACCAAACCTTTTGCTCCAATTTGTGGACGTTTGACCCAATCTGTCAATTTATCAATCTTCTTTCGAGAGTATTCTTCTGCAATTCCTTTCGCACAAATCCCAACCACCAACTCCGCTGATTCGAAAACGCCAAAACCTTTGTTTTGAGATTTGACGATGTCGTTGAGTTCAACGAATTCCATCCCAAAACGCAAATCTGGCTTATCAATTCCGTAGCGTTTCATTGCCTCGTCGTAGCTCATACGAGGAAAGTTAGGCAATTCTATTCCTTTCAATGTTTTGAAAACGTGCTTGGTCAAACCTTCGAACGTATTCAAAATATCTTCTTGCGTCACGAAGGACATCTCGCAGTCAATTTGTGTAAACTCCGGCTGGCGATCTGCTCTCAAATCTTCATCTCGGAAACATTTTACAATTTGAAAATATTTCTCAAAACCAGCGACCATCAAAATTTGCTTGAAGGTCTGAGGTGATTGTGGCAAAGCATAAAATTGCCCTGCATTCAAACGACTTGGCACGACGAAATCACGTGCACCTTCTGGCGTACTTTTGATTAAGTTTGGCGTTTCTACCTCGATGAAATCTTGGTCTGCCAAATATTTTCGAGTCTCAATCGCCAGACGTGAACGGAAAAATAAATTTTCACGAATCGGCGCACGACGCAAATCGAGATAGCGATATTTCATACGCAAATCATCGCCACCATCTGTCTCATCTTCAATCGTGAAGGGAGGCGTTTTTGAGGCATTCAAAACATCTATCTTTGTTACTTTGATCTCTACATCACCTGTCGCCATTTTATCGTTCTTTGACGAACGTTCGATAACCGTTCCTTCTACTCTCACCACAAACTCACGACCAAGACCTCTTGCCTTTTCCAACAAATCTTTAGAAGAACTTTCTTCATCAAGAATCAACTGCGTGATGCCAAATCGATCGCGCAAATCAACCCACATCATAAATCCTTTATCACGGCTCTTTTGAACCCAACCACTAAGCGTTACTGTTTTTCCGACATCTGCCATCCGCAGTTCTCCACAGTTATGAGTACGATACATTTTATTCTTTTTTATTAATTGAAAATTTCAGACGTCATTTGAACGTCACCAATGTAAAAATGGTGCGCTAAATTATGAAGTTCTTTAATATGAAGTAGAATTCGGAAAGGTTAATTTCCAAACAAGAGTTTTAGCCAAACTTATTAAAGGTAAATTTCTAATACCGCACCCGCACCAATTTGATACGATTCTTACGCTCACTCGCAACAATAATTTCATTGCTCGCCACCTGCACTGCATCTCTAAAACGCAATCTGAGAGTTTGACTTTCTGTATTGAAAACACTGTTTCGATCAAGTGAGCCATTCGGAGAGAGAACATATTCGCTCACCATATTTTCATTCCGAATATCGTCATTGAAAATAACCCTTAGGTTTCGAGGAGTTTTCAATAAAAAATAGGAAGAATAGGAAGCACCATCGTCTTGAGAGAATTGTCTTTTATGAAGAATTTCTTCCCAATGTTTTTTGCC
>CALLVG010000281.1 GCA_938010715.1 uncultured Saprospiraceae bacterium
ACCGAAACGCACAACTCCGTTCCGTTTTTAGAAGGAAAATCGAGTGTCGGTCGTTTAGGTATTGACATTCATGCAACGGCTGGAAAAGGTGACGTCGGTTTTTGCAATCACTGGACCTTAGAAATCTCCGTTACACATAAAGTAAGAGTTTACGCGGGTATGCCAATTGGTCAATTAATTTATTTCGCAGTTGAAGGAGACATCAAAAATTATTACAATAAAAAGAAAAATGCGAAATACAACAAGAAAACGGATAAGCCAGTCGAAAGTATGATGTGGAAGAATAAGTTTTAAAGGAGACCGCTTTGCTATTAGAGGCGAGATGTTAGATCGCTTCGCTTTTAGATTTCAGACGCAAGTGCAAAGACTTTTTAGCTCAATGAAATTTTGGTTTGAATCCAACCTAAAATTTCATTGAAAACTTCTTCTTTATCCAAGTCATTATGGATTTCGTGTTTAGAGTTTTCCCACATTTTCAATGTAATATCTCCAGTTACTCTTTCGGCAAATTGCTTTGTTGCTTCTGGTGAAATTACTGGATCAGCACTTCCATGATTCATCATCAACGGAACTTTTATTTCACCTGAATATTGATGAAGCCAATCTGCATTATATAGCATTGCAGCGCCGCAAGCTGTTGTAATTTCGAAAATATTCAATGGGTCTTTTGCATACGCTTCAGCGACCGATTTATCTCTTGATAAGCCATCGTGATTCAATTCATTTGGCATGGAAAGCGTTGGTATAATTTTGCTCAACATTCTACCTGCAAAAATTTTAAAAACTGGTGGTTGAAAACCTAATTGAATCCACGGCCCAGTTACGACTGCCACATCTATGTTTGGAACTTTTTTTATTAAATGAAAAAGCACCAAGTGTCCTCCTTGACTATGCCCATAAAGCACAACTGGGAGATTTGGCAATTCACTTTTTGCCTTTTCAATTACCAATGCAATTTCATCTACAATCGCATCATGTGAAGGGGTATGGCCTCGTTTTCCTTCTGATTGCCCATGTCCTCGTCTATCATATCCGAAAACAGAGAAACCGTTTTTATTAAAGAAATCTGCGACGTGATTGTAGCGATTGATGTGTTCTCCAAATCCATGCACCAAAACCATTGCGGCTTTTGGTTTTTCAATCAACCAATCTCTGGTGTACAGAGCTAAACCATCCGAAGTTTTGAGTGTAGATTCTTGAACTTGCATAGATTTTGGAATTTAAAATGAGTAAATGATAGCGTGATTAAATGGACGCTCTTGCTTGGAATTTTAGATTTTCTCAAGCAATTGCATTCCATTTAATCATTTCAAAAATGAATCATTTTATCATTTAAAGGAAGAAGAAACGACCAAGTCTTTAGACCCAGGCGTATATTTATAAAATCCTTCTCCACTTTTTTTACCTAATTTACCTGCCATCACCATATTTACTAAAAGTGGGCACGGTGCATATTTTGGATTACCAAGTCCTTCATGCAACACTCGACAGATTGCCAAACAAACATCCAAACCAACAAAATCTGCTAATTGCAATGGGCCCATTGGATGTCCCATTCCAAGTTTCATAACATTATCAATTTCTTCAACGCCAGCAACTCCTTCGTGCAAAGTTATGATTGCCTCGTTGAGCATTGGAACCAAAATTCTATTTGCCGCAAAACCAGGAAAATCGTTTACCTCAACTGGAATCTTTCCGAGGTCTTTCGATAATTGAATGATTTTTTTCGTGACAGATTTTGAAGTTGAATAACCAGGAATCACTTCTACCAATTTCATAACTGGCACTGGATTCATAAAGTGCATACCAATTACTTTTTCTGGGCGATTGGTTGCAGCAGCGATTTTTGTAATTGAAATTGAAGAGGTATTGGTTGCTAAAATTGCTTTTTTAGGTGCAAATTCATCCATTGATTTGAAAATTTTCAATTTCAAATCTACATTTTCAGTAGCTGCTTCTACAACCAAATCAACTCCTTTTACACCTTCTTTCATATCGGTGAAAGTTGCAATTCCTTCTATCGTTTCTCTTTTTACTTTTTCTGTGATTTTTTCTTTTTTAACCATCCTGTCCAAATTCTTGGCGATAGTTAAAATGGCTTTTTCCAAAGCTTTTTCAGAAATATCAATCAAATTTACTTCGTGGCCTTTCATGGCGAAAACGTGAGCAATTCCATTTCCCATGGTTCCTGCTCCTATAACTGCTACTTTACTCATTCTTTTGTTTTTTAAAATTTGCGCGAAAATATGAATATTCAGATTAATAAAAATTAGAAATCATAAATAGAAGTTGTTTAAAAACTCATTGGTCGCTACATACGGCAAATTTCACCCTGAATTCTTAAAGAACCTCATAAACAAAATAGGCTCGAATAGAACACAGATTAAACTAATTTTAAAAAATGAAAATGGATTTATCTCTTAAAATCTTAGTACAGGACAAAACATAGGTTTACTAAACTTCGCCTTAAATTAAAGGCTCAATTTTAAAAGGTTGATATCGGAAGTTACATTAAAATCAAGTTTAGTAAATCTCCGTTTCTAATTTTGTCCTGTACATAGTCTTAAAATTCATTTTACTTATCCGGTATGAATAAAGGATTATCGGTCCAAAACCTCCCGAATATTTCCATAGATAGGAGAACACTCTTTCAAAAAATCGGCTTTTTGCATCCAACGACATTCTTCGATGTCTTCTTCCGTTTGAGGAACTAAATCCATTTTTTGGGCAGACATTTTATACCAATACGAATATTTTAAAATTCTTTTATCTTTTAAAGTATAAGTATGAAGCGTTCTGCAAATTTTCTTCCCTAATTCGATATTAGAAATACCAGTTTCTTCTTCGACTTCTCTTATGGCAGCTTGCTTTTTCGTTTCACCTTTATCGATTTTTCCTTTGGGTAAATCCCAAAAATCTCTACGGTACATGACCAGAATCTCACCTTTGGGGTTCGATACAACCCCACCCGCTGCTTTGATAATTTTATAGAGTGATTTAAAGTCTTTCCATAATTTTTTCAAATCAGAGCCATGGATTGTTACTGAATTAAATCTTTTAGTTTTTTCGAGCATATCTGCCACTTGTAGCAATTGTTTAGTTTTTCCAGCATATCTGACCGTCAAATTCTCTCCATTCCCCAAAATAGGTGAAAACTTCGCAGTTTCAATTAGAATTAAAGGGGTTTCATTTATATAGATTTTGTACATTTGCGCTGCTTTTTTTGGAAGCTGATTAAAAATATAAAAAGACACATGGGAATAGCATCCGCGATTGCTCGAAAACTGCTGGAAATCAAGGCTATAAAACTTAGCCCTCACCAACCATTCACTTGGGCATCTGGAATTCTATCTCCAATCTACTGTGATAACAGAATTGCTCTTTCGCATCCCGACAAACGCAATTTTATAAAAAATAGTTTTATTCAAGAAGCAAAAGCCTTAGGAGATTACGATGTAATTGCTGGAGTGGCTACTGCTGGCATCCCGATGGGCGCTATTTTGGCAGATGCTTTAGGCAAACCGTTTATCTATGTTCGCTCAAAAGCAAAAGGGCATGGTCGTCAAAATTTGATTGAAGGAGAAGCACCAAAAGGTTCAAAAGTTTTGGTGATTGAGGATTTGATTTCAACAGGAGGAAGCAGCCTACAAGCCGTCGATGCCTTAAAAGAAGCGGGCTTCGAAATAAAAGGCGTAATGGCAATTTTCACATACGGCTTTCAACAATCTGTTGATGCTTTTAATAAAGCGAATTGTAAATTAGTTACTTTAACCCATTATGGAATTCTACTGAAGGAAGCCGAGAAAATGGGCTACATAAAAAAAGAAGATCAACAGTTGCTAAAAGAGTGGCGAGAAGATCCTAAAAACTGGAAAAAATAAATTAAAATTAAATAATGGCAAAAGGAAAATCAAAGAAAAGTACTCCTAAAGCTCCAAGAGTCGTTACCAAAAAATCAGAGACTTTTCTAAAAAAATATCTCAACAACACCTCTCCTACTGGGTTTGAGATGGAAGGCCAAAAAGTATGGTTGGAATACTTAAAGCCATACATTGATGAATGGAAACTTGACAATTATGGCACTGCCTACGGGATTATCAACCCTGGCAAAAAATACAAAGTTGTCATCGAAGCCCATGCAGACGAAATCGCTTGGTTTGTAAATTATATTTCTGAAGATGGGTTCATTTCTGTTATTAGAAATGGAGGTTCGGATCACTTGATTGCTCCAGCCAAAAGAGTAAAAATATGGACTCGACACAATGGTCCAGTCGATGGTGTTTTTGGATGGCCAGCCATTCATACAAGAAAAGGAAAGGCAGGCTCTTCACTCAATCCAACAATAGAAAATATCTTTATTGATGTTGGAGCAAAGGATAAAGAGGAAATTTTGGCAATGGGCATCCACGTCGGAAACGTCGTTACGTTTACTGATGAAATGATGGAACTAAATGATCGATTTTATGTCGGAAGAGCCCTTGATAATAAAATGGGAGGATTTTGTATTGCAGAAGTTGCAAGACTTTTGAAGGAAAACAAAATAAAATTGCCCTACTCTCTTTATGTCGTAAATGCCGTTCAGGAGGAGATTGGATTAAGAGGCGCTCAAATGATTGCAGACACCATCAAACCTGATGTGGCAATCGTGACAGATGTTACGCATGACACTAATACTCCGATGATCAAACAAAAGGTAGAGGGCGATAAAAAATGTGGTCTCGGCCCATCTATCGCTTACGCACCTGCGGTTCAAGGTAAATTGCGTGACTTGATAATTGATACTGCAGATGAAAAAGGAATTCCATTTCAACGTTCTGCTTCTTCTCGTTCAACTGGAACTGATACGGATGCTTTTGCTTACTCAAACGGAGGTGTTCCTTCAGCCTTGATTTCGTTGCCACTAAGGTACATGCATACAACGGTCGAGTCTGCTCACAAGGATGATGTCAACAACTTGATTATGTTGATTTACGAGACATTGCTAAAAATTGAAGATGGCATGAGTTTTAAATATTTTGACAAACTTTAAGTAAGGAATGGTTCAAAAATAGAAAAGTGAGCAATTATTTTTTGATTAGTAAAGTTGAAAAAATAAAGAAGTGAGTTGTTTTTCTATTAGGCGAGATAAAAAAAGTGGTTCTATGTTGAATCAAGTGGGTGCGCTCAATTAAGCCTCAGAGAAGTGGTGATATTTTTAGCAAAAAAAAAATGACTCCTAAGCATCAGCGGTGCGATCATATAATTCTACCGCTGATGCTTAGAGGAAATAGATCTGTATTAACTTTTTCTATAAATAAATATTAACACCTCTCTGAGGGTAGCTAAATCAACTCATTGAAAAATTGGTTCACCCACTTCATTCGACATAGAGTCATAAAAGTAAACAATCCTGCATTAGTGAGGCTTTTTAACAAAGCATAATAGGCAAAGAACCGCTTCAAATCGAACTGTTATTTTTCAACTTTACTCAATACTT
>CALLVG010000282.1 GCA_938010715.1 uncultured Saprospiraceae bacterium
GAGCGTAAAAACCAAATTTCGATTATCCGCCTATTTCGCCGAGCAAAAATTTCGTTATCCATTCGCCCGAAAACGGAGACGAAATTTCTGAAAATTTTTGCGGCTTTTAACGAGTAATTTTTCGTTATTCATTCGCCGAGCGTAAAAACCGAATTTCAATTATCCGCTGATTCTGCCGAGCAAAATTTCATTTTCTATTCTTCCGAAAACGGAGATGTATTTCTAAAAATTTCACCGATTCTTTCATCGGTAATTTTGAGTTTATTTTTTTCTGGTGGCGCACAACTTGATAATATACGGAACAGTTCCATATAGCTACCTTATCTGATTTTTGATTTTATGCTTAATAAAAATCCTTCAAATTCCTGTTGATTAGCAATTTATAAATTTAAAATTAGATAAATTGAATAACATATTATAATTTTTCATAGGAATATTCTTGTATGTGCTTTTTTATAAATTGTCTTTGCCCTTTTCTTGTATAATATCCAAAGGGCTTTTCAAATGTTTCATGGCGTTATTAGAAATATGCAAATACCGCTCTGTTGTTTTTAGTGAATTATGCCCCAAAGATTTTTGAATTAAAGCTAAACTAAATCCGTTTTCAACACAATGTGTAGCATAGCTGTGCCGAAGCGTATGTACCGTCGCATAAGGATTCACCTTGGCGTCTTCCACGGCTTTTCGAAGCACTTTTTGTACACTACTTTTACTGTATTGGCCGCCGCCTACTCCTTCGAGCAGCCAATATACGGGATTAAATTGTTTTTTATATGGTTTTAAATATGGAATTAATGAACTTGCTAAGGTCACAAATCTGTCCTTTTTTCCTTTTCCTGCCCTTATGAAAATATTACTTCTTTGTTCATTTACGTCTTTTATCCTAATATTTACGACTTCATTCAACCTTAAACCACACGAATATATTAACATTAAAATTAACCTGTGTTTTATATTTTTCGGTGTTTTTATTAATTTAATTACTTCTTCCTGTGAAAGTATATTTGGAAGCTTTTTTGGCTTTTTCGGTCGAGATATTTTAATGCTTTCTTTTGGCTTTTTCAAAACCACCTCAGCAAAAAATTTATACGCATTGATGACTTGGCTTTGAGTAGCTTCTGCAATATTTTTAAATCTAATTAGATGCAGCAGATACTTTCGAATTTCCTCATTTCCAATCTTGGATGGCAATAACTGAGGATAAAAACGAAAAATAGAAGTCAAATGATGTCTATAAGATTTAAGCGTAGATTTGCTGTATCTTTTCAAAATTATTTTTTCTTCCAGCTTAATAATCGCCTCCTGCTGCTCCATGGTTAATAGCTTCAAAGAATTCTTATTCTGCTCTTCTTTAGATTTTCCAGAAAAGTAATCTGGAATGTCTTTTTCGATTTTGAAATTGAATTTGATATGCTCTAAACCAATGTACTTTTTCAAATACCTAAAAGTTGCTTTTACATTGGGCAAAAACCAACTGGCAGTTTCGGGGTTCCACCTGCGGCCATCAACGATTCTAATTGTTTCAATCCATCCCTTTTTGTCGTATGGTACGAATGTTTCCAACCATTTTTTATTCTTTTTCTTTACAATGATTTTTGAGCCAATTGTCTTCTTTCTGAATTCATTATTAAATTGATATTCAACGGTTTGGGGTTTTTCGAATTGAACTTGCTCTGTCATTTTCGGATACTCCAAATTCGACTCACCAAAAACTACTTTTAACGCATCAAAAGAATCTTTGGAATAGGGCAGATGCCAGCAATTTTTGGTTTTACTCCACCTGCGCCCATAAATTGTTTTTATTTTAGTAATAAGGTCTGCTTGCTTTTCGAACTGAACTTTAATCCGTTGTTCCTTTCGATGTTCAATTTTTGATAGTTTGACTTTCTTCATAGTTATGTCCTTTTGTGTAAGTTTTTTTTCATTTTGAATTCTTAAACAACTTCATTATCTACCTTAATTATCAATTATCATCATCCCAAGCGTTCAATCAACCGTGCCGACAATCTCACAAAATCCATTTCTGTCAAAATGCCAATCAAAGCACCATCCTCGTTGGTGACGGGTAGGCATCCGACCTTGTTTTTTTGCATCAATTCCATAGCCTCCAAAATCGTTTGTTCGGGGTGGACCGTAACTGGATCTTTAATCATCAAATCTGCCACAGTCGTAAACTTTTGTCCATTCAGTCCATTTTGTCGCGAAGCATGTTTGAGTAACTGACGGGTCGAAATCAAACCTACCAAATGACCTTTGGCATCTTCGATGGGCATGTATCGGACTTTATTCCAATGCATCATATCCATTACCAGATCAATCAAATCATCTTTCTGAACCGTAAAAATATCGGTCGTCATCAATTCTTCCACTTTGAGGTCAGAAGGGCGGTAATTTTCCAAAACAGATAATTTAGGCATTTTCCATTTATGAACAGGAATCTCTTGTTCTTGATTTTTAACAATAGCGGCAGTCAAAACAGCCAGGGCCTCGTCTTTGCCAACTGATTTACGCAACTCCGTATAGGTGCGCAATTGCCAACGCGCGCCATTGGTATGCGTCTTTGCGCGTTGTTCGATCACGCCGAGATATTTGTCAATATCTTTTTTGTTGATGCCCTGTTTTTTAAGTCCCAATCGAGCAAGCGGGATAATTTCTTGGAGCATCAAATCGCATGCATTCATCTTTTTATCACCTATCCAATTGAAGGTAGAATCAATTCCAAACTTCGCTGCTTTTTTGAAGTTATCGGCAGCATCTGCAAAGGATAGTTCTTTGGTGATGTCTGGATATTTTTCGTACATACCGACCATTGCGCCGAGCCAAAGAGCTGCATTGGCTGTTGCATCCAAAATCGTTGGCCCTGCAGGTATCACTCGATTCTCAATACGAAGATGTGGTTTGCCATTTTCGCTGATGCCGTAGCAAGGTCGATTCCAACGGTAAACGGTCGAGTTATGGACTTGCAAGGCACGAAGTTTTGGCACTTTTCCATTTTTCAAAACGCTTATTGAATCCTCTTTTTTATCACCAGCTAACAATACTCTAAATCGCGTAATGTCTTCTTTATAAATTTCTAAAATCGACTCCTTCAACCAATCATTGCCAAAGTGAACACGCGGGCTGTTTTCTCTCAAATTGTTGCGCGAAGTACGTGTGTCAATCGCTTGTTGAAACATTGCAATTCGACTTTCATGCCACAATCGTTTTCCAAAAACAATTGGAGAATTGGCTGCAATTGCCATCACTGGCGCAGCCAACACTTGTGCAATGTTATACATTGGTACAAAGGTCTTCGGCGTCACTTGAAGATGAATTTGGAAACTCGTATTCACTGCTTCCAAAAGAGGAGATTGGTGATTGATGTGTAACTCGTCAATGCCTTCAAAACGTAATTCAAAATGATTTCCACGCAAATTTTGAATTGATTCCATCAGTGCAAAGTACCGCGGAACAGGTGTCAAATTATGTAACTCCAAATCATATTTGCGAAGGGTAGGGAGGATACCAGTCAGACAAATTTTAGAACCAGTGGTCTCGGTTAGTTTTCGAATTTTTTTGAGGTAATCTAAATTTTCATTTTCTAATTTAGAAAGACAATCCTTCGAAAAGACGTGAGGTGTCAAATTGGTTTCTAAGTTGAAACGCGCCAACTCTTGGTCGAGCCAATCGTAATTTTTTCCTTTTTCTAAAATATCAAGATTGATGGGTGCAGGTTTGTAATTTTTGCCATTAACAATACACATCTCTTGTTCTGCGCCGATTCTTATAATATCAGATTCAAAAAAATCGTTATCGAGCATGTGTTCCAATGCTTGCACATCATTCAAGATCGCTTTGACGAATGCTTGCATTTCGTCTTTAGATTTTAGGATAGATACTTTTTGTTCGCCCATGATTGTTTAACTTTGGAGTTTGTTTCCGAAAGTCGTGCCATTGGTCTTGAAAAAGTAATAATGTATTAAGCAATCTTCGTGTCCCTCTTTTGAGGGGGATTAAGGAGGTGGAAATAACTTGGGAATAAATTGATTCCACGCCTGCTCCCTCCAAAGGGAGATGCCTCACGCTTAGTAAATTTGCAAATTTTAAAAACCAATTTTCCTCTTTCGGAAGCGTACGAATTATTTTGGTTCCGAGTATCTTAAACCGTTTATCGTGAACCCACTAAAAAGTCTAAAATTAATCACCGCACAATGAAATTAAAATATTTCTTACCTTTTATAGCAATATTATTTTTGAAATGTACGCCTGACCGCGAACCGGTTCAGTTTCAAATGGAATATTTTGACGAGTCGTTTACGGTAGATCCTGGCTTTGATCCTCTATTGACCTGGTTTTTTCCATTTAATAATATTGCTACCAGAATTGATGCTTATAAAGACGATTTTGGCATAACAGATGATGATATTATTTCTATCACACCTCGTCGATTTCGAATCACCAATGTCTCCACGGCCGATGATTATAATTTTCTAAATGAGGTGTCAGTAAAGATTATCGACCCAGATGATCCTGAAAAGAAATTTGAGATTTTTTATCATATTCCTAATAATCAGAACCTTGGTTCTTCCGTCGATTTAGTTCCCAACGATACTGACTTGAAAAGCTTTATGATAAATCGTCGTTTTTCAATTGAAATAAGTTTGGTTCGTTTTCGACAGCGTCCACCGACTTCTATCACCACTCGATTTGAGATGGCTTTTGATGTGCGATAAATAGCTTGAAAATTGTAAGTTTGAAGTTGAAAGTCATTGAACCGCAAACCTTCAATTTACAACTTTAAAAATGCATAACGTCAAATCAATTGGTTTTCTCGCTGGACTTGTTGTCTCTTTAATTATCCTTTTTTTGCCTTTTGAATTGCTTGGTCCGATGGCTGATAAAGTCATTGCAGTGGCCGCTTGGATGGTGATTTGGTGGATTTCGGAAGCTGTAAGTATTTCTGTCACAGCACTGATTCCGCTGGCTGTTTTTCCGTTGCTTGGTATCATGGATATCAAAACAGTTGCAGCCAATTATTCGAGTCCGATTGTCTATTTGTTTTTTGGTGGATTCGTAATTGCTTTGGCACTCGAAAAAGTCAATCTGCATCGACGTATTGCACTTTCTATTTTAAAATTAACAGGTACAAAAGCGGATGGCGTCATCCTCGGATTTATGCTTTCAACGGCATTGATGAGTATGTGGATTTCCAATACTGCGAGTACGGTGGTAATGTTGCCAATTGCAATTTCAGTTATCGGTTTGCTGATTGATGATGCAGATGGTTTTACTAAAAATGACCAAAATTTCGCCCTTTCCATTATGTTAGGAATAGCCTTTGCGGCAAATATTGGAGGAACGGCCACACTTGTTGGTACTCCTCCAAACTCCGTCATGCTCGGTATTATGAACAGCCAATTCAATATTGACATCGGCTTTTTTCAATGGATGAAAATGGGCGTTCCGTTTGCTGCTTTGATGTTGGTGATTTGTTATTTCATTTTGGTTAAAATTGTTTACCCCAATCATCTTGGCGAGTTAAAAACCTCTGGCAACGTCATCCAAAAAGAGTTGGATAAATTGGGTGAAATGAGTCGCGGTGAAAAAGTCGTATTGGCTGTTTTTATTGCGACTGCAATTGCATGGATGCTCCGCAGTCAAATCAATATTTTCTTCCCCGATTTGAACCTTACCGATACCACGATTAGCATGGTGGCAGCGTTGGCATTATTCACCTTCCCACTCAATTTCAAAAAAGGAGAATTTCCATTAAAATGGGAAGACACCAAAGAATTGCCATGGGGAATTCTAATTCTTTTCGGAGGTGGCTTAGCATTGGCAGGAGGTCTCAAAACAGCTGGCATTATTGATATGCTTGGCGTATTCATTTCTTCCAAAGAAGGTTGGTCAGTTTTGATGGTTTCAGCGGTGTTGATTTTCGTAATGCTTTTCATGACGGAGCTGATGAGCAATGTGGCATTAGTGACAATCTTGGTTCCTTTGGTTGCAGCGATTGCAATTGGTTTGGGTGTTCCGATTTTGTATATGGTCATTCCAGTGACCTTGGCTGCGAGCTGTGCTTTTATGCTTCCGATGGCCACGCCACCCAACGCGATTGTCTTCGCCAGCGGTCACATCAAAGTACATGAAATGGCAAAGGTTGGCGTGGTGTTGAATGTGATTTCTGTGTTGGTTTTGATTGGGTTGTATTATTTTGTGGTGCCCTTACTTTTTTGATGAACGCAAATGCGCAGAGAAATTAATTGTACACGTCGCTCAAATCCGCGAAAACCCGCGTGAATCCGCGTCATCCGCGTTCCACTAAATCGCTCTTCATATTATCAAAAAGAGAAAAAAGAATATACGTGATAATAGCCGTACAAAGTCCCGCTTCTCTCAAAAAGATGAATTGAAGAACA
>CALLVG010000283.1 GCA_938010715.1 uncultured Saprospiraceae bacterium
AAATTGTGACGCAAATCAAGAATTCACCGCAACAATAGATTTCAACTACTTAGACGAAGGCTCTAGTTTTGAGTTATTCGAGAATGGAATATCAAAAGGAAATTTCAATTATGGTACGCCGCTCAACGTTGGACCATATCCCGCAGATGGCTCAATTATCAATTTTGAAATAGTTGATAATGAGAATGCAAATTGCCTATTGACAGGTACGATTAAAAGTCCAATTTGTAATCCGCCATGTAGTTTATCAGGTTTAGAAATAATTGATACTAAATGTTTGGAAGACGGAAACTTCTCATTTGAGTTAAAATTTGACCGACAATTTGCTTCTGATTCATTTAATCTTTTTGGGCCCAATGGATTTGAGGCTACCTACTCCTATCTTGAAATGCCAATTTTGGTAGGCCCATTAAATGGCGACGGAACAACTTCCTACCCATTTCAAATTACAGACCAACAGGCCTCACCAAGCTGCACAATTGCCTTTAGCATTTTTGCGGAAGATTGTGTTTGTGAAATTTCAAACGTCGTTGCCTCTCCTACAACTTGTGATGCAAATCAACAGTACTCTATAAATTTAAAATTTGACGCAAAAAACCCGAGCACCTCTTTTCTTTTGGAAGGCAATGGATTTTCGCAACAATATGATTACCAGGATCTACCTTTGATTTTTGGCGCATTTGATGGTAATGAGACAACAAACACCTACACGGTTACTGATTTATCCCGAGCGGAATGCACTGAAAATTTTAACATAACAGCTCCGATGTGTGTCGAGCCATGTGCGCTTAGCGATGTTGAAATAACTGAAATACTTTGTGACAATCAAGGCAGCTTTACAGCGACCATTGATTTCACTCATAACAATGATCCTTCAAGTGAATTTAGAATAGGGCAAGAAATATTTACTTACGCTTCATTACCTATTACTATCGGCCCATTCGTTGGTGATGGAACAACTACCCAAAATCTTACAATAACCGATTTAACAAATCAGGCTTGTACATTGCCGCTATTTATACCTGCAAATTTTTGCGGGGCAAATTGCAGCATTACAAATTTACAAGCACTTGTTTCTGCCTGTGATTCATCGGGCAATTTCAATCTCGACTTGCAATTTGACTTTGATAATACGAACCAAGCAGGTTTTCTGGCAACAGTGAACGGCATACCCGTTGGCACTTTCTCATACAATGTCCCTCAACCGATTGCGCTAGGCACTTTTTCTGGTGATAATGCTACAAATTATAATGTAGCTGTTTTTGACTTGGAATCTTCGCTATGCTTTTCAGCCGTTTCACTCCCGCCAGTAAACTGCTTGCCATGTGAATTTACAGAATTAACCACAACCATTACTGATTGTGATGCGAATGAAGATTTTTCTGTCTGGCTTAGATTTAAAGAACAAAATGGAAGCAGCAATGGATTCACCATTACAGGTAATGGAGTTAACTATGGCTCTTATGCCTACTCAGACCTTCCTCTAAATTTGGGGCCATTCGACGGAGATGGAACTTCCGTCTATGAATTTTTAATCAATGACATTGCTGATTCCGAATGCAACATCGAAACTGCTGTTGGCCCAATAGATTGTGAAGTCGATAACTGCAAAATTTACGATGTTTCCTCCACTCCGACCGCATGTGATGCAAATGGAGAATTCTTTGTCGATCTACGATTAAAAAATGATGATCCTGGCAACGATGGTTTTTCTGTCAGAGGAAACGGAACTGTTTATGGCATCTTTAGTTACAATGCGCTCCCAATTCGTTTGGGGCCATTTTTGGGTGACGGCAATACGGATTATGAATTCATTGTATCTGATGTAGAAAAAGATGATTGTATAAACTATACCTCAATCGGTTCAATAGATTGTAACATCACAGATTGTAGCATTACAGAACTAAATATCGAACTTTTGGATTGTAATGGTGATGGCACCTATCAAGTTAAAGTTGATTTCAAATATCAAAACGAAACCAACACCACTTTTGATCTAAGCACGACTCGTGGACTATTTGGAACTTATAATTTATCAGATCTCCCTTTGACCATCACGAATTTCCCAATCAATGGAAATCCTTTCGATGCGATAAGAGTTTGTATGACAGATAGTCACGTTTGTTGCGCTTCTTCATTTTTTCCTGCTCCCGATTGTGATGGCGCCTGTATAGAATTTGAGTTATTAACTGCAGGAATGATGTTTGATTCGATTTCCCAAACCGTAATTGTTGAAAATGACGTTTTAGTGCAAACCAATTCATTGTTTACTGGGACCTCCGCAATGAATTTTGATTCAGTCATCGTGGAGGAAGCAAATCAATTTTTTGATGCTGCAATTGGCCTTCAGATTACCACAGTAAACGCAACGGTCGATTTTGATTTCCCAAATTTCCCAGGAGTACCTTGTAGGGAAGTAACTCTAAATTATTACCAATCTGGTAACTTAAATAATATAAGTATCAATGATCAACCAATACAGATTTTTACAAATTTTGAGGACATTCCATATAATATTGGAAATGGAGTCAACGTAGAAGTCTTCCCAGTGAATAGCCGAGAAGGAAGTATAAAGCTTAAAGGATTTATTAGACAGTTAAAGATTGGAGGTTCAAATTTAAGTATTGATAATATTTGCTACAATGAGTGCCAGAACTTAACAAGCGTTTGGCCTGGTGATATCAATACGGATAATTTAGTGAGTAATCTTGATATCCTAAATTTGGGTGTTGCTTTTGGGGCTGTCGGACCAATGCGAGATGAATTTAATGTAAATTGGGAAGAATTATCAAGTGAAGATTGGTTACGAAATTTTGGTCGAGGGGTCAATTTCAAACATAGTGATTGTAACGGTGATGGTATCATTGATAAAAATGATTTGGAAGTCATGGAAGCCAATTATGGTTTATCTAATGATCCAATTCTAACTTTTCCACCAGAAATTCCACCGCCAACAGCTCCAAGAATCTATATTGAATATCCGGATCCTGCCACCATTGAACCGAATACTCCGTTTACAATGAACATAATGTTGGCAGAAGAATCTAATCCAATATTCAACCTATATGGTCTAGCATTCAATCTAAGATACGACAATACTTCCCTTCAAATCTTAGATGACATCACTTACCCTCCGGGCTGGTACGGTGATCAAAATAATGACTTGGTTACGATTGATAAAGTTTTCAATGGAGCAGGTGTTGCAAATATTGGCATGACGCGTATCAATCAAGAAAATGTAACAGGTTATGGTATGATAGCCCAAATTGATGGGATTATTATTGTAGAAGATATCGTACAAAGGCAAGGAAGAATAGATATCGAAATTGATGGGATTTCTTCCATTTCCAAAGATGAATTATCCGTGCCAATCAATGGGACAGTGAGTACGCTTGGCTTTGAGCCATCAAGTACCATTCAAACTTTTAAAGGAAGTCTTGAAGTTTTTCCAAATCCAACAAATGACAAATTCTATTTTGAAATAAATAATGAACAAAAAATTGATTTGATCGAAATTTTATCAGCAGATGGTAAGGTCTTGCAATCGCTCATCCCAAAAGCGAACTACGTTTCTCTTGATCAACATTTGCCAGGCATTTATATTGTCAAATTTGTTATTGATGGCAACCAATATTATGACAAGGTTGTAAAACAATAGGCCAAGAATAAATTCCTGACCTATCATCATTTTTCCAGCGTTTTAGAATGAATGGGTTTGTTGAAAGCCAATTTTATTTAATAAATGCTGAAAATAGAGACCGTTTCTGGGGACAGGAACGGTCTTTTTCTTTTAAATAGTAATGCGAATCAGAATTTGAAAATAAAAATGATTTGGAAATTCAGGATTTTATATTTTTTGGCGCGTAGCGACAGCGAAAGTGGTAGATTTTTCAAAAAAAATTGACCTTCGGCGCGTTGGGACGATAAAATTAAATAGCAAATGTTGATGTCGCATTAGTACCAAAAAAATAACTTCCCTCTTCAATTCACTATTTTTTTTTAATCGAAAAGTTATTTTTTGAGCATTTCTAAAATGAAAATTAATTCTATTTTCATTTGGTACAAGTATAACTCCAAAACCTATATTTCTTTATTTTCAAGAATGGTTTCTACCATAAATACCCAATTTGCGGTACGAAACGAGTCCAATTAAGATATTTTACTATTCATGTGTTAAGTAGCGCGGTTTAAATAATCTCGTCATCTTTGACAGTGTAGATTTTTCGCTAATCAAGGCAAATAATCATTGCATCCGTGGCGGCGGACGGTTTTATTTTTGGCTCTATGTTGGATTGAATGGGTAGCAGAAAATATGTTTGTCACAAATGTTTCGATTATTTAAGCCATTCTATTTATGCTCTCATTTCATACCATAATGCTTAAAAAATAATTTAAATAACATTCAACTATCAGTAACATATTGGAGCTTTCAGTTCTATTTTCAACTTAACTCCTATTCAAAAACAACCTTTTCTTAAATATGGCAAATAATCCTACTGTAATTCAATTTTTTTTTAGAAAAAGCAGCTATTAAAATAAAAAATAATCAATTTATGATTAAATAATTAAATCATAACTAATTGATTTACAATAACTTATGTATTTATCACAATGATTTAAATTCAATAATTATCAATTTTTGTTCTTTTTATCAACCCTGATATACTGCATCTTTGTATTGTCATTAAAAGTAATGAACAAACATTTAAGAATTTTTCCAGGGTACTAAATGCTGTTTGTTGAAAGCCAATTAGTACAAAATTAATTTCTGATGAAAGTCAGAAAGATTATAGTTAAAGGTCACTCTTTTGGGGAAAGGGGTGGCCTTTTTTGTTTTTAGGAAACTAAACGACTCTCAATCCTTTTAATCCATTATATTTGCGGTCAAAAAAAAATCTGGATGCTTAATCTGAGTAATATTTTTGTAAAGTATGGAGATCGAGTTTTGCTCGATGAAATTTCGGTAAGTATAGCCAATAGAGAAAAGATTGGGTTGATTGGACGAAATGGTGCAGGAAAATCCACACTTTTTAAAATTCTGGCGAATGTCCAAAACCCACATGAAGGACATATTGCTCGCCCCAATAATACCTCTATCGGATATCTCCACCAAGAGATGAGTTTACCACTGGGCAAAACAGTGATGGAAGAAACGCTCACCTGTTTTGAAGAGTTAAAAACCATTGAGAAAAAATTAGAAGTACTCACCAAACAAATAGAAACGCGGACGGATTACGAATCAGATGCTTATTCAGATATATTGAATGACCATGCCGATTTGAGTACGCGCTTTGAAATACTCGGAGGTAGCAGCATGCAAGCCGATACTGAACGAGTTTTGAAAGGGCTCGGGTTCAAACAAAAAGACTTCCAGCGGTTGGTCGATGAATTTAGTGGTGGATGGCAAATGAGAATCGAATTAGCAAAAATGCTTTTGCAACGCCCAGACTACCTCCTGCTCGATGAGCCAACCAACCACCTCGATATTGAATCAATTTTGTGGTTGGAAAATTTTTTAAAAGATTATACGGGAGTAGTCATCACTATTTCTCACGATAAAGAATTTTTGAACAACGTTACCAAACGGACTCTTGAACTTGAGTTGGGCAATTTATACGACTACAAAGCTGCCTATTCGAAGGCAATGGTTCTTCGAGAAGAACGTCGCGAAAAACAAATGAGTTCTTTCAAAAATCAGCAAAAAGTAATTGCTCAAAAAGAGAGAACGATTAGTCGATTTATGGCAAAGGCTACCAAAACAAGTCTCGCTCAATCAATGCAGAAGCAACTGGACAAAATGGAACGCGTTGAAGTTGCAGCAGAAGATACTGCGGTCATGAATCTGAGATTTGTGGATCCGCCTCGCTCTGGAGACATCGTAATTGAAGCTAAAAATATTTCAAAATCTTATGGTGAGTTAGATGTTTTAAAAAACATTGATTTTCAAATAGAAAGAGGAGAACGCGTTTCTTTTGTCGGTCAAAACGGTCAAGGAAAAACCACACTTGCCAAAATTTTGATTGATCAAATCAAATCTACGGCTGGCGAAGTCAAATTGGGACACAATGTACATTTGGGTTATTATGCCCAAAATCAGTCCGATGAATTAGATCTCAAAAGAACGGTATTGGAAATCATGGAAGACCATTCTCCTGCTGAAATGAGAACCAAATTGCGGAAGATTTTGGGTTCATTTATGTTCAGTGGAGATGATGTAGAAAAGAAAGCTTCCGTGCTTTCTGGAGGAGAACGAGCAAGGTTAGCATTGGCTTGCATGATGTTGCGACCAATCAACTTGTTGGTACTCGATGAGCCAACCAATCACCTTGACATGCTTTCTAAGGATGTTTTAAAAAAAGCAATCAAAGAGTATAAAGGGACGTTAATTGTGGTCTCTCACGACAGAGATTTTCTCAAAAATTTGACAGATAAAACTATTGAATTTAGAGATAAAAAACTCTACGAACATTTGGGAGATATCGACTATTTCCTTGAAAGGAGGAAAATGGAAAACATGCGAGAAGTTGAGCTGCAAAAGAAAGTCGCTGCTGCAAAAAAGGAAAAGGTGTTGACCACTGAGGAATTTCAAGAAAGAAAACAAGTGCAACGTGCTGTCCAAAACGTTGAAAAGAAAATCGCTAAATACGAAGAAGAAATCGCTGCTATCCAAAAGGATATGGAGACCGTTTCTTTTTATGAAAAACCTGACTCTAAGGACATTATAAAAAAATTAGAAACGCTAAAATCAGATTTAGAAAACGCCATGGAAACGTGGGAAGAAGCGCAACTGAATTTGGAAAAATATGAATAAACTCAATCGTGAGAGCACAATTCAAATCACACCTATATCAGTTTATTACTCCAAATGATAAAATTCTTTTGGCAGTCAGTGGTGGTGTGGACAGCATGGTCATGGCTGAGTTGTTTTTGAATTGTCATTCAAACTTTTCCATCGCCCACTGCAACTTTCAATTGAGAGGTGAAGCATCTGATAAAGACGAAATTTTTGTAAAAAACTGGGCAGCAAAAAACAACGTATCTTTTTTTACAACCAAATTTGATACGATTTCTGAAAGCAAATCTCAAGGAAAAGGAATTCAGGAAATTGCTCGAAAATTGAGGTATGAATGGTTTGAAAGCATTTTGATTGAAAACGATTTTGATTTCATTGCCACCGCTCACCATAAGAATGATTCTATTGAAACTGTTTTATTTAATCTTTCGAGAGGAACGGGTCTGAAAGGATTGACTGGTATCCAAACTAAACGAGATAAACTGATTAGACCACTACTTTTTTTGAATAAAGAAGAAATTTTGAATCTCGCAGTTGAAAATAAAATTGAATACAGAGAAGACCAATCCAATACCTCTATTAAATACAAACGGAATTATATCCGAAACAAGGTAGTTCCTGAGTTCAAAAAAATGAACCCATCCTTTGAATCGAACATGGAAAATAATATCCAACGATTTAATAATTTGAATGACTTACTTTCGTTTTTCATAGAAAAAACCAAAACTGAAATCTCCGAAACTAAAAATGGGCAGTTGCATATTTTCAAGTCAAAACTGGAGACACTCCCCCAGCCCGTGACCATTTTATTTGAAATTTTAAAAAATAAAAATTTCAATTTTGATCAATGCAAAAACATTGTTGCTAATCTTTCACGCAATCCTGGCAATCTATTTTATTCAGCGAGTCATCGTCTATTAATAGATAGAAAGTTTTTGATTATTGAAAAATTGGTTGACTCAAAAACAATATTCCTTATTATTTCACCTGAAGAACAAATTCAATTGCCAACTGGAATACTTTCCTGCTCAAACGAGTCGAAAATTCCAGACCAAATTGAAAACTCAAAATTGACAGCTTGCCTGGATGCAAGCAAGCTAAAATTTCCACTCACCATCGAAAACTGGAAAGACGGAGACCGCTTTGCTCCAATCGGAATGAATAGAAAAACTAAAAAAATAAAAGCTTATTTAACAGACGAAAAATTATCCCGATTTGAAAAAGAGAACACTTTGGTATTAAAATCTGAAGGCAAAATCTGTTGGGTAATTGGACAGAGAATAGACGAAAACTTTAAAATCAATACGAAATCAAAGACATGTTTCATATTTGAAATTTCAGAATAAAATTTTAACAAATATTATTCTGAATAATATTATTGATAAATTTTATATATAAAAAGCTGATATCATTGTCGCTACGTTTATAACACATTTTATACATTCACCTTTCACAAGTTCAGTTCAACAAGATAGATTGCTTTCACCTCCGATATAGGATACTTTTGCATCACCAATTCTCCCCAATTCGCGTTTACCTCTCTGCGAAATATTTAACCTAAAAAGTTTTTTTCTCCTCTATAGCAAAGTTGAAAAAATAACTTCCTGATTTCAAGGAAAGTTATTTTATGAGTAATGCAGTTGTTTAAGAATTCATGATTTCGCGAAAGTGAAAAAATTTTATTCTGAATGGCAAAATCACCATCGATACCATAGCATTGATGAGGGTTTTTAACACAATTCAGGATGAAATTTGACGCTTGAAGCCAATCAATGATTTTTTTTTAAAACAAATTCAATACTAAAATAGCTCATTACCTCCTATTTTTTTTGAACTGGCACGCACATTCCTCCCTTGTGGTTTGCTTTTTGTATAACATAACCTAGCAGTACAACACCATGAGATTACTACCACATTACCTGCGCAAAGTGGGATTTGCGCTCATCGGCATTGGTTTATCAACCTTAAGTTTTGGACAAGACTTGACGATTGGCTTTTTTGGAGGCAAATCAAGTTACGTCGGAGAAATGCAATACGAGTATTTCAATCCGGATGAATCAAAACTAACCCTTGGCGGCTCCTTGACCGCCAACTTCACCAATCGTTTTGGGCTCAAAGCTCAATACATTCAATCCACTATATCTGGAAGCGATAAAAATCTGGTAGAACCAGAGTTAATTGCTCGAAATTTACATTTCGTCACGACTCTCCAAGAACTTTCACTTCGTATGGAATTTACGTTGGTTAGATTTGGAAAAAACCAAAGTACGCCATTGGCTCGCACCTACGTATTTGGGGGCATTGGAGGTTTATATTATGTACCAAAAGCTAACTACAACGGTGAAATGGTCAATCTACGCCCTCTGGGAACGGAAGGCCAGATGATGAATCAGGATGTCGAGGCTTACTCCAAAACGACCATTGTTTATCCTTTTGGAATTGGTTTTGAGATAAACCTGACGAATCGACTAAGAATTGGCTCAGAGTTGAAATTGCGCTACAATCAAACTGACTATTTGGATGACGTTAGTGGTCATTATCCTGATATGGAAGCCCTGAAAGAATCTAACCCAATGTCAGCAAATTTGTCCTTCAGAACACCTGAAATAGTTGAAAATTACGAGCATAATCCGATGGGGGAATTGAGGGGTGATGACAAGAAATTTGATCAGTACTTTTTCTTTGGAGGAACAGTTTCCTACAGACTTCTATATGCAAAAAAGGTGTGTACACTACCCACCTTCTTCCATGACCCTATCAATAGATAAGTGTGCACTGACAAATTAGTAGAGGTTTTTCGAGCTATTTTTTTACGTTCTTCGACAAATTCCGTGGTCAAGTCGAAGTTGAAAATTGATTGCCTATTAGGGAAAAGAAATTTTCAACTTTAAACTGACTTCAATCACGGAATTTGTCGAAGAATCATTTTTTTAATCGAAGAGGGAAGTTAATTTTTCAACTTCACTAAGCTGGATTTTTAGCTTTAATGCGATTCCATCTTTTTGTGTACCCTGGATAAATATCTTTCAATTTCGTGGTATCACCCTTCGCATTTGGAATCTCCAAATCATACCTAAATTGGACTGCTGTGCCGACCGGAGCATAGAAGTAAATTTTCCAAGCATCGGCTTCACTTGTGCCCACACATCCATTAGAGTACGCCTTTCCCAATGTTTTCAAATTGGTGGTTGGATGTATCAATTGACCATATCGCGTTCCATTGATTTCTGGCTCAATCCATGGAATCCTTGGCATTTTTGTGGTTTGACCATCATCCCTTTTGGTCACACTATATCGTTTGTTATTTCGTGGATTTATGAAAGCAGGGTCTCTTGCGATTCGAACAATTTTTCCATAACCAGGCCTCGTTTTCAAATCAACATCGCGTCCTGCCATAGCCAAATATCGTTTGGTGTTTCGACCAACTCTCACCTTTGATTCGTGAATAGGAGAACCACCCTCAAGTATTTGTAATTTGTACTCAGGAATATTTACATCAATAGTTGTATTCGCCATTTTTTGCGAAAGCAACTCTACCTCTCTTTTGTTCGGGATTTTCAAACTATCTCCTTTTTTGAGGATAACGATTGATTGAGGATCATACACAAATTTTCCTTTTGCTTTCAAAAGGTAATAATCTGTATTGATTAAAGAATCTATCAAATCAGGATTAGCGCGCATGATTAAATGTTCTGAAATTTGATAATCCAAAATCGTGTCATAATGAGCCACTACTCCATCAATAAAATCAAAGTATCCACCGGAAGTGACCGAATCATCTGCAAAATGATAAAGTGCCGAAGCCTCTATTTTCTTTTGTTTCGTTTCCGAAATATGATTTTCAGGAACGATTACATTTGTGGTCGTCTGCGTAGAATGGTTGCAACTGAAAACAAAAATCAAAGTCAACAGTGCGCATATCCCCATTCCATTTTTAAGAAAATACTTCATGATAATTATTTTTTATGATGAGGGGATTCTCACGTTTATGACGAATCAAGTTGATAGATAGGTGCTTATTTATCTACCTAAAGAATTCATAAAATAAAGCAACTTCGTTAAGATATTAAATTATTATATTAAATAATAATATTTTTAATATGCTGATTATCAATTATTTAAATTTTTAACTAAAAGAAAAAAGCGAGTTATCCTTAATTGTTAAAATTCCTTTTTATTTTGGAAAAAAATTAAATCATTTTGGAGAAAACACCCTCGGAAATATTAAAACAATATTGGGGTTACGATGGCTTTCGACCAATGCAGGAAGACATCATTTGGTCAATTTTGGAAGGAAATGACACCTTGGCGCTGTTGCCAACTGGAGGTGGAAAGTCGATATGTTTTCAGGTTCCGGCTTTACTTCAAGATGGTATTTGCATTGTGGTCTCTCCACTTATATCACTCATGAAAGACCAAGTTGACAATCTTCAAAAAAGGTCAATTGCTGCCAAAGCGATTTACAGTGGAATGGGTTATCGACAAATTGACGAGTTACTCGATAATTGCATTTACGGCAGAACGAAACTACTCTACCTTTCTCCTGAAAGATTGAAATCGGAACTGGCAATTGAACGCATTTCAAAAATGAATGTCAACTTAATTGCTGTTGATGAAGCACACTGTATTTCGCAATGGGGCTATGATTTTCGTCCTTCTTATTTGGAAATAAATGAGATTAGGAAGTTGCATCCTGAAGTGCCTGTTGTAGCCTTGACTGCCACTGCAACGACCGATGTGGTGCAAGACATTCAAGAAAGATTAGCATTCAAAAAGGGGAAGGTTTATCAAAATAGTTTTAAAAGAGAAAATCTTGCATACGTTGTTAGAAAAGAAGAAAACAAAGAAGAAAAACTGCTCAATATTTTAAATAAAGTTCCTGGAACGAGTGTCGTTTATGTTCGAAACCGACGAAAAACAAAGGACATCTCAAATTTTTTAAATAGAAATAATATCAATGCTGATTTTTATCATGCAGGGCTCAATGGAGACCTCAGAAGCAAAAAACAGTCATCGTGGATAAATAGCAAAACCAGAGTCATTGTTGCCACTAACGCTTTTGGAATGGGCATCGACAAACCAGATGTACGTAGTGTGGTTCATCTTGATTTGCCTGACAATTTAGAAGCCTATTTCCAAGAAGCGGGGCGAGGTGGTCGAGATGGCAAAAAATCATTTGCCGCTCTACTCTATTCTGATTCTGATAAAAAGATGTTAACCAAACATTTTGAGACCTCTTTTCCTGAATTGAAGGAAATAAAAAGGGTTTATCAAGCACTGGGAAGTTATTTCCAACTGGCTCTTGGAGGAGGTATTGGGAAGAGCTATGATTTTGACTTGATTTCTTTTTGCACCAATTTCAAATTGGATATTTTGACTGCCCTTAACAGTCTAAAACATCTCGAAAAAATGGGTTGGATTTCCATGACGGAGTCTGTTTATATGCCATCTGCTGTAAAAATGAAAATCTCAAGAGAAGACATCTATGATTTTCAGTTGAAGAATCCAAAACTTGAAAAGTTCATTAAATTTTTACTGCGGTCCAATACTGGAATTTTTACTGATTTTGTTTCCATTCGAGAAGGTAAATTAGCAAACAGTCTAAAAACAGAGACGGTTAAAATTGTGTCTGTTTTAGAACTATTAGATAAAGAGGGTATCATTATTTATCGGCAGAAAAAAGATAGTCCACAGCTCGTTTTCCTAAGAGAAAGAGTATCTATCGAAGATCTAAATTTAGATGTAAAACTCTATAATTTTTTAAAAGATAGAGCCAAATTTAGAATTGAAAAAGCAATTGAATATTGCGAAAAAGAGGAATGTCGTAGCCAGCTATTGTTGAGTTATTTTGGGGAGAAAAAATCTAAAAAATGTGGCGTTTGCGATGTATGTTTGGGCAGAAATAAATCGCTCGAAAAAAGCGATGACTTCGAACGATTGAGCAAAAAAATTCTTCAACTTTTGAAAAAAGAAAATCTCACTTTACCACAGATAATCGACTCCTTTCATGCCAAAGATGAAAAGAAAATAATTGGCGTGATTCAATATATGGTTGACGAAAAAATAATTAAATCCGTTGAAGAAAAATTCAAATTACTCGATAAATGAAAAAGCTATTTTTCACAGTTTCAAATGATTTGAATTATGACCAACGGATGATTCGAATTTGTTCCTCTTTGGCAAAAAACGATTTTGACGTTACCTTAATTGGTCGCCTTAAAAAAAACTCACAACCTGCTGTAAATCAGCAATTTAGACAAGTTAGACTTTCTCTTTTTTTTGAAAAAGGACTATTTTTTTATATTGAATTGAATATTCGATTATTTTTCTTTTTATTAAGAAAAGCAGATTTAATTTGTGCCATAGATTTGGATACTTTACCGGCCGGATATTTGGCTGCAAGACTTTCAAAAAAGAAAATAATTTACGATGCCCATGAATATTTTACAGAAGTTCCAGAGTTGGTAAATCGTCCAAAAATTCAAAAAATATGGGTGTGGATCGAAAAAAAATTTGTACCAAAAGTTGATGGAGCCTACACGGTTTGTGAAAGTTTAAAAACAATTTTTTCAAAAAAATACAACAATTTATTTATAACCATCAGAAATGTACCTTTTGAAAATAAAAATGAAACTACTTTAGAAAATAAAAATGAAAAAAAAATCATCCTGTATCAAGGTGCATTAAATGATGGTCGCGGTTTGGAAGAAATGATTTTGGCGATGAAGCATTTAAAGGATTACGAATTGTGGTTGGCTGGAGAAGGCGACCTTTCAAACCACTTACGTGAACAATCTGCTAAAAATGAGGTTGAGAATCGTGTGAAGTTTTTAGGGATGATTTTGCCTCAAAATTTACCCGACATAACCAAACAAGCAGATGTGGGATTAAATCTTCTGGAAAACAAAGGATTAAATTATTACTATTCGCTTGCAAATAAAACTTTTGACTACATTCAGGCAGGTATTCCAGCACTTCACATGAATTTTCCTGAATACCAATTGATAAACGAAAAATATCAAGTCGGCGTTCTTTTGGAAGATTTGGAAGTTGAATCTATTTTAAACGCAATTGGGCAAATTTTTGAAAGTCCGAAATATTATGCTGATTTAAAATCAAATTGCAAAATTGCTGCAAAAGAATTGACCTGGGAAAACGAAGAAAAAAAATTAATCGAATTTTATAAAAAAATATAAAATGACATCTAAGCAAAAACCGCAGACCACATTCGAAAGCTATATCCATCCATACAAACAAGCTGCTTTCGGCGTAGGTCTTGTTCTCGTTTTGATGTTTTTCGGAGCTATACTGAAAAGCGCAGGGGCAGGAATGCCAGACCGATTTGCTTACATGGCTGCAGGGGCAACGATAATGATGTTCTCCATTTTCAATAGCATATTGAGTGTTTCGGCCAAAAACTCTATGGAATATTGGGGTCAATCAATGACTTCCTACTTTGCTTTGTTGGTGATTTGTACGCTTGTGGCTTGGGGTGTTTCTGGAGAAACCATTTGGGAAGCAGGTTCTTTTGCCTGGATTTTTCAAGTGGTAACGATAGGATATTTAGTTTTCATTTCGTTGATGAATGTGATGAAAAACATTGTCAACTTCGCAATGAAGGAAGAGTGGAATCAACCGCGCTTGCGAACTAAAAATCGTAAAAAGAGAAAGTAAGTTTGTTTGATTGCTAATGTCTTCAGTTCAAAATACATTAGGAATGGTTCAGGAATAAATTGCGTTTCTATGGGCCGTTATTTTTTTCTTCTGCAAGTTGAAAAACGTAGGCGATGCAACGCATCTACGAGGCTTTTCAACCAGCAGAGGGGAAAAAGAACAAGCAAAGAAATGTAAATTTATTTCTGAACCATTCTTTAGCAATCAAACAAATTCATTTCATTCTTTAGTCCTCTATCTGGATTCCGTCAAACCAACTGTTATTTTTCGGATCAAAATCAGCCAAACGCCCTGTTGGGTCAATTTTCACTGATTTCACTTTTCCTTCTACACTCATTTCGTAAGTGTCATGTGTCCAATACCAATCCTTCAAAACAGTGTAATTAATACCATTTTCCGTTTTCTTTTCGCCGCGCATCAAACCTAATGGAATGGTATAATTTGATTTCTTTCCATTCTCAAAAGTAACCTCAACATCTATCGGCATTGGGAATTCTTCGATTCTTTTTAAGGTAATATTAGTTCTTTTTCCTTTTTCCTCAACTTCACCTACCGCGTAATCAATCAACTTTGTGGAGTAGATGAAATATTCTTTGTACCAATCCAATTCCATACCTGACTCTTTTTCTGCCATACGCATGAAATCGTTTGTATTAGGGTGCTTGAACTTCCAAGTATCGTAATAATTAAGCATCAATTTATCATGGTTTTGCTCTCCAATCACATATTGCAATTGCTCCAAGAACGTCTGACCACAAGTGTAAGCCGTCAACCAATACGCATAATTTGTACTAAAATGATCAGCATGCGTTGACATTGGCTCCGCCTTTCCACTTTTCATATAATTTCTATATCCGTTGATAGAGCCAGCATGTGGTTGATCACTAAAATCACCTTTTACCATGCCTTTTGATTTTAGATGGTTCATGATTTCAGCAGAAGTCCAACTTGTGAAACCTTCATCCATCCAAGCGTAAAGCGCCTCATTGGTCCCCAAAACTCCTTGATACCAAGAGTGCATCAACTCATGAACCGATACACCAACCAAACTTGTAAAGTTTCTATGACCCGTAATCAATGTCGCCATTGGGTACTCCATACCACCATCGCCACCTTGGATAAAACTATACTGTTTGTAAGGGTAAGCACCATATTTTTTATTAATAAAATTGAATGCTTCGTCCATTACTTCAGGGAGTCTTTCCCAATTTTCGTTGGTCTCTTCTCCTTTTTGATAAAAGAAATGCATCACCGTACCATCCTTTCTTTTAAATGTATTGTGATGATAATCAGGGTCTGCTGCCCAAGCAAAATCATGCACATTTGGTGCATAGAAATGCCAAGTTCTTTTCTTTTTGAACCACTTCTTTTTGCCTTTTTGCTTTTTGGTGTACCCAAAACCAATTTCTTCAGGGTTTTGTAAGTAACCAGTACCGCCAATTACATAGTCTTTATCGATTGTGATTTTCACATCAAATTCTCCATAAATTCCGTAAAACTCACGTCCTACGTATGGGTTAGGATGCCATCCCTGATAATCATATTCGCACATTTTAGGATACCATTGAGCCATTGAGTACTCAATTCCTTCTTTATTATCACGTCCATTTCTTCTAATTTGAACTGGGACTTGTGATTCAAATTCCATTTCAAAAACTACTTTACTATTTGGAGCAATTGGAGCAGGCAATGATACCTCCAAAATCGTCTCTGAATGCTCAAAAGGAACTTTTTTACCATTCATTGTTAGACTTTTCACTTTAGTGTATCCTATTTCATTTGGCTTTAAATTGCCAATTCTACTTCCTACTCTACCATCGGAGTCCTCTAGGAATTTATTGCGGGCGTCCATCATACTATTTGGTGCGAAAGCGTTTAAATAAAGATGGTAAAACACTTTATTTAATTCATCAGGTGAATTGTTGGTGTAAGTCAATTTTTGAGTTCCTTCAAAACGATCTGTTTTTACGTCGAAATCGATTTCCATTTCATATTTACAGGCTTGTTGCCATCTATCTGGCTGTGCAAACAATAAAGTTGGAAGAAAAAGAAGGAATAGAATTCTTGAAAAGTTCATGTATTCTTATTTAATGATTTATTACTTGGTTCTTAAGACTAACTTTTTTCAAAGCGGTTGCAAATTTAAGATTTCCAACTATTCAAACGGAAGCTAAAAGTCATTTGTTGGATAGCCAACAAAAAAAAGTGAACCAAATTCAGGTTGTAAAGGATACTTTTTCTACTTAACTTTGCTCCTCAATTTTATCATACTATGGCTGCAAAGCGTCGCAAAAACAATCCACTTCAACCGCTGTTAGATATCATACCAGCTCCTTTTAGAAATAAGTTTGCCTTAGTTGCAGTTTTATTTTTCATTTGGATGGCATTTATCGATAAACATAATTTATTGACCCAAATGAGTCTTCAAAATTCCATTGAAAAAATGGAAGGCGACCGAAATTTTTATACCGACAAAATCAAAGAAGCCAAGTCAGATAGAATTGATTTGATAAAAAATACTGAGCGCTTTGCGCGTGAAAGATATTATATGAGCAAAAACAATGAAGATGTTTTTGTTATTGAAAAATAAAATTTCTTTTTAAAACTCACTCATGTTAAAAAATTCACTTTCCATTTTCACCTTCCTTTTTATTTCAACAATGTTAATCACGGGTTGCAATAAATTTAACCCAGAAGAACAAGCACTTTGGGATGAGGTGATGAAATTGCATGATGACTCAATGTTGAATCATGGAGTTATGATGCAAAACACCTCAAAAATCAGAAAAGCCCTCAAATCTGGAGCAAACATTCCAGGTCAGTTAGAGTTAGCGATAAAACCTAATTTAGAAAAAATTGACGCAGCGGACGAGGCGATGATGTCTTGGATGTCTAACCTTAAAGGCCCAATGAAGTTGAGTGGAAAGTCACATGATGAAATTATGTCCTACCTTAATGGAGAAAAAGCAAAAATTAAAAAGATTGATAAAGATATTTTGGACCAACTGACGGTTTCAAGAAATATCCTCAATGTTATTGAAACACCAAAACCTTCAGCACAGTAATGGAAATTGTAGGTCTTTTATTTGAAATAATTTTCCTTTGCGCTGGAGTTTATTTGTATCTCTATTCGGTAGGAAAAGTCAGTACAAGCGACCCAGACAAAAAGAAACAAAGCGAAGAATTTAGAGCTAAAAACAAATGGCTCAAACCGCTTTCTTTGGTTTTAATCGCAATTATGCTGGTTGAAATAGGGCTTCACCTTATGAGTTTTTTTATTTAATTAAAAACTTAAAAGCGCGCCAAATCCAACTCCTTGCTCGTATTCTTTTTGAGTAGTTGGTTGGAGTTTTAAATTCAAATCATCATCAATATCGAAGTCGATCAGGTGTGCCGCAACGTAGGCCTCTATTACTTGTGCGAGGTAGATTGCTCCCAAAGCAACATAGGTTTGCTGCCTGAATTTATCAAATCGGTCTCTTGCTCTTTTTAAGTCAGTAGAAGATGCATTTCCAAATTCATGCTCTAATCCATTTACAGATAAAGCATAGGCATCTCTGTAACCTTCATAAGTTCTTTGATTGAAACGGGCACCCAATCCAACACCAACAAATCCGCCGTATATAATTGGTACTTTTATCCAAGCATATTGGCGATTGTACATTTGCCCAACACCAGGTATCAATGAAAGTAGCGCCGATTTTTTAGGTTTTGGAATCCACTTTTCAGTTTTAATATCGACTGTTTCAACTGAATCTTGTTTAGTTTGACCCATAGCAGAAGTAGCTATCAGAAATAATAATGCAGTGAATCCTCCTATCCAAAACAATTTAGTCATTATCCAATGTGTCTAATAATCGATTTAATTCTTTTGTAGAACCAAACGGAATCAATATCTGACCTTTGCCTTTTGCATTGACTTTTAACTTCACTTTTTTAGAACCAAAATATTCTTGGAACTGAGATTGGACATTTTTATAGTCTGAATCCAAGTCATTTGTCCCTTTTTTTGGTGAAGCACCAAAGGAATAAAGTTTTGCCAACTTTTCTAACTCTCTTACCGAAAGTTGATCTTGAATTGTTCTTTTAAATAAAATTAGCTTTTTGGCTGGGTCTTCTACACCTGCCAAAACACGTGCATGCCCCATACTTAATTCCTTATTTTTTAAGGCTTGCTGAATTTCTGGTGGCAACTTCAAAAGGCGTAAATGATTGGAAACACTACTTCGCTTCTTCCCTACTCTTTCTGCCATTACTTCGTGGGTCAAATCACATTCATCTATCAATCTTTGGTAGGTAATTGCAACTTCAATCGCATTCAAATTTTCTCTTTGAATGTTCTCAATCAAAGCCATTTCTATCATCTCCTGATCATTCGCTAAACGAATATATGCTGGTATTTCAGTTAAGCCAGCCAGCTTAGATGCTCTAAATCTTCTCTCTCCAGAGATAATTTGAAATTCCTTTGCGCTCAATCGACGGAGTGTCACTGGTTGAATTAATCCGTGGACTTTTATACTTGCTGCCAATTCTTCCAATGCTTCTTCCGCAAAATCCGTTCTTGGATTAAAAGGATTGACTGAAATTTCATCAAGTGAAACCATCGCCACAGCGCTGGATAATTCTTTTACAGCTGCATTCTTTTTCTTTGGAGTAGCCGTATTACCCTCGATGTTTCCGAGTAATGCTCTGATTCCCTTCCCTAATTCTTTTTTCTTGACTTTTGCCATTTTATTTTATTTGCTTTTAAGTATTACTCAAAAAATAACTTCCCTCTTCAATTCAAAAAATTAGCTCGAAAAACCTCATTATCAATCACTTTTCCTTCACTAATTTTTTGAAATCGGGAACTTATTTTTTGAGCGTTCCTAAGTGTGTTTTCCCTTTCTAAAATTCTATTTCTTTAAGATTAAAATCTTTGTCAAATCCACTATGCAGGTACTTCATTTCTTTCAAGAAATTCCTGTGCTAAATTTAAAAAATTAACTGCTCCTTTACTTCCCGCATCATAAAGAATCACTGGAATATGTAAACTTGGTGCTTCGCCAATTTTGGAATTTCTATGAATGACCGTTTCAAAAACATGGTCAGTTGACGTATCTCTTACGGCCATCAAAACCTCACCTGCTAACCGTAATCTTTTATCATACATTGACAATAAAATTCCTTCCACTTCCAAATCTTTATTCAATGCCTGTTTTACCAATGAGATAGTATTTTTTAATTTACCAAGTCCTTCTAAAGCAAAAATTTCGCACTGAACAGGTACCAAGACTGAATCTGCGGCCGTAAGGGCATTTAAAGTGATGATTCCCAAAGAAGGTAGGCAGTCAATAATAATATAATCATACTCGTCTTTGACCTTGTCCAAAATGCCTTTCAATACGTACTCTCGATTTTCGAAAGTTGCAAGTTCTAACTCTGCACCGACCAAATCAATATGAGAAGGAAGTAAATCAAGATTTGGTGTCGTTGTTTCTAAAATTACATCATTGGGTTCTGTTCCGTCCACCAAACAATCATAAATGCTGACCTCCAACAAATCACTGTTGACTCCGACACCTGACGATGCATTTGCCTGCGGATCTGCATCTACCAACAAAACTTTCTTTTCTAAGACAGCCAAACAAGCGGCCAAATTTATTGAAGTCGTTGTTTTGCCCACTCCCCCTTTTTGATTTGCAATTGCTACAATTTTGCCCATAATATTTTTAGTGTTTAATTTTGGTTCTATCAATAAGTTTTTCACTTCGACCTGACAACAGAATTTGTCTGAGAAGGAATTTATTTTTAGAAAATAGAATAGAAGTTGTTTAAGATTTCATGATTTCGCGAAAGCGATAAAATTTTATGCTGAATAGGGCGAAAACCACAGTCGTTGCTTTAGCATAGACGAGGATTTTCAACCTAATTCAGGATGAAATTTGCCGCTTGCAGCCAATCAATGAGTTTTTTAAACAACTTCATAATCATCCACTTTCCTTATTTCGCCCAAGTGCTGCCAACTTTCATAAGCATCAAATTTTTGTTTTTTGCTTCGAAAGCTGCCTTTGCTTCCTTTTTATCAATTTCTATATACCCAAAGGTATCAAAATGACAGCCTATAATCTGATTACATTCGATAAAATCTGCGGCAAAGGCTGCATCTTTATAACCCATCGTAAAATTATCTCCAATTGGTAACATCGCGAAATCAAGAGGCGGGCAGGTCATTGGAATCAATTTCATATCCATCGTCAATGCGGTATCTCCCGCATGGTAAAAACAGCCTTCATTATTCCAAATCACAAATCCGCCTGGATTTCCTCCATAACTTCCATCTGGAAAACTACTAGTATGGACGGCATTTACATATTTGCAAAAACCGAAGTCAAACTGCCATTTGCCACCATGGTTGATTGGATGTGCCTTTAGATCTTGTGCTTTTGCCCAATTTGTTATTTCATAATTTGAAATAATCAATGCTCCCGTTCTTTTTGCGATGGAAACTGCATCGGAAATATGATCACCATGCGCATGGGTCAAAAGGATATAATCTGCCTCTATTTTTTTTGGATCAATATTCTTTGCTAATGGATTATCAGTGATGAATGGGTCAAAAAGAAGCTTTTTGCCCATAGTTTCAACGAGAAAACAAGATTGTCCATAGAAAGTTACCTTCATAGTATAAATTTTGGAAGGCCGAAGATAACTTTTAGTTCAATTTTTATTGATACAAATCAAATAAAAAAAGCCGAACCCAAAATGGGCTCGACTCTACTCTCACTAATTTATGAAACTTAAAAACGTCTAACTTAAATTCTTTATATATGGGACACAAAATCTTTCTTGTACCCTACTATTGAGGTTAATTAATAAACTTTATGCTAATCATTTGATGATTGGCTGCCAAATTTACGGTTGTGCTTTTTTCACAATAATATCTCCAAAAGTAATTTTCACGAATACCCCTGGAAATTGAGTGCCTGGTGCACGAACTGCATGACTCATTTTATCATTTTTCTCTACAAAATTAATCTTCAAATCCTCTGGAACCGTTATATCTCCAAAGTGTGCCAAAAGATCATAACCAAACTCTGAAGGATCTGGATTGAAAAGATAAACGTCAGATTTTTCAGCTTCAATATTCAGATCAATAATTTTATTATCTGCAAATATTTTGATGATTCCATATTTGGAATTGATATCAAAAGAGCCTTCCAAATGCTTCAAAGTAATATTTGAACGATGAGATTCAATTTTGACCTTTCCGCTCAAAAAGTCACCAAAAATATCACCAAACCGACTGCTCACATCAATGATTCCACTCAAATTGGTCATAGCAACTGGTCCAAATTTAGAGTCTATTTCAAATGAATTGGAAAGGTCTTGCACATCTGTTTTTCCAAAATAGTTTGACATTTGAACTGGACATTCCGTTGGAACAATTACTGTATAAACGGCTGACAATTCAGAAGTTGCTTTTGTTGAGTTCGCATAATAATTCCTTAAAACAAGTTTATCTCCTTTGTCCTCAAACGAAAAATCGAACGATTTCAATTCTTTTTCAGCAGTCGCTTTTTGAGGATGTTTTGCAATCAAAGTTAATTTGACTGAAATGGTATTTTTTTCCCAAGTCTCTATTTTTATTTCTGCCCTTTCTCCCTCTACGACGACCATTTGTCCTATTTTGAAAGGGAATTCCTTTTCTACCGCTTTAGAAACAACACCCAAAACCGTTTGCGCTTGAGCCTGAAAACTAATTAAAACGAGAAAAGAAAATACGGCAATGTAGTTTATGAATCGCATAGTAAAATTTTAAATCATTGCTAAAAGTCGTTTAAAAACTATGGTTCGTTCTATTTCAATATCTTTCAATTGTTTTGATAATTCGGTACTTGTATTGTATTCTCCCATTGCAAATTGCAATTCGTCGTGCGCTTCATTCAATTCTTCCAACTCCATTTTTAATTCTTTGAAATCTGAGTGCTCACACAAAAATCCTTTTTCAGAACAAATATGGTTTATCATTTCGAATGCCTCATCATCGGTCTCAAAATTTGCAAATTGCATTTGCTCATCCAAAACCTCCTCTGTATATGCGTATTTTACTTCGTATTGTGAATCATCATTCCCTACCCAAAGGAAGCAACCAACCGCCAAAGCAAAAGATGCAGCTATCCCAAAAACATTTCTCCAAACAGTAAATTTAGGTGTCTGAGCAGGCAGGTTCTGCTCAATGTTTTCCCAGACCTTTTCGGATGGTTGATGAGCAGGCAATTTTCTCAAAGCAGCGGACAAAGAGGATTCTGCAATCTCTTCGTTCATTTCAAACTCAATTTGGTGCCAAATCGAATTTGGTGCTTTGTATTGCGGCAAGTTTTTTAGTGCTTTTTTTAAATCTTTCTTTTGGTCCATGATACTCAAGGGAGCTTTATTCGTAATATTTTAAATTATCTCTCAATTTTCTTTTTGCATAGAAAAGTTGTGACTTTGAGGTCCCCTCCGAAATACCAAGCATTTCAGCGACTTCCCGGTGTGCATATCCTTCAATTTCTATCAATGTGAAAACTGTTCGATATCCTTCTGGCAAATCCAATATTGCCTTTTCCAAATACTCTGTATCCAATTTGTGCGACCATTGAATATGTTCGTCTTTGTCGATATATTCAATTGGATCGTAAGTTATTTTTTTACGGATTTTTGTGTAAGCTGTTCTGACGACAATGACTTTTATCCACGCTCCTAAAGTAGATTCTCCTCTGAAGGTTGGTATTCCTTTATAAACTTTCATAAAAGCATCTTGAAGAATCTCTTCTGCCAAGCCAAAATCGCCTGCCACCCTAAAAGAAAGGGTAAACATGGCATTTTTGTACTTATCATAAAGTGCCCGTTGAGCATGCCTGTCATTTGCAAGGCATCCCTTAACTATTTCCTGCTCTGTCATCATTGTTGTGCGAGGCATTTCGACAAGTGGTTTGAAAATAAAGTGTCCATATATACCGAGATGGTTGTATTCATTTTGAATATTTTCAAAGAAAAATCAAATGTATAAAAAAGGAGAATGCAAATTAATACATTCTCCTTTTTAATCAATTGATTATCAATCGTTTAAAAAAAATACCCAAGTGTAAAAATTAAACGTTGAGGTGAATTAGCTAAATTCACGTTCATATCTTCAAAATTGATAAAGCTGTCAAAATCATCGAGGTTACCCTCATATTTCAAATCAACTTGAATTTTCCAAAGGTCCAATCCAAAACCGGCGATATATCCAAAATTCATTTTCTCAAAAGAGTCTTTGAATCCATCTTTTTTAAATAATTCGGATTTATTGTTGATAAAAACATGTCCCACTGGCCCTGCACCTAATCTCACTGAACCCCACTTGTAACCAATCAAAACTGGTATATCCATATTATTGTATCGGTCTGTCAAAGCAGATTTTGCTCCGTCTTTGCTAAATTCAAAATCAGCCGTATTGGTATTAAACAAGATTTCTGGTTGAATGAAAAACTTTTTAATTTTAAGTTGAGCAGCTAAGCCAAAATGATACCCTCCGTTCAAGTTTGTCAAACCTAAAGTATCATTCCCTGAAATAAAAACAGAATCTGCTTGAACCCAAGCATTACTAAATCCAATTCTTCCGCTTACTTTTAGTTGAGCAAAAAGATTTACGGTGAGCATTGCCACAAGGGCAGTTAACAAGATTTTTCTCATCAGTTCAATTTTTTAAATGAAATAGAGTGTACTAACCAACGGTTGATAGACAGCGTTTGATACAACGTACCCTGAAATAAGAATATCTTTTAACATTATTCGTGCTTAGAGCTTGTTTAAATTTCCATTAAGGAATAGTTCAGGAATAAATTGCGTTTCTATTGGGCCGTTATTTTTTGAGTAATACTAAATTGGCTGAAAGCGGTAAATTTCATTCTGAATTTCGCTAAAAAGACTTTGATACTCTGGTATCAAGCGAAGCCAAGATGATAAGGCATCGCTTACGTATTTTGCCTCATTCAAAATAAAATTTTCACTTCGACCTGACTTAAAAATCAGATGATTTGTCTAAGAATCAGAATTTTTAATGCAATTCAGGATAAAATTTGTCGCTCGCAGCTAATCAATGAGTTTTTAAACATCTTCAATATTAGTCTTTATTCTAAAATAATTTGTATGCAATTCGAAAACTTCTTTTTCCGCTACTTTTCCCCGATGTTAAATCGGGACACCCGTTAGAAAATTGAACAATCCGCCGCGGCGGATACTTAATTTTTTGCCTTAATTATCGAAAAAATAAGCATCGATTGCTCTACAACTCATTTTAGAATAAAGACTATTATGAAAACAATTTTTCTACCAAAGAACTCACACCCGTTGACGCTTTTTCTTTCATGACTGTCAGGTTTTTGCTTCGTTCTAATTCAAAATTAATTTGAGGATTGGGATCAATGTAGTAAATATCTGTTCCCAAATTTGCGAACCCAACCAAACTTGCGGCTGGGTAAACTTGCATGGAGGTTCCAATTATGATAACGATATCAGCTTTACTTACAATTTCAACTGCTGGCTCCAACATTGGGACTTGTTCACCAAACCAAACGATGTGAGGTCTCAGTTGATGTCCTTCATCACATTTATCACCTTCATTCAAATCCTCTTCCCAATGATAAATCAAATCTGGATTGCCTAAACTTCTAACTTTTGTCAACTCTCCATGTAGATGTAGAATATTTGATGAGCCTGCTCTTTCATGGAGATTATCTACATTTTGAGTCACGATATCAACTCGGTATTTTGATTCTAATTTAACCAAATCTAAATGTCCAATATTAGGCTCAACTTCCTTCAATTGCTTTCGTCTTGCATTGTAAAAGTCCAAAACAAGTTTTCTGTTTTTTTCCCAGCCTTGAGGTGAAGCAACGTCCATCACGTCATGATTTTCCCATAATCCATTGGAATCCCTAAAAGTATTGATGCCACTTTCAGCACTCATTCCAGCCCCGGTTAAAATTGCGATTCTTTTCATCTTTCTCGTTTTAAATGTAAAAAGCCCAGCAAAGTTAATTACTGGGCCTTTCAATCAAATTATTATTAGTTTTAATATTTTACGACTCTCTCCACAAAAGTATTTTCTCCAATTTCCAGTTTCACCAGATATGTTCCATTGACAATATCTAAGTCAAACTGCTTTTGATATTTTCCAGCAAATAAATTACCAGCATAAAGTGTCCTGACTTTTTTACCAAAAATATCAAAAATCGCAATACTTACATTTGAGGAGTGCTCTAATTCAAACTCCAAATTGACAAATTCAGAAACTGGATTTGGATAGATTGAAATGTTTTGTTGATCTGTGATTTCATATACAGCAGATGGTTCGTAGTTTTTGTAGGTCTCCATCAAATCTGCCATAATAGGCTGAATATTAAATTTGGTTCCATCGTTGGAATGAAGCGCAATTGAGATATCTAAGCCAGGAAAGTAGAACACTTCAGAAACATAAATGATGTTCCCGCTATGCCCTAAGACATTTTCTCCTCTTAAATTTCCTGAAGTCAAACCCAGTCCATACCCACCCCCTGCTGGACGTGGAATGAATTGTTTCATTTCTTCAAATGCTTCGGCAGAAATTGCTTTACCTGTAACCAATGCTTTGATCCATATTGCCATATCTTTTGGAACGGAGACTACTCCACCTGCTGAATTTCCAATACTAAACATTCCATCTGTTGAATATAAATTTGAAATATTTAACGGAATACCAGGAATAAAAGCATCGAACCATAAATCAGCTAACGGATTAATTCCTTGTTGAAAAGGAGCAGTAATAGTTGTGGTCATTTCCAACGGATCAAAAAATTTCTCTTTGAATAATTCATAATACTCCTTACCAGTTGCAGCTTTGATTACCATCCCAGCAAGAGTATAATTTGTATTCGAATAACTCCAACCTTGCCCAGGGGCAAAATTTGGAGCATGGACAAATGTTGCTAAAATTTCTTCCGGAGTCCATATTTTTTCAGAATTTCCTAAAACCGTTTCAAATAAGACTGTATCTGCTCGATAATCAAAAATACCAGATGTATGATTTAGGCATTGACGGATAGTTGCAGTACTATCCACGTTTTGGTAGGTCGGCAGCCATTTGGATAAAGGATCGTCAAGTGAAAGGACACCTTCAACATGCAACTCAGCGAGAACCGCTGCAGTTAATGTTTTCGTCACACTACCGACTCCAAAAGTAAACTCAGTTGTCAAATTCGTTCCAGCGCCACTCACTCCTGAAACACCCTCCCAAATCTCACCAGTAGGTACAACGATTGCTGCCCCTAACCCTTTGGCATTCAATTCCATTCTTTTTTCATCAAGGGTTGTTTGGAATGCTTCTGCTAAGCCCGCATCAATTTGGCAAATAACGATTGAGGGTAGTAGAAAAAGTAGAAAAATATAAAATACTCTCATGCAGATTTTATTTTTATGATTTAAGTTATTTAGAATAAAGTCTTTTAAATAGTTTGGTTATTTCAAATGTAAATTTGAAGAAACCATCGGTCATTTTAAAATTAATTGAGGTTTTTAGTGTTCTTATGTTTTAAAGGTGCTAAAATTGCCTTTCGGTTTTTAAAATAGATTTTTGGAGATGGTTAGTTATTATTTCAAAGAAGGAAAGAAACTTAAAGAGTTAGAAACTCCTAAGTCAGGCTGTTGGGTCAATATTACCCCTCCGTTTTCTATCGAGGAATTGGAAACCTATGCTGAACAATTCCAAATTCCATTAGATTTCTTAACCGATTCACTTGATATAGATGAAAGATCTCGATATGAAGTTGAGGAAGATGTGAAATTAATTTTAGTCAACACGCCAATTTTAAACGAAAAAGGAACCGTAAATGAACCATTGTACACTACTGCTCCTATTGGAATTATTTTAACACCAGAAAACATCATTACAATTTCGCCTTTTGAGTCTCCTGTTTTAAAGTTATTTATAGATGGAAAAATTAGATCGTTCAATAATGAAATTGAAGAATCAGAGTTCGTTTTACAGATTTTAGAACAAAATGTTTACAGATTTCTTTCTGCCCTAAAACGCCTTAATTTAAAACGTGGACAAATCGAAAAAGAACTCTTGGACTCCAGTAGAAATCAGGAGTTGCGTCAATTATTGAGCATTGAAAAAAGTTTGGTCTATTTTGTAAATTCATTAAGTTCTAATGAACTTTTAAAAATGAAAATAAAACGAGTTGACTTTTTAAAAATAAGAAATAATGAAGGCTTAACTGACCTATTTGAGGACATCATTATTGATAATGCTCAAGCACTTGAAATGGCAAATATTTATACCAATATATTAAATGGAACAATGGATGCCTACAGTTCCATTATTTCGAATAATCTTACACATGTAATGAAGCAATTAACACTCATTACAATTGTATTGATGGTGCCTACCTTGTTTGCAAGTTTTTACGGCATGAACATCCCGCTTCCCTTTTCAGATTCGGCCTACTCATGGATTTTCATTTTTGTCTTTTCTATTGTCGTGAGTATTGTTCTCATCTGGTATTTCCAAAGAAAGCGTCTCTTTTAATTGATTCTCAACCAGTTATAAAATGTTTAAAAAATAGGCAGATTACTTTCCACAATTAGTTATCAACACTGTGGAAAAGTTTTGATTTTACATAAACCATTGACAATCAATTACTTATTGCGGTTTTCCACATTTTGTGGAAAACTATGAGGATTTTGAAGCCTAATAATTGTTATTTTTATCCTCGGATAAATGCGAATACTATGAGGGAAACTTGACCTTTAAACCGTCCGTATCCTATATCGCAGGAATTGTTCAACAAATAAACTTAGCAGGATAAATGAAATGCATAAGCATTACACTAATGTGTTATGTCATTTATCAAATAATTTACTGAATCCTTTAAATTTCATTTAACTATGGAACCAACTATCATTGGGACGTCCAAAACGAAAAAACAACTCAAAAGAAAAACGTACACCTTCGATGAAGCGGTCAAAGAATCTACAAAGTATTTCAATGGAGATGAATTAGCTGCTAATGTTTGGGTCAACAAATATGCACTGAAAGATTCTTTCGGAAATATCTACGAGTCGAACCCGGATCAAATGCATAAGAGAATCTCTAAAGAGGTTGCTCGCATTGAGAAGAAGTATAAAAATCCGATGTCAGAAAAAGAGGTTTATGATTTGCTCAAAAACTTCAACTACATTGTTCCTCAAGGAAGCCCAATGGCTGGTATTGGTAACGACCTACAAATCTCCTCCCTATCAAATTGTTTTGTAATTGGAAATGATGCCGATTCCTATGCTGGAATTATCAGAACTGACGAAGAGCAAGTACAATTGATGAAAAGACGTGGAGGTGTTGGTCATGATTTATCACACATCCGACCTAAGGGAAGTCCAGTGATGAATTCCGCTCTTTCTTCTACTGGTGTTGTTCCTTTTATGGAGCGTTATTCAAATAGTACCAGAGAAGTCGCTCAAGATGGCCGTCGTGGTGCATTGATGCTAAGTATTTCCAGTAAACACCCTGATGCAGAAGATTTTATTGATGCTAAAATGACGGTTGGAAAAGTAACTGGCGCTAATGTATCTGTTCGTATTGACGACGAATTTATGCAAGCGGTTACGTCAGGAAACA
>CALLVG010000284.1 GCA_938010715.1 uncultured Saprospiraceae bacterium
AGCGAGTTTTGTTACAATCGCGAAAGTACAACGGACTTTATAAAAAACAGTACTATCCAAATACTTATGCTTTATAGACTATCGCATTACAATTCATTCCTGCTCCAACTGATGCTAAAATGATATAATCTCCTTTATTGATATTGTGCTTTTTAAGCTCTCCTCTCATGATTTTATCCAAAAGAACTGGAACGGTTGCGACTGAATTATTTCCCATTTTCTCGATAATCATGGGCATGATGCCTTCAGGTACTTCTTTGATTCCGTATGATTTGAAAAGGCGTTGAAGCATGGCCTCATCCATCTTTTCGTTGGCTTGATGAATGAGAACTTTTTTTACGTCCGTGACTTCAATTCCGGCTTTTTCAATACACTTTTTTACTAAAGGAGGAACGTGGGTGAGTGCGTAATTATAGAGTTTTCGACCTTCCATTTTAATAAAAATATCATCACCAAATCCTTCTTTGTAGGACTCGCCCATCCACAACAATTTAGCATGTTCGATAGTGTCCGAACGAGTCATGTGAGCAATGATACCATCGTCAGAATCTGTTGCACCAAGAACGGTAGCACCCGCTCCGTCTGCATAAATCATACTGTCTCGATCATGTGGATCGACGACCCTCGAAAGCGTTTCTGTACCAACAACCAATATCTTTTTAGCATCTCCAGACTTGATGTAATAATTAGCTTGAATCATCGCTTCTACCCAGCCAGGGCATCCAAATGGCAAATCATAAGCGACGCAATATGGATTTTCGATTTGAAGTTTTTGTTTGATTCTTGATGCCAAGGTCGGCATACAATCTACTCGAACATTTCCTTTTTTTACATCTCCAAAATTATGCGCAACGATGATGTAGTCGAGTTCTTCTTTATCAATTTTTGCATCTTCAATTGCTCTTTCAGATGCTAAAAATCCGAGGTCAGATGCAACTTGATTGTCATCGGCGTATCGTCGTTCGGCAATACCAGTGATACCGAAGAATTTTTCAATGATCACATCATTTCCAATATCAAATGTTTCGCCTCTTTTGTTGAGAAAACTATGGTTGAGAAAGTCAGATCCTTTAACGACCTTATTGGGTAGGTAATGACCCGTACCAAGGATGGTGGAGTGTATATTTTGGCTCATAAATTCGTTTTGTTTTGGAAGTTGATTCCAAAGTATTTTTTTTTAGAGAGAACGGATATTTGCGGCTATAAAACAACAAAAAAGGTTTCTACTTTTTACAGTAGAAACCTCAATATACAGATAAATTTTATTGGTTAGAGAGAATTATTATTTTTTTAGCGAATATTCGCTACTGTACTTGATTTGATATAATAATTTTTCGTTTTTAAGTAAAAATTAGCCTTTGAAATCGACGTGCTAATCATCACTATGGAACGGTAGAAAAATAAGTAGTTAATTCTTTTTAGTTCGCAATTTTTTGATTAGTCGAGGCTTGGGAAAGGGAGTTTATCGAGCATAAATGAGCTTTTTCGCAACGAAGAATAATCGAAAAACTACCACTCAAAAATGACTACTTGTTATTTTATCGTTCCTAAACGGTCTGTATTTTAGATTCTAAAAAAAAGAAACCCCTCGCAAAGGAGGGGTTACCAAAATGATAAAAATTATCATCCCGCTTTCCAAATAGTTATTCTTTGTGTTTCACAGTGTTGTTTGTTGATTTAAAAGTATCTAAGCGCGAGAAAAAAATCGGAGTGTTGACGACTAAAAGTAGTCGTCAACCTCCAATCTATGGGATTATAAAAGTACGATGGGGAGCTCAATCCCCGAGTTGATTATAATTTGCTAATAAGTAAGTCTATTCTATTAGGAGCATCTTTTTCACTCCTATGAAGTCTTCGGTTTGCATGCGATAGTAGAAAACACTTTGTGAAGGCAAATCACCTTTGTTAAGTATTTCCTGATTCATGCCTGCTTCGTATCTATGCTTAATCGTTCGAACTACTTTTCCAGAAACATCAGTGATGGTAATGATTGCTTCTGACGCTTTTGGCAAGAAGAATTTAATCACTGTTTGATTGCTAAATGGATTCGGTTCGTTTTGGAAAAGTTGAACTTCTGCGTCCTCTAAAGCATTGTTCAATTCCAATTTTACACCTAATGGGTTTCCGTCTTTTTGATACGCCTCTGCTGCTGTCAAACTTCCGTCCATCCAAATTGAAGAAGCAACTTCCCCTATTTCTTTTGTATTGAAAACAAGGGTAAATAGTACTTCGCCAGAATCGAAACTCTTCTCAGCAGGTGAGTGCCAACTTGTTGTCAGGATTCCTTTATCTAAAAAGGTCATTCCAAAATCTTTCTCAGAAATAGCGTTTCCAGAAATGATGTCAGCTAATTCTAATACTTTTTCATCAAAATGAATCGTAGATTGGTAGCCTAATATTTCATCAAAATTATTAGACGTAAATTCAACTTCTACCTGATTTCCTTTTTCAAATTTCTGATTTGAAACGAAGAAATTCAAATGCTCATCAAAAGTTCTGA
>CALLVG010000285.1 GCA_938010715.1 uncultured Saprospiraceae bacterium
ATCTTCACTATCACAGAAATCACGAGTTTGTAAGTAGGTAATGGTACAATCTGGATTGACAATAGCTGTTCCACCTTGTGGCTGTTGAACTATCGTTGGGCAACCCGTATTTCCTAATCGGATATCATTATTACCGACGTCAATAACTAATGGCACGTCCTTATCGGTTGTATCACAATCAATATTGGCAGTTGGGCCATCTAAGAAATTTATTACATCAAAACAGAAATAAGTTGTATCGCATATCCCTCGGTCATCACACCCAACAAAGCAAGCAGTATCTCTTCCAATCATTAAACCAGTAGCGTTGAAACAACCTTCAAAAGAATCATAAATTATCCCAACGGTATCTCTATTTGGTGGAGCGCAAAAATCTACAATTGACTCAAACCCCCTCATTATTTCAGTTGTATCAAGACAAATGGTACTGTCTTGACCCAAGAATAAAGTATGGCAAATCGTCTCTGGAATTGGAGTCACTACCGTAATGATAAAGGTATATTGATGTTCGATTCCATTTGAATCTACCAATACCAAACAGGAGGTATCAACTCCTATATTGATTCCATAATAAGCAACACACAATAGACTCGAATCAATTGAAAAGATTACATCCGTCCCGTTTGATTCGGCACAATCATCGTACAGCGAATCTATTTGCAAGTTAGAATCTAATTGAAAACAATAGCTCGCAGTATCATAGTTAAGGAAAATGGTATCCATAATAATTTCCGCATTTCTAACTGTAATAATAAAGGTAACAGTGTCACATTCACCTGTTACATCACAAAACTCAACACAAGCCATCTCCGTTCCAATATCTAATCCAGTATAAGTGATACAATTATTTATGGTATCCAATTGAAAATCTACAAACATGCCAGACGAATCAGTACAAATATTAGTTATAGAAACAATATCATCATCTAATCTAATTTGAGAGGTATCACAACAAACCGTGACCGATTGGTTAAGGCCAATAGTATCTGTGATCACTTTAGGAGATTGAGGTTCAGGCAATACATTTATGATTACAAATGTTGTATCACAAATATCCAAAGAATCACAAACGACGATACAAGCCAATTCTTGGCCTTCATCAAAACCAGTAATTATTATACAGCTATCATTTTGCAACACGTAATCTACATAAGTACCATCTGGACAATCATTGTATATAGAAGAAATATTTCCAATCAATTCATCACCTGAAAAGCAAAGTGTATCCATTCCTTGCCATTCCAAATCTACCCGAAGGGTATCGGGATTGGTGCAAATTACATTGGCAAACAAAGTATCGGCACAACCTTCTGTTGGATTTACAATCACAATTTCATGAGCGCCGACATTCATTCCAATTGAATAGCCATTTGCTGGAAAAGTAGAAACTGGCGGATGTTGCGAACGAACACCAAGTGCAATATCAGAGGCGATTAACATTCCATAATTATTGTTAGAATTTCCTCCAATAAAAGATTGACTGGTTGCTTCGTATCTCCAATTACCTCCAGGATCGAGTTGATTCATTACATTTTCTAAATCAAGAAAGTCATTGAAAGCACCTCCTACTGAGTTTCCATTAATTATCCAACTCTCAATTAAGTAAGGCCCGAGGGTTCCTTGACCATATAAATTCGCAAATGAATAAAGGAATGCAGAATCAACATCGCATGGCAAAAGCATACGAGTGTTCAATACATTGTTGTCATAAATTTCCAATTGACTTGCTGTTGCAAAATCAGTTGAAAGACATAATTCAGCTCCTGAATTACAATTATTAGCTTGATAATAAAAAGTATCTTTTGAAGTGAAAAATCCACAAGGTTCGCAATCACCAACTGAAAAATCAGCAGTCATACTACACCCAACTGCATCATTGATAACGACTGAATAATTACCCGTTGTTAAGTTAACTCTATCTTCTGGTTCGTTAGGATTATTGATGTCTGCCCAATCAAAACTGAATGGAGCAACCCCTCCTGTTATTTCTAAATCAATCGCTCCACCTCCAGAACAGGCATTGATGGTATTTGCAATTACTACAATTGAATCTGGTTTACTAATCGTAAAACAGTCACCACCAGCAACACAACCATTCCCATCCAAAATTTCTAAACAGAAATCACCAACTGGCAAACTGCCATTTTGGAAATTTTGAAATCCATTTGAGATTATGGTATCTGCAGGAGCAGTAAAATTAGGGTCGAAATTAATATTGAAATCAACGCTACCATCATTGCCGTTTCGGCAAGAAACATTGTTTGTATTTGAAATTAAAACGTTAGCAGGAGGTACATTATCTGTCAAAACGAAAATAGAAGGAATCGAACATCCAGTACTCGACAAATCCGTAATCGTAACTGTATGAATTCCAGCAGCTAATCCAGTTTGTGTGGTAGTACCACTTGGCCATGAATAGGAATATTGTCCACTTCCTCCTGAAACTTGAAGCGTCACGCTACCATTTCTTTGGCCACAATCTGGCTGCGAATTTACATTGACATTTGCTGCTAATGGATTATTTAGAGGAACGTTTACAATCATAACATTTGAACAATCAATATTATTCGGATCAGTTAATGTAACGAAATAGTCACCTGCTGGAAGGTCAGTTCTTGTTGCATCTTGATTCCCATCTTGCCATTCAAAAATATAATTTGTTGGATTCAAAGCCGCTGTTCCATCCGCTTCGTCACAAGTCGCTGGAGTTGTTTGAACGGTTGCCGTTGGTCCATTTTGAGTTGAAATAAAAAGGGGTATATCTACAGAACAATTAGAATTTCTTGTGTGCGTAATTCTAACAATATAGCCACCGTAAGAAAGTCCCGTTTTATGATTTTTAGAAATATTAGTTCCAGTATTTGGAGCCCAATCAAAATTGTAATCATTGATGTTTCCAGTGATTTCTATTTTTGCAGAACCATCAAAATTACCACAGGTTGCATTTTGTATTGAAATATTTGCAACCTCCGCATATTCACAATCACAGTCCTTTACAGTTACTAAAACATCATCTATAGATTCACAGCCGTTACCATCAGTAACCGTTAAAGTGTATAAAGTTGTGTTTGAAATATTTATCGATGGATTCGAGCCAGATAGATTCGAAGACCATGTGTAAGTATAATTTCCTGAGCCACCCGTTGCAGAACCATTCAGATTTGCAGCTTCATTGTTACAAACAAAAAAATCACGTCCTGCATTTGCAACAGGTGATTCTGACACTCTAATAATTACAATGGCCGTATCTTGATTCCCAGGAAAAGATGCATCGGAAACAATTAATTCAAAACTATAAACACCTTGTGCTATACCACTTGAAAAAGTTGGATTTGGAATATCCAATCTATCTAAAGTACCAGGTGAAGGATTATTTAACATCGGAATCCATTGATAATCTGTTCCTCCACTTGCGAATATCTGAACCGTTTCTCCCAAACAAATCGAAGTGTCTGCAAAACTTACCATCGCATCAATTGGATTTCTAACAAAAACATCAACAAAGGTTGAATCTTGGCATCCTAATGAATCCGTTACAAATAAAACATACCGAGTATCAACCGTTGGGTTTGCTGTTGGATTTATTGAATTTGAATTATTGAGTCCAGATGTTGGAGACCAATCATAAGTTATCGGAGCAATTCCTCCATTGACTATTGGATTCAAAGCTGCCGAACCTCCAATTGGAATAGTCACTGGAGATGCGATATCAACTGAAATTGAATTTCCAATCGTAACAGATACAGTATCTGTTGTTAGGGCACATCCTCCCCTATCTGTTCTTAATACGAATTGTAAATTTTGAAATCCATTATTATTTGAAACTGAAATAGTTGGATTTAAAATATCCGTAGCCGAAAGCATTGAATTGTCAGCTGGAGCAATTGCTTCCCAATTGAAAATATAGTTTGGCAACTGACAGTTACTATTTCCTAAAGTTCCATTTAAAATTGCATCCGCTCCACAAAGAATGAGGTCATCACCTGCATTGATCAAAGTTGGAGTTGGTAAAATTGTAAAAAATGTATCACATATTGAAAGTACATCGTCTGTTACAAAAATACCAATTGCACAAATGTCATCAATCGCAAAGTTGACCGTATCTTGATAAAACCATGAGTTTCCTGAATTTGGAACATTGGCTTGTTCAAATGCGACCAATTCTCCAACATCATATTGATTATTTCTGTTTCTATCTGAAAAGAAATTTACATTGACCTGTTGTCCAGCAAAATCAAACCCTGAGCTCAATAATTCTAAACCAAAATGAACTTCTTCTTGATTGTTCGAAGTACAGTAACTTTCAATTTGAAAATTATTCAAAGTCAATGTTTCTCCAACTGGTAAAGTGATAAAGTCATCTCCGTTTACAGAGTTAATCGTGAATATTTCACAATCCATATTCGTTGAAGAACAAGTCAAATTTGAAGAAATAACTGTGCTCAATTTAACCCTTTCACCCGCAGCATTACAAGTATAAGTTGGCGTATTTAATGACAATTGCAGTATTGCTTCTTCATTAAATTGAAGTCCAGTTGGTAATGACCAAAACAAAATATCAACTCCATTTATCGTTTGCACATCTGGTTCTCCAGAAATCCAATTTGTTGGTTGAACAGCGACAGAAGAACCAGTTTGATAAGTTACTCCTGGAGGTAATACGAATCTAATTTTATCATTTGCATCCGAAGGTGTGGTCGTCAAATTAGAGGCTACAATTCTTAAAGTTGAATTATTTGAAGACAAAACAGTTCCTGGCGCAAAATTAATATCGAAGAATTTATTCGGATTTGGAGCAGCGCCATTGATATAAATCGGGAAGGATTCTCCAGCCTCAAAATTACTCGGCTCTTGACATCCTTTCTGACCTTGGAAACTAAAGAAGGCCAAACTCCCACTCAAGAAATCACAGTCCGTCACAAATTTATATCGAATTTCAACTTGATTGGAATCACTCGGATTTACGGAATTGAAACCTTGCAAACCTTCATTGAAAAGGTAAGTGTTCAAATCTCCAAAACCATCGTACAGATAATCGACACCTCGATTGTTAGCCATTTGAAAAACTGGATCTGCAGTCGCAGGAACAAAAGGCGCCCCAGGCGGATATGAAACTTCTACACTTCCAGGAACCAATGTTGCTCCAAAAGGAGGCAAGGTAATCACAGTTTGCAAATCGAAAACCGCTCCTAGATCCACATTTTTTAAAACAATAGAAATGGAATTAGTATCGCATAAATCCCCAGCTGCTGAATTTTGAACAGAAACATCCGCATCCAAACGTGGGTCACGAGTAGAGACACTTATTGGAAAAGTCTCATCAGAACATGGATCATATAAATCTGGATTCCAATTTGGTTCTCGATAGGGTTCGCAACTCCAACCAGTTCTGGCAGTCATCAATGAGGTTCCACACACTTGAACTAATGCTTTGATTTCAATCAAATTACAAGTTTCTGTAAATGGATTTCCACCGCTTGATCGTTTCAATCCATTCGCAAAAGCGAAATAATTGTCACCATATCTTTGAATATTCAAACCCATAAAATTATTTGGGTCAGTGATGTCAGTCATTTTTACTACTTCAATTGCATTGTCTGGATTTTCGATAGCTAACCAAGTCAGACCTGCATCTGCTTCTGCTGCATCATTACAAATCTGAATTCTCCAAACAGCAGTATCGCCCAACAAAACAAAATTCGCATTACTAGTTGGCGAAAGATTTAAAAGTGGCGGATTTGAATATTCTACTTCTTGCTCAATCTCTTCGTTTCGAACATTTGCACAGCTTCCATCCCCGATTGATGTTGCATAATACCTATCCGTAAAAGTCATTTTTGAATAAAAACGATAGAAACGATTTCCATTTTCACTCCCCGCAAAAGACCGACAAGTGGGTGTTAGATTTACACGGATATTAAAAACTGAGGAAGTTACATTATTCAGTGCTGGCACATAATTTAAAGTATCAAAAACAGCGACGTATCTTCCATTCGGAAAATCAGAAAGAGGCCTAATTGGAAAATAATTATTTCCATGTACAGGGTGACCAGGTACTAAAACCTCCACAGTTCCATTGTTAAAAACATCAAAAACAGATGGCTCAAAATCAAAAATTACGGAATCAATTTTAGTAGATGGTCTCAACTCATTTCCAAAGAAATCTGAGAAACCATTATTAATAGTGACTAATCGGTATTCTAATTTTCCCTCCTCACATCCTGTTGGAAAATCTAAATTATTGGGAAAATCAAAAATTGAATTCGATTTACCAAGTGTAAAGTTTTCACCAAACTGATCACAATACTCAATTTGACCATTATTTAATTGATAACCATAGGCTCTGAAATTCGGTACTCTTCTAAACTGAAATGAGATCGGCCCATCTGGATTGATACCAAAATTACCTGAAAACTTTATTGAATCATTTGGTTGTAAAGTCAATCCCAAACTTTGCAAACAGTTTGAAAAATCAAATCTTAATTCTTTGTCTTTCCCAACTGCAATTACATTCAAATCAGCAGAAGTGATTGGACAAGTTTGTGTTCCACCGGCAGTTACAAACTCAACTTCTCCATTTCCAAAAATAAAAATTTGGTTAAGGCTGTCAGAGAAATCTGCATTACTGTAACCAATCACAACCCCAAGTCCTGTGGAAATTGGATTGTCTCCAACGAAACTTACAATGTTCATTTCTACAGAATCACAAGCAATGGCTACTTTTTTATTGGCATCTTGCTCTGGAAAAGGAACCGTATAATCAATATCTGTAAAACCAAAAGTGGTTCGATTTACATCAAAAGAAGTGGTTTGTATTCCTGTTGGACAATCAACCAAAGCCGCATCTGGACAAGGTGGATTTGTCGAATGTAACCATGGCCCTTGCAAATCATCGCAATACCAAATATGGCTACAATCACAATCCACACAACGATACCCAAAAGTGATTGGAAAATTGGTCGCACCTAACTCAGCGTTACAGTCTGCTTCGAGTGCCAAAGCCAAATTGTACCCACCACTTAAAAAATTCAAAAGTGGTCCGTTGAAAACCAATTCGGTTGTGTCCCCTATTTGATTTGTCCCCGCCAAAATCAAAGCAGAGAGTTCATTTTTCAATAAAGCTGTTTGGTTGGTATTAATGGTTACTCCTGGTGGCAATACTACTTTAATATAAATTTCTCCTCCACTTGGACAATCATAATTAAAACTTCTTACCCCTCGATCTTCGTTGTGATAAACGAAAAATGTTTCACCGTCCATGTATGCATCTGGGTCAGTATAATTTTCAAAACCCGTATTAGAATGTGTCGGCCGGTAATAACTGCTAAACAAACGGGTATCCTGATTTTGACAAAAATCTGAATAAGTTACCCGTCCATTAAAACTGGTAGAAAAATTATTGAAACAACTATCAGGATGACTAATCACTGAACCTAAAGAACAGTCAAAATCAAATTGAGCCGTTATTTCGAAACTTTGACCAATCGGCAAGTCATCGAAAAAGCCATCGCCATCCACATCATCCAATCCTCCAAATCCATCGGGGTCTGTTGCAAAAAGTGGATTATCATTCAGTTGATTGATTGTTGTAAAATTTGGAATATTGATTCCAGCTACGCTCATACCAGTTATTGCATATCCATTTGAAGTCAAATCAAAACTTCCTGTCAAACCAATTCCAGCGGCTACATTAAGCATTGAACCAAAGCCTGGATCAACCTGCGCACCGTCGTTTCTAACTTCAATGGTAGTAGATCCAGAAGCACAATAACCAGCATCCGTTTCAGCAATCCTACGAATTTGAGGAAAAGGAGTACCTGAACCGATATTGATAAAATCAACAATTTTTGCCTCATCACAAACCGCTCCATCGCATCCCCACGAAACAACATGATCACTACTTCGTGGAAGTGAGCAACTTTGCAAACAAAGCACCTCCGTTATCAATAAACTTTCATCTGCATCAAAAAAGCCATCACCATTGGATGCTCCACCAGCCAAATTTGTATTGGTCTGAAAGTTAGTACTATCTAACTCAATTGTAATTTTATTAGTGAAGGCGTTGATATTTGTCATAGAAAAAGGAACGGAATTTCCGTTTATCAAAATATCGTCAATCGCAACACCTATCTCTTGCGTAATTTCATAAGTCAACTTTGAAACATTAGATTTCAAAGAGGTATTGGTCACTTTTATGTTTCTATTAAAACAATCACCCACTCCAATCAAGTCATTTCTTGGTTCTAACTCTAAGGTGAAAAAGGGAATAAGAAAGGCATCTCGATATTCAATTGACTTATCAATTTCACTTAATTGCTGGATTCCTAAATTATAATTGAATTCCCACTCATCCAAAACCAATGCTTGCTCGTTGATGGCCAAGGTGTCTAAAAACGCACAAGTTGACCGAACAGCCAAAATCAATTCTACTTCATTCAATCCATTTGGAGACAAATCCGGAATCTGAAAAACTGGATTGTTTGGATCAGTTGCATTGATCAAGTTTACTCCTGAAGTAGTACCAGGTACTAATTCAAGAAATTCTACTCCATCAAACAAATGTAAAATTGATTCTATATTGGTGCGAGGGGTGTTGTTCCCTCCCTCAAGTGTTATTTGAGCGGAAATGGTATCTGGTGCTCCGCAGATATTAAGGTTAGTTGCTACTCCATATTCACCCTGATAAGTAATAGACAGGTTGTTTTGCCCAATCAAATGAAAGGTGCAAAACATTAAAATCATTCCCAGATAAATTCGTTCTCTTCTAAACATCGAAACGTTTTGGCTATGACCGTTTTTAAATAAAATCGATACAAGTCGACTAAAACAGGAGTGAGATTTCGATTCGTTTAACTCCTTTTTGCTGCCAAAACCGTTCCAAAGTGATTGTGCTTTCCCCATGAGAAATACCTTCATTTTATATGATAAAATGCTTCGGAGGAGACTACTCTCTTAATCCAATAATTTTTAAAACTAATTGGGTGCGTCCGTACGAAAATCTAGCTTTAAAAGCTGCTAAACTGTACAAACCGCTCTCTGGGTAAGTGTGGGGGATCCTTTTTATTTTAAGGAAGACGAAGGTATAATTTTTATACTAATATTAAAATTTTTAAATAAATTTTAATTAATTATGAAAGTTCATATTTAAAGTGTAACAGATTTAGGGTATAAAATTCTATTGTTCCGTAGATGCAACATCTTTGCAGATTGTATTTAAAAGAGTCTTTCCGCTCCGTATCCACTACGGCAAAATTAGATACCATTCCTACGGAGCGGAAAGCACTCTTTTATTTTATTTCTTTTTTAAAGTCACCACCAAATCATCTTGCGCGACCATCGTTTTATTGGACAAATGAACCTGCTCCACTACCCCATCAAAAGGCGCTGTAATGGTCGATTCCATTTTCATGGCTTCAATAATGAAAAGAGGATCATTGACTTTTACTTTGTCGCCGACCTTGACAACAACCGTTGCAAGACTTCCTTGCAATGGAGAACCGATTTCATTTGGTTCAACAGCTTTTTTGTTAGCAACAAAATTTGTGGTAATCGAATTATCCTTGACTACAACAGATCGAATCGAACCATTCAATCTAAAAATGACCAAACGCGTTCCAGTTTCGAGACGTGGTTCGTTGGAATTCATATAACTCACCATGATAGTTTTTCCTTTACTAATGGAAAATGCGACCTCTTCATTCGGTTTCATCCCATAATAAAACGGGCCGGTTGGGAGCCTTGAAGTATTCCCGTACATTTGCGTATGCTCATAAAAATCACGGAAAACTTTTGGATATAATTTATAACTCAAAAAGTCAGTGAACCTCCAAGAGTTCGGAAATTCCTCTTGAAAAAGTAAATATTCTTTATCAAAATCTACTGGTTCGAGGTGTGCATTTGGCTTGTTGGTAAATGGCTTTTGATTTTTTAAAACCATTTTTTGAAAAACTGGAGGCCATCCTTCTGCTCGTTGTCCCAACTCCCCTTTCATTAATGAAATCATTGAATCTGGGAAGGCCAATGTTTCGCCTTTTTCCTGAACATCTTTTACCGTTAAACCATTGGCAGTCAGGAACATAGCCATATCACCTACCACTTTTGAAGAGGGCGTCACTTTGACCATTCCGCCCAATAATTCCTTATTAACGGCTTCATAATTTTCTTTGATTGTTTCAAATTGATCTTCCAACCCTAAGCCTCTTGCCTGTGGTCTTAAGTTTGAATATTGACCACCTGGAATTTCATGTTCGTACACTTCTGCCGTTCCTGCTTTCAATTCCGTTTCGAATGGATAATAATATTGACGAACGCGTTCCCAATAATTTGAAAATTTATTTAATGATTTTAAATCAATAGGCCGATTGCGCTTATGTCCTTCCATCATTCCAACAACTGAGTTGAAATTCGGCTGAGAAGTCAAACCTGATAAAGAACTAATTGCCACATCAATCACATCGATGCCTGCATCTATAGATTTCAAATAAGTCGCAGATTGAATCGAAGAAGTATCATGTGTATGCAAATGAACAGGCAAGTCCACAGCTTTTCTCAAATTCTTAATTAAGTATTCAGCAGACAACGGTTTTAGCAAACCAGCCATGTCTTTTATGGCAATGATGTGCGCACCTTCATCTTCTGCCTGCCTCGCCAGATCGAGGTAATATTTGAGGTTGAATTTTTCGTCTGTCAAAACATCACCAGTGTAACAGAGACAAACTTCGGCCAATCCATTCGTCCGTTCACGAACGGCACGGATGCTTGTTTTCATCGCTTCCATCCAATTCAAAGAATCGAAAATTCGGAAAACATCGATTCCATTTTTCGAACTTTCTTCAATGAATTTTTCTATTAAATTATCGGGATATGCTTTATAACCAACTGCATTCGATCCTCTCAAAAGCATTTGAAATAAAGTGTTTGGAATTGCTTCTCTTAACTTTTGCAATCTTCTCCATGGGTCTTCTTTCAAAAATCGAAGGGCAACATCGAAAGTCGCTCCACCCCAAACTTCCATTGAAAACAAATCAGCTCCGTGATGTTTTGCGAAACTCTCGGCAACTTCCACCATGTCATAAGTTCGCACGCGAGTTGCCAAAAGTGATTGGTGTGCATCTCGAAAAGTCGTATCGGTGTACATGATTTTCGAGTTGCTTCTCACCCATTTTGAAAACTTCTCAGCACCTAAACTTTCCAGTTTTTGTTTCGTGCCTTTGGGGAAGTTTTCTATGTGTTTTGAAGGTGGAACAATTGGTTCTTTAAAAACCACATTTGGATTGACAGCTTTGATATCAGGGTGACCGTTGGTAATGATTTCACCGAGATAGTTGACTAACTTCGTTCCTCGATCTCTCCAGTTTGGTTGAAGCATCAATTCAGGATTATTACCGATATAATTTACGGTAATATTTCCTTCTCTAAAATTCTTATCATTTAATAAATTCAACAAAAATCCTACGTTGGACTTTACGCCTCTAATTCTAAACTCCCGCAAAGCTCTATGCAAACGATTGGAAGCATCATCGAGCGTCATTCCCCATGCCGTAACCTTCACTAACATGCTATCAAAAAACGGAGAAATTGTCGCTCCCGAATAGGCACTTCCTGCATCTAATCTGATACCAAAACCACTCGCAGATCTATACGCTACCAACCTTCCATAATCAGGTTTAAAATTCTCCGCAGGGTCTTCGGTGGTGATTCTACATTGAACTGCCACACCTCTATAACTGATGTCTTTTTGGCTGCCTAAACCAATTCTTTTATCTTTCAAAGAAACACCCTGAGCGATGAGAATTTGTCGTTTTACAATATCAATTCCAGTAATAACTTCTGTAATCGTATGCTCAACTTGTATTCTCGTATTAACTTCAATAAAATATATATTCTCCTCTTTATCAACTAAAAACTCAACAGTTCCGGCATTAGAGTAGCCGATGTGTTTACAAATTGCTAAAGCATATTTATAAAGATCATCTCTGGTTTTTTGCATTAGAGAAATGGACGGAGCCATTTCAACCACCTTCTGAAATCGGCGCTGAACAGAACAATCTCTTTCAAAAAGATGAACCATATTTCCATAGTTATCCCCTAATATTTGAACCTCTAAATGCTTTGGATCTTCGATATATTTTTCAACAAAAACTGCTGGATTTCCAAAGGCCGTTTGCGCCTCTCCTGAAGCTTCTTTAAAAGCGGATTCCACTTCCTTTTCCGATCGCACTACACGCATCCCTCGACCACCGCCACCTGTTGCTGCTTTGAGCATAACTGGATAGCCAACTGACTTTGCAATTTTCTTTAAATCGCCAATTTTTTCAATCGCACCTTTACTCGCCGGAACGATAGGAACACCCGATGCAATTGCCGCTTTTTTTGCTAAAATTTTGTTTCCTAAATCCCGCATGGTTTGAGGAGTTGGACCAATCCAAATGATGCCCGCTTCGATACAGGCCTCTGCAAACTTTTCATTTTCAGACAAAAATCCATAGCCAGGGTGGATGGCATCTACCCCATTTTCTTTGGCCGTTTTTACGATTTCTTGAATGTCCAAATATGGCTTGAGCGGATCGTCTTTTTCACCAATCAAATAAGCCTCATCCGCTTTGTATCTATGGAGAGAATATCGGTCTTCGAAGGTGTACATCGCAACAGTCCGAATATTCATTTCGGAAGCGGCGCGAAAAATACGGATGGCTATTTCACCTCGATTAGCAACCATCAATTTTTTGATGGTTTGTTCTTTTAATTTCCTTGGCATAGAGCAGTTTATTTTAATTGAAACTAAAATTCAAAAATGAGTCCGAAAAATGAATTATCATAATTCAGGAAAATTTATGTAAAAAAAATCTTTTTAGTCTAAAGCCTTTTGAACTAAACAATCCACCGGTTTTGGGTAAATTTCACTTCACATCATTTGTAAAATGGCGCTTACTTCTTCCTTTTCCAAATTTTTTATTATTAAAATCATTGGACTTTCCTTTAGCAATGGATAAGGTTTTAAAGTTTTCTTTTTCTAATAATTTCGCTTGATGTACGATTTGCCCTGTGTGATACGCGAGATGATTTGATTGACGAAAAAAGGCTTCAAGAATGGTATGTCCTCCATTTCGAATGTAAACAATATCGTTCATATTCTCTTCTGAGATTTGGCTCAATTCATTTTCAACGACTTGCCAAGCTCGATTCCATTTTTCTTTTAACTCTTCAATTGTTCCAAAATTTTCTTCAAATTCTTCATCTCGATTTCGCCCTTCTTTTTCTCCATCTTCTGTTCTAAAATTGGTCCAACGAGAAAGCATATTGCCCGCCAAATGATTTAAAATGATGGCTATAGAATTGGTTGATTTATCTGTTCTAAATAAAATCTGCTCATCAGATAATTGCTCTAATGACTTGTTTATCAATGATTTATAGTAAAAAAATTGCTTTTTGAATGCAGGAAGGAATTCTGCCATTTTAATAAAAATTATTTGCGAACCATCATAGGAATTTCTTTCATCACCAACTGCACCGTTTCTCTAATTCGATGCTCCATCATTATAATTTTTCCATGTTTCAAACTTTCGACCAGTGGTTTTTGAAAATGACGAATGGTAATCAATTCAAGGCCTTTTTCAATCGTAACTTCAAAATCTTCTTTCATAGCTTCAGCGAAATTCTCAACTCTATCGTCAATATCATTTACACAAATATCGAAGCTAATCGCGGTATTTTGCATCATATTTACCTGTAATCTTTTCTCAGCTATTTTTTCAAAAATGTTCTTCATGTGATGCTCTGCAACAAAGGAAAAATCTTTGGTGGAAATATTCAACATCACCTGATTTTTTTCAACTGCTATCATTGGCGGATAGCTTGAATTTACATCAGAAGTAATCATCGTGCCATCAGCAGATGGATTTGCGTATGATTTTACAAAAAGAGGAATGTTCTTATTTTGAAGCGGTTTTATGGTTTTTGGGTGAATCACTTTTGCACCATAATAGGTCATCTCAATGGCCTCTCGATAACTCAATTTGTCAATTTTTGTAACCTGATCAAACAATCTTGGATCGGCAGTCATCACTCCTTCTACGTCTTTCCAAATCGACATACTCTCTGCATTCAAACAAAAAGAAAATATGGCTGCTGTATAATCAGATCCCTCTCT
>CALLVG010000286.1 GCA_938010715.1 uncultured Saprospiraceae bacterium
AATTTACGATGACGACTTAGAGCAATCGACCGTTATCGAAAAAGTATTATCAAGAACTTTCACCATTTCTCTTCACTTTGAAGGGTAGGTTTGAAGAAGGAAAAAATAACGGCCCATAGAAACGCAATTTAATTCTGAACCATTCCAGAGTTTGTAAACAACTCCGGCTCTCTGTCGCTCAGAGTGGGTAACCAATTAATTAATTTAAGTTGAGACCAATGAGGTGGCTTTCCAATAGTGCTATAGTTACGCTCGCCAACTACTAAAACAAGCCATGCAATTCACCCTGCACTTGATTCAAAATTTTTCCAAGATCTTCAGGATTGTTTTTAAAGTCTAATTCATCTACTTTAATCACCAATAGCTTGCCCTTGTAGCCATCTATCCATTCTTCATACATACCGTTGAGGCGCTTCAAGTATTCGATACTCATATTGCCTTCATAATCTCTACCTCTGTCTTGTATATGTTCTACTAAAGTTGAAACACTTGCACTCAAATAGATCAATAGATCTGGCTCTTGAACCTGCGAGATCATTAAATCAAAAAGCTCTCGATAATTATCAAAATCTCTTTTGGACATAAGTCCCATTTTGTGAAGGTTGGGAGCAAAAATATTTGCATCTTCATATATGGTTCGATCTTGTACTACAACTCGGTCGCCTTCCAAAATTTTCAAAACTTGCTTGTATCTATTGTGCAAAAAATAGACTTGAAGATTAAAAGACCATCTTGACATGTCGTGGTAAAAGTCACTCAAATATGGATTATCATCCGTAGATTCATAGTGGACATCCCAATCAAAATGTTTACCAAGTTGGGAACAAAGTGTTGTTTTCCCTGCACCAATATTTCCCGCTATTCCAATGTATTTAATACCTGTAGTTGACTTCAAATTATTATAGTTTGACGCGAAAATACAATTCATTCATTTATCACAAAAAGAAAGATGATTTTTTGAAAGATATATTATTTTGATAATTAATATTAAATAAACGTTAATGACCTTCAAACCACCTACCTGATATCAGAAATATATTCATATATTCGCCATGCACACGGAATTCGCATGTTAATTTGAGTTAATATTAAAAATGGTAGGATTATTGGTCATCATCTCTTACCGCAACGTATAAAAATTATCACGGCCTCTCCTCGGCTTGTTTGCCAAGTCAAACGCCTTTACCAGAAGAGTAAAGCTTTCCACCGATTTCAGTTTTCTGGATTCATTGTCCTGAATTTGATTTTAAAACCCAAAATCGATTAGTATGTTTATAAAACGTACCCTCTTTGTATGCCTTATGGTATGCACGTTTTTATCTACCTTCTGCCAGACCTTCACTATGGATGGTAGTCGTATCACGACCTGCAAGGGCTTCTTTACCGACAAAGGTGGTTCAACTGGCGATTATTTGCCAAACCAAGACCTTTCGGCAGTCATTTGCAGTGATGGAGGAAGTGGCTCTCACGTCAAATTAGAGTTTTCAGGAGTTTACATGGCTACTGGAGATACGCTCAAATTTTATGATGATGTGGTGCCAAATCCCGATAAGCTTTTAGCAGGCCATTACGAATTTTTTGAAGGGAATCCATTTATCGTGCAGGCATCTCGTGCAAACCCGACAGGCTGCATCACTGTAACCTTCAAATCCAATAGCTCTATTCAAAAACAAGGTTGGAATGCTAAAATATCATGCGTAAAAAGTTGTCAATTATTTCGAGCTGAATTGGTTTCAACAGATCCGCGCGCCTTTCCGATTGATACTGGATGGATAGATATCTGTCCTGGGCAAACCGTTGATTTTAAAGGAAAAGGAGTTTACCCTCAGAGTGGTCAATTCTATCCCCAATCTGATGCGACTTCCGAGTTCACATGGACTTTCGGAGAAGGAATTTTGCAGACTGGGCAGGATGTTTCCTATACTTTTACGGAACCTGGTGGGTACAATGTAAGCCTTCAAATAAAAGATTCGGAAGATTGTAATAACTCGAATTATTTTATTCAAAGAGTAAGAGTCTCTCCTCCGCCTACATTTAAAATAGATGATAATTTAGAAACAAAAATCTGCGCTAAAGACACTTTAAGCCTTTCCGCATCTACTGATTTAAGATTTGATTCTGACATTTCTGTTATCTCGAATGAAGGAACTTTTGAGACCGGAGGAATTCGTTCAGACTCATTGACGATGCCAGATGGAACAGGCATCTCCTACTCTACACCTATTGAATTTTCAAACTTCGATCCTGGACAAACGCTTCAAAGCGTAGAAGATTTAGAAAGTATCTGCGTAAACATGGAGCATTCGTGGATGCGCGACTTAAGTATTTCAATTCAATGTCCTAATGGAACGGAAGTTGAATTGCACAATCACCCAGGAAATACAGGTGGAATGGTTTTTTTGGGAGAACCAATTGACTTGGATATTTCAAATCCTCAACCTGGCGTTGGATATGATTACTGTTGGACGCCTGATGCAACTCGTGATACTTGGATAAATTATGCAAATACGAATTTCACTTTATTAGGTTCAGGGACATTACCATCAGGCGATTATAATTCCTTTGAAAATTTAGAAAAATTAGTTGGTTGCCCACTCAATGGAAGTTGGACCATAAATGTGACGGATTGGTGGTTACAAGACAATGGATTTATTTTTAGCTGGAGCATTAATTTTGATTCAGAGATTTTCCCAGATTTAGAAACCTTTACGCCGGATATCGTTTCCACAGATTGGATTGATAATTCTTCTTTCCTTTCGGAAAACCAAGATTCAATCGTTGCTGTTCCAAACAATGCTGGTAATGTTTCCTATAATTATGTAGTGACAGATGAATTTGGATGCAAATGGGATACCTTAATTAATTTTGATATTTTACCACAAACCCACCCAGATTGTTACTCTTGCAAAGATTACATAGATCCGATGAGAGATACTGTGGTCTGCGAAGGGCAAGCAGTGCAGTTGGATGTGACTCCAACTCAACCAACCAGCTTCCCTGTTTCGTTCGAATCTTTACCTAATGAAAGAATTGGAACAGATAACTATCCACCTGCGAATGGGTTTGAAGCAATTATTAATGTTAATCATCTAAACCCAATTAGCATATCAAATCCTATCACTCAAATTGAAATGATTTGCTTTGACTTAGAAACAGATTATGCCTTTGATATTCAGGTAATTCTCCACTCTCCAAATGGGAAATCACTGTTATTAACTCAAAATAATGGGGATACTGGTAGTTATAGACAAACTTGTTTTAGACCAAGTGCCAATCAATCAATAACCACTGGAACCGCACCTTTTACTGGCGATTATATCCCACAAAATGGAGATTGGACGCCCCTAACTGGAGCGCAAATAAATGGAGATTGGATTTTAGAAGTATCTGATGCCGCAGGAGCGGGTGAATTTGGCATTTTAAATAGCTGGATGATTAGCTTCATCAACGAAGTTGATTTTACTTACAATTGGAGTAACCCAGCAGTAGTTTCATGTACCAATTGTCCTAACCCAATGGTGACTATATCTGAGCCAACTACCCTTTCTGTGGAAACTGTCGATAATTTTAATTGTAAAAATACCGATGATATCAATATCGATTTCTTTACTGCTCCAAGCCCAACAGTTATCTGTGAAAGTAATGAAAATGGTGAAATCACAATCGACTGGTCAGATGAAACAGATGCAGATTTTTACGAAATAAATATAGACAATCAAGGTTGGATTCAAATGTCAAATTCTGAATATAGTTTTGGAAATTATAATCATGGAGATGTTACAGACATTCAAATTAGAACTCATTTTGAAGGAGTTGATTGTTACTCAATGATTGGTGCAGAATCATGTCAATACATCAATTGTGAAATTGAAACGAATTTAACACCAAACAATACCTCGTGCGACGGTTCACCGAATGGAAGTGTCATTTTGAACCCAGAAAATGGATTTGGAGATTACAGTTATTCGATTGATGGAAGCAATTTTCAAAATAATAATGACTTTAGAAATTTAGCTGCTGCTAACTACACTGCTTTTGTTTATGATGAATTAGGCTGTGGCGATACCGTAAATTTTGAAATCTTAACGCCACTAAACTTTGATCTAGATGTTGAAGTAGTAAATAACGTCTCTTGTTTTGGAGGCAATAATGGCCGATTGAGAGCGATTACTACTGGAGGAACTCCCCCATTCACCTATCTATGGAATGATCGCTTGGCTCAGATTGACCAAACGGCAGGTCAACTTGCTGCTGGAAATTTTGAAGTCACTGTAAATGACAGTAATGGATGTGAGCAAATCGCTGGGAATACAGTTATTGAACCTGCAGAGATTACTGCCACTTTCGACATCGAAGATGTCAAGTGTTTTGGGGATAGTTCAGGAATTATTGTCGCAAATATTAATGGAGGTGTAGGGCCATTTGACATAGCTTGGAATGACTCAAACAATCAATCTGGCGCTACTGCAACTGATCTTAAAGCTGGAACTTATACGATTACTATCACGGATCAAAACATGTGTATCCAAAATGATTTTGCGATTTTGGGACAACCCGCAACAGCAATAACGTCGAATGTCATTCAAACCGATATAAGTTGCTTTGGTGCAAATAAAAATGCGGCAGAAATAACTGCATCAGGTGGTACAGGAACAAACTACATCTACAGTTGGAGTAATGGATTTTCTGGTAGTAATATTTCAAATATTATTGCAGGTACTTATTTTACAGAAGTTGAGGATGAAAACGGTTGCATTGTAAAAGATACCATTAATATCGAAGAGCATGAGCCATTAACGACCAACATGCTTGTAATTCCGCCGACCTGCAATGATGGAACAGATGGAGGAATGGGCGTTCGCCTAAGAGGTGGCTCGAATGCACCTGGTTCCATTAAATTCCAATGGAACACCTCGGATATTACTCAATTAATCGAAAACCTTGCTGGAGGTAGAAATTACTCCGTAACCGTTACAGACGGTGGCGGATGTCAGGGAGATACAACTGTTTTCTTACCTAATCCTGATCCTTTAGAAGTTTTGGGTACTTCTGACTTAGTAAAATGTTTTGGTGGAAGTGACGGAACTGCCACTATCACAGGTTTAAATGGTGGTGGAATTATTGAAAGTTACAGCTGGAGTTCTTCCGCCAATAATCAACAAACGCAAACAGCAACAGGGTTGGCCGCTGGACAATATCAAGTAACCGTTACCGATGACCAAGGTTGCCCTGGCTATCAAACAGTACTAGTTGATCAGCCTTCTCAAATAAGAATTATTGATGAAAATATTATCAGCAATGACTGCTTCGGAGAGAAAGAAGGCTCGATACAGATTGATATTAATGGAGGAACACCATTTGATAACCTTCCAAGATACCAAGTTGATTGGTCTAATAATGATTCTGGAACTACAATTAGAGATTTGGCATCTGGCAATTACAGAGTGACCGTTACTGATCAAAATGGATGTGAAGAAGAGGACATTATTACTGTCGAACAACCCGACCCAATTGATGCCAATTTTACTGTAACAGATGTCATTTGTGCAGGAGGAAGGAATGGTCAAATTGAAATCGAAGCAAGTGGTGGTTCTGCACCTTACAAATATAGTTACCGAGAAGACTTTTTTACAGGAAGTAGTACGTTGATTGGACTAACCGCACAAACCTATCAGGTATTGATTACCGATAGATTTGATTGTAAATTCTTTGAAGAAATAGAGATTAAAGAACCTCTTCCTATGGAGGTCGAAGCGGGCCCTGATTTTATTGAAATACAACTCGGCGATAGTGTGACCTTAATTGCGAATGCCATCAATGCAGTTGGAAATGTAGATTTCGAATGGAGCGCAGCGTTTGATGGAACTTTAAGTTGTGATTTTTGTAAATACACGAACGCTAGTCCAATGTCATCTATCATTTATAACCTTTATGGAGAAGATGAGAATGGCTGTTTTGATACTGATAAAATTGAAGTACGCGTTCAGAAAGAACGTAAAATATTTGTCCCAACAGCATTTACCCCAAACCAAGATTTCACCAACGACAGATTATTGGTTCATGGAAAAGATGGTACACAAATCAAGTTATACCGAATTTATGACCGCTGGGGCGAATTGATATTTGAAGCCAAGGATTTCATGATAAATGACCCAAATATAGGTTGGGATGGCATGTTCCGTTCTAAACCAGTAAATTCTGGAATTTATCAATGGTATCTTGAAGTAGAATTCATTGATGAAGCTACCGATGTTTTCAAAGGTCATACTACTTTGATAAGGTAGTCCCGATTGGCTTTAAAGAAAGTCAATTTCTAAACGTAATTGTCTAAAACAAATAGGTATTTTAAATATAGAAAAGTAATTAAAGTTGATCCAGCAGGTTATTTGATCGAATTTTGGATACGAAGTTGTTTAAGAATTCATGATTTCTCGAAAGTGAATTTGCACTTGCAGCCAATCAATGAGTTTTCAAACAACTTATACTTACCTTCCTATACTTTCCTCCTTTTTAGACATTTACAATTAAATTTTTTTTTTGAAAACCAGTTGGTTTGTCAATCAACCCGAATAAAGTCAGGAGACATTTTATTTTCCTTATCAGTTAGTAAAATTTTGAATTTGATTTCAAAACCAATTTTCAAAGAATGTAAAGTTTACTTACCACAATTAATGCCCTTTTCAAGCATTGATGGTAGGTTTTATTGAACCAAAGCTAATTTCGCTCATTATGAAATTTTATTTACTATTAATAGCCACTACGGTATTTTTTCTTTTACCTTCAGATGCACATGCTCAAGACCCAATTTTTGGTCAATTCTATAGAGCTTCCACGCATCTGAACCCTGCGATGGCAGGCGTTTACAATGGTCGTTTCAGAGTACAAACTAATTATAGAGAACAATGGTCAAGTATCCTTCCAAACAAACCGTTTAGGACAATCGGTGCGAGTTTTGAATACAAAATAAAAGTGCTGCAAGGAGATTTCATGAATTTCTCTGGAACCCTCTTAAATGACCAAGCCGGAACCTCAAACTTCACGACCAATAGAGGGAATCTCGGATTTTCGTATTTAAAACAATTAACAGGTGGTCGATACAATGACTACAATTCGTATTTGGTTGCAGGGGGCCAATTTGGTTTTGGGCAACACGCACTTGATTATGGTGGGTTATGGTTCTCTGCTCAATATGATGGTGCTAACGAACTGGTTGATAACAGCCTAAGCACAGGAGAAAATTTAAACAATAATTCAACTGACGTTTACACAGATTTTAATGCTGGCTTACTTTGGTACACAATTCTGGATCACAATTTCAGTTTCCATGCTGGTGGTGCTTTGCAACATATTACAGAACCTAACATTTCTTTTTTGGAAAATGATGAAGAAATTTTACCTCGAAGAATTATCCTCCATGGAGGTGCAGAGCTTCCGTTTAGTGACAACCTGAGTATTTTGCCTGCTGCGTTAGTGACCTATCAGGGGCCATCCAGAACAATTGTTAGTGGAGCAAATCTAAGATATACCAACAGAGATTGGGACGAGGTTGCCATGAGAGTTGGAATGTGGGGTCAGATTTCAAATAAATTGGAAGACAAAATGCTTCTGAATAGCATGATTTTCAATGCTATTTTAGAGATGGAAAAATGGAGTGTTGGAATAAGTTATGATATCAATACATCTTCTGTTTCTGACTTATCCAATGGAAGAGGTGCTTATGAGTTATCATTCGTTTACACTCAACCAGCAAAATATAAACAAAAAGTAGAATGTCCCAAATATTAGTGAAGATTCAAGCCAATTGTGAACTTTATCCAAATCCAATTATCCATCTCACAGATGGGTAAAAATTGTAAGAGAGTCGATTTTCGGCTCTCTTTTTTTTATCGCTGAATCCTTGCCAATCCTTCTGAAAAATCTCTCACATCAAGGGCATTCGGAAGCAGTGCAAGTTTGCCGTTAGCATTAACAAAGCCGATACCTTCATAAAATGCTGCACGAGCAAGCCCCTCTTTCATATCCCAAACTAAACCGAAAACTGGTTTTGTAATTTCGTTGCCCTTACTATCTATAAAACCCCATAGGTCGCCTTTTTGATAACCAGCTATTCCACCGACAAAAGCGAATAATTGTTTATATTTCATTTCGGTGAGAGGTGCTCCGTCATCATCCAAATAACCATATTTCAATTCATTTTCAACAATCCATTTACCATCATTGGCATATACTAATTGTTCGTAAGCATCTGTTGTAACTGGTGCACCTTTTTTATTTATCAAACTCCATTTTCCTTCTTTCAAAATTCCTGCTTTTCCATTGTGAAAGTCAGTCGCAGCGGTAAATTGAGGACTAATCATAATTTTGCCTTGTTCATTGACAAAGCCAAATTTATTCTCTTTTTTCACCCGAATCATTCCCTCAGAAGGCATTTCAATTTTTTGGTAATTTGGCTCCACGACAAAAGTTTGATTCTTATCAATCAGTCCGTAACCAGTAAATGTTTTCACTTTAGCAAGCCCTTTTTTAAACTTATAAATTTTTAAAAAATTTGGTTTGGTCACTTCGATCCCTTCCATATTTAAAAGTCCAGTTTTGCCGTCTTTTTCAAAAACAGCAAACCCTTCTGAAAAGTCCGAAACCTCTTCATATTGAAAAGGAATTATCATTTCCCCTTTTTTGTTGACAAAGCCATACAAGTTTTCGAAATTTTGAACTCGCGCCACCCCATCCTGAAAAGACCATGCCCCCTTAAACTGAGGCGCAATCACCTCTTTTCCTTTTTTATCAATATAGCCCCATAAGTTAACGATTCGAATTACTGCCAATCCTTCCGAAAAATCGCGGCAATCATCGTATTTAGGTTTTATCACCTCATTTCCAGTTTTATCAATATAGCCCCATTTATTATCTGCTGCTTCGTAATCGCTCTCCTCCATGGATTGCTCCCAAAGTTGCGAATCAATATTTTTAGGTACCTCATCTTTACAACCATAGAAAAATAGTAGTAAGAAAAAGCATTTCCATAAATTACTGATTGGAAAACGGAATTTATTTTGTACCTGTAAAATTTGCATCGAGTCAGTTGTAAGATTATTTTTAAATTGCAAATCTAAAATTACCAATCAAAGTGATAAAGCCGTAAAATATCATGAAAAAATACTCATTTACGTTCCTTCTTTTTATCGCTTTTTCGATTTTTTCCTTCGGACAATCTACTAAAATTGAAACCCAAGAAAAAATAGTTGAGCGTTCGAATGGGTCCGAAAAAATATATGCTTTAATACGTCTTTCTGAATACCTGATGAGAGAGGGCGCTCATAAAAAAGCCATCAAACCTGCAAAAGAAGCAAAAAAATTAGCTATTAGTTCAAATCGTAAAGAACTGGCAGCTATCGCCCTCAATCGCGAAGGTAAAGCAAGCTATTCAAGTGGAATTTTTAGAGGTCGCAAAAAAGGTGAAAACCTTTTAAAAGAAAGCCTTTCCATGCTTCCAAAAGGAAAAAATAGAAATTTAAAAATAGAAAATCTGGAGTTGTTGGAAAAGTATGCTCGCTTACGCGGAAATGCTATGGATGCTTATGAATACGAAAAGGAACTCGCTATCCTAAAAGGATTGTCGATGCCAAAAATACCTCAAAATACCGGCGGAAGATTTAATAAGAAAAGAAAAATGATTGAAGAAATCAGTGAGGAAAAGGAAGAACTTACAGAAGAAAAAGAAGAACTTAAAGAGGAAAAAGAAGAATTAGCCGAATCGCTAAAAACCATTAAGGAAGAAACGAAACTGCTCAGAACTCAGCGGAAACGATTAGACCAAGCAATCAACAAACAGCGTGAAAGAATTAGTACGCTTTCCAAATATCAATTGGAGCAAGAAGTAGAATTAATGGAAAAAGCAAGACTTTTAGATTCTTTAGAATTTGTGCGAGTCTTGGATAGTTTTAAGCTAAAACAACAAATGGTTGTTTTGAAGGAACAAAACATGGAATTGCGAGAGCAGTCAATGAAAATTGACTTACAAAAAAGTCAAAGAAACTTTTGGGGAGTACTCTCTGCCTTAGGTCTTTTGATTGGAATCAGCCTTTGGGCTCGAAACAGAAGCATCAAAAAACACAGTGAACAGTTAGAAGAAAAAAATGAAATCATCGCCAAAGAGCAAGAACGTTCTGAAGAATTACTACTAAACATATTACCTCAAAAGGTCGCTGAAGAATTGAAAGAAAATGGCATTGCCAAAGCAAGAAAATATGATTTGGCAACTGTACTTTTCACAGATTTTGTTGGATTCAGCAAAAGTGCCAGCGAAATGGCACCCGAAGTTTTAGTTTACGAACTGGATTTTTACTTCAAAAAATTTGACGAAATCATAACCAAATATGGTTTAGAAAAAATAAAAACAATTGGTGATTCTTACATGTGTGCTGGTGGATTGCCCAATCGAAGTTCCACTCATCCATTTAAAGTGATGAGCGCTGCTATTGAAATTCAAAAATTTATAAATCAAATGAAAGACCACAAAAAAGCAAAAGGAAAAGTCTTTTTTGAAGCAAGAATTGGTATTCATTCAGGGCCAATTGTAGCTGGCGTCGTTGGTAAGAAAAAATATGCCTACGACATTTGGGGCAACACCGTAAATATTGCTTCTCGCCTCGAAAATGCTTGCGAACCAGGACAAATCAATATTTCAAAAAAGACTTATGATTTGGTCAAAAGCAAATTTAGAGCAGAGTCGAGAGGTAAAATCAACGCAAAAAATATCGGAGAAATTGAAATGTTTTATTTGAAAGGATAATCAGACAAAAGCCCAAATTTGGAGTTTTTTTTTGTGTTTTTTAGAAGGAAAAAGAACAAGTTAAATCAAAAAAGAAAATTTCACAAAATTGCCTTTTGATGCGTTTGCCCTATGCTAAAATTGAATTCATCCGTTTTCTTCTGTATCGTTTTCTGCTAACAGCTGTTCTGCAACGACAATTTTTGCAGCCTCTTCTTGCTCTTGTTGCAGCCTCATTTTTTCTTTTAAGTCGAGATTGGAGGCAATACTTGCGTTCAATTCAAAACCAATCAACAAGGCCAAAGCATTTAATTGAATCAAAAGCATCAATGCCATGATTGCCCCAATAGGACCATAGAGCCGATTATAAGTCCCATAAGTATTGACATAGAAAGAAAAAGCAAGGGAAACAATTATTGAAAGAACGGTTGCCACAGTCGTTCCAGCTGAGAAAACCAAAATCCTTCGATTCAAAGCAGCTCCATATCGATATAGAAGTCCGATTGCAAAGTAAACCAGAGCAATCACCGCCACCCATTTTATCA
>CALLVG010000287.1 GCA_938010715.1 uncultured Saprospiraceae bacterium
GAATATTAAAAAGAAAACCACATCCGAGCAAGATGATCCAACCGGCGTTTCGCGAAAGCGAGACCATATTGATTTGGCATTCAAGTCACAAGTCCTTGTAAATCAATTGGATAGCCGATTTTCTTACGAACCTTTATTGGCGGGTCATCCTGAAAAAGGAAGTTGGGGAAGTTTCGAGTTTTTAGGTAAAAAAATGGAAATCCCTCTCTGGGTATCGAGCATGACTGGTGGAACGGAAATGGCAAATACCATCAATCATAACCTCGCTCGTGCATGTAAGGATTTTGGAATGGGCATGGGATTGGGTAGTTGCCGCTCGTTATTATTTGATGATGAATATTTAAAAGATTTTAATGTCCGACCAATAATTGGAAACAACGCTCCCCTATTCGCGAACCTCGGTATCGCTCAACTTGAAGAATTAATAGATCAAAAAAAGGAATCCGCTGCTGAAAGGTTGGTAGATAAACTCAAAGCAGATGGCTTGATTATTCATGTCAATCCATTTCAGGAAGCAATGCAACCAGAGGGTGATTTTTTCAAAAGAGCACCCCTCGATACGATTGAGCATTTTTTAGAAAAAACAGATTTAAAAATCATCGTCAAAGAAGTCGGTCAAGGTATGGGTGAAGAGAGTCTCAAACGACTTTTTGATTTGCCACTGGAAGCAGTCGATTTCGCGGCAAGCGGTGGAACTAACTTTGCGCTACTCGAATTGCTCCGCAGCTCAGACCAGAAGCAAGAAACCTTTGGGTCAATGACGCATATCGGTCATTCTGCCGAAGAAATGGTACATCTCACCAATAAAATCGCCACTGACTGTGATTTTGAATTGAATTGTAAACAAGTTATCATTTCAGGTGGAATCAAGTCTTTTTTGGATGGATACTATTTGAATTCGATCTGTAAACTGCCTTCCGTTTATGGACAAGCATCTGGATTCCTCAAATATGCGCGAGAAGATTATGATACCCTTGCCAATTACGTTTCTGATCAGGTTCGTGGATTGGAATTGGCAAAAGTATTTTTGAAGGTTAAGAAATAAGCCTAATAGAATTACCCTCATTTATTGGATAGGACACGGATTTAACGGATTTTAGAACGATTTAAACGGATTCAAAATAATACAAAATGATACTCCGTTTAAATTCTTTTTTCTTAGTACAGGACAAAACATAGGTTTACTAAACTTCACCTCTAATTAAAGGCTCGATTTTAAAAGGTTGATATCGGAAGTTACGTTAAAATCAAGTTTAGTAAACCTCCGATTCTAATTTTGTCCTGTACATAGTTCTTTTTTATCTATTTAATCCGTGTCCCATCTAAGCCGCTCCCTCGTCAAATACCAATTTACCCTACTTTTTGGTAGAAAAATTGCAATAGATACAACTTGAAGCGCATTTTTTAGTAGAAGCTAAAGTGTCTCAAATATTACATACGTATATTTGGGGATCAAATTTTAATCAACCGATTGAACCGGAACATAAGAACCAATTATCATGAGGAAATATTTACTGTTTTCACTCTTTCTCACCCTCTCATTCCTAAACCAAACAATAGCTCAGCACAGTGTTGCTCGCGAATGGAACGAAGTTTTACTCGAAGCCATCAGAAGCGATTTGGCTCGACCTACGGTGCATGCTCGAAATTTATTTCATGTTTCGGCAGCGATGTATGACGCTTGGGCAGTTTTTGATGATAATGCAGAACCTTACTTATTAGGTCAGACCTTTCCAAACTTCTCCTGCCCTTTTAATGGATTTACACTACAGGCTGGAATGTCGGTGGAAGAAGCAAGGGAACGCGCGATTAGCTTTGCTGCGTATCGGTTGTTGAGACATCGTTTTTCGAGATCACCAGGGAGAATTTTATCCAATCAGCGGTTTGATAACTTATTGACTCAATTGGGTTATAATCGTTCCTTTGTCACAGCAAATTATGCTTCAGGCGCACCTGAGGCATTGGGCAACTATATCGCTTCATGCTACATCAACTATGGTCGCTTAGATGGTTCTAACGAAGATCGTGATTATACAAATCAGTATTATCAACCAATAAATCCACCATTGGTAACCCAAGAAGGTGGCAATCCAGACATCTTGAATCCAAATAGATGGCAACCATTGACTTTGGATGTTTTTATTGATCAATCTGGAAATGTTATTCCATTCAATACCCCTCCGTTTTTAAGTCCTGAATGGGGAAATGTCACGCCTTTCTCTTTAACAAACGATGACATGACTGTACGTCAAAGAGACAATCAAACCTACAATATTTATCATGATCCAGGTATGCCTCCAATGACACAAGAAGACGGAGGAGGAATGACAGATGAATGGAGATGGGGCTTCCAAATGGTTTCAATTTGGGGTTCGCATTTGGATTCAAATGACCCAACTACGATTGATATTTCTCCTGGCAATCAGGGAAATTTTGATAGCAATGGCTTTCCACAAAATATAACAGAATTAAGAAATTTCTATATCGTAAATGACGGTGGCGACATTAGTACAGGCCGTGCAATGAATCCAATGACTGGCCAACCTTATGCGCCTAATGTGATAAAAAGAGGTGATTACGGAAGAATTTTAGCTGAATTTTGGGCAGATGGCCCAGAATCAGAAACTCCTCCTGGTCACTGGTACACTATTTTAAATTATGTATCAGACCATCCTGAAGTCGTTAAGAAATTTGCTGGAGAAGGCGAACTGATGAATGATTTGGAGTGGGATATTAAATCATATTTTATGCTTGGTGGTGCTATGCACGATTGTGCGATTTCTGCATGGGGTATTAAAGGATTTTATGACTACATCCGCCCTGTTTCGGCGATTCGTTTTATGGCAGAAAAAGGACAATCATCTGACCCAATGCTACCAAACTACGACCCACAAGGTTTTGATCTGATTCCGGGTTACATTGAATTGGTAGAAGCTGGAGATCCTTTAGCCATGAACGCTCCTGAAAATATTGGAAAAATAAAATTATATTCTTGGAAAGGGCCTGATTACATCAACAACCCGCAAACCGACGAAGCAGGTGTGGGTTGGATCTTGGCTGAAAATTGGTGGCCTTACCAAAGACCTTCTTTCGTTACACCAAACTTTGCTGGTTATATTTCGGGGCACTCGACCTACTCTCGTGGAGCAGCTGAAATTTTAACCATGCTTACGGGAACTGAATATTTCCCAGGCGGCTTGGGCGTTTTTGAAGCTCCAAGAAATCAATTTTTAGTTTTTGAACAAGGGCCAAGTGTTGACATCCAATTACAATGGGCAACTTACCGCGATGCTTCTGACCAATGTAGTTTATCAAGAATTTGGGGCGGCATCCACCCTCCTGCTGATGATATTCCTGGTAGAATTATCGGTGAAAGAATCGGAAAATCTGCTTTCGAATTAGCGAAAGGATATTTTTATAAAGATAAAGATGGCGACGGATATTTGAGCTACCTCGATTGTGATGATGAAGATCCAAATAGTTTCCCAGGTGCACCAGAGGTTTGTGACGGAAAAGACAATAACTGCGATGGAAACGCTGATGAAGGATTACAGTTATTCACTTACTACCTTGATATTGACAATGATGGTTTTGGAGATGCAGCAGGACGCATTGATACTTGTTTGATGATGGCTCCGATGGGCTACGTGACCAATGATTTAGATTGTATCGACAATGACCCGAACTTCAATCCAAACATTGTAGAGGTTTGTGATGGCCTCGACAATGATTGCAATGGAATCGTTGATGATATGCCAATTTTCACTTATTGGTTAGACAACGATGGTGATGGTTTTGGAGATGCGAATTCCTTCATTGATACCTGTTTGACAGCTGCTCCGACGGGCTATTGTACTAATGATTTGGATTGTAATGATTTCGATGATAATTTTCACCCAAACATCCCTGAGATATGTGATGGTCAGGATAACGACTGTAACAATGTCATAGACGATGGCTTGACCAATTACACTTACTATCGCGATAGTGACGGCGATGGTTTTGGAGGCGAATTCATCAGAATGGATACCTGCCAAAGTTTTGCGCCAAATGGTTTTGTTGAAAACAAATTGGATTGCAATGATCAAGACCCAATGATCAATCCTGATAGTCCAGAAATTTGTGATGATATTGATAATGATTGTAATGGCTTGGAGGATGATAACATTCCATATTACAACTATTACACCGACCTTGATGGAGATGGTTTTGGGAACGCTCTACAGTCTATCAACATTTGCCACGAGACACCACCGACTTCTTTTGTAACGGATAATACGGATTGTAATGATGATACAGCATTCGCAGACCTACAATACCCTGGCAATGAAGAAGTCGCCGACAATGGCATTGACGAAGATTGTTCTGGCGTAGATTTATACTTAAAAACAAAACTTTTTCCGAACCCTTTCGGGGAAATGTTGACCGTGAGATATGCTTCTGAAGAAGAACTAAATTATCAAATCGTCAATATTGGTGGGCAGTTAATCGTCAATGAATCGACGACTCCTGTTTTTAATGAGATGACAATTCAGTTGCCTCATTTGGCTTCTGGTATTTATCTTTTTGTTTTGAGAGATAAAAGCGGAAAGCGACTACATACGGAGAAATTGGTAAGAAAGTAGATTGAAAATTATACTTCACTAATAGGGTCAAGCGGTTTTGCTTGACCCTATTTTTTTTGAGCAAAAAAGATAAATCTATTCCACTTTTTAATAGCTCCTTTTGAAGTTGTTTAGTAAAGTTGAAATAATAAAGTTTCGAAATTGAAGTGAGTTGTTTTTTCATTAGACGAGGCAAAAACCACAGTCACCGCCTGCCGCTTGCAGCAAATCAATGAGTTCTTAAACAATTTTTTTATTAATAATTTATAGAAAAAAATATATAATTTAATAAATACCTATATTTCAATATCGTTTTCCCCGTAAATTTGTATCAAGTAACCTAACTCAAATAATCGACACATTTTTGACAAACAAATTTTTCGCTACCCTGCGTTAAAAAATATTTCCGTAGCGCG
>CALLVG010000288.1 GCA_938010715.1 uncultured Saprospiraceae bacterium
ATCCCTGCCACCAAATCTTTCCGAAAAGTAACCTTTGAGTAATAGGAAAGCCATTCGAGTGCGGGTATGCGTTTTTTTAAATTCATATCGTAACGTGGAGCGGTACTCCGCGATGTCGCTCAGAAAGCGTTTTTTTTTTTAAATTATTTTTAAAGGGATAGTTTTTTTTGATTCTTTGAAATTATTACATAAAAACCACGTAACACGGAGCGGTGCTCCGCGATGTCGCTCATGGAAAAGATTATTTTTTTAATCCTCAAACTTACATTGAGCGACTTTTGCTACTATCAGCATTTGACTGATCAAAATTTTTAACCAAATCAGTTAAGCTAAACATTTCAATTCCATCAAAATCCTTGACCCGAATTTTCTTCCCTTTTACAATTAAGTCTTTGTTTTTTGGCATTGTCTAAGTGAAAATTGATTTTAACCCCCCCCTGCAGAGGGGGTTTAACTTTTTAAAAATACAAATGTATAAAAAGACTAATTTCTTTTTTGAAGGATTAATACCATAAGTTGCTCCTCAAAAGGCAGCAATTTTATAAACTTCCTAAAGCGATCATTTTGATTTTTTCAAAATCAATCCAGAACAACGCTCTGCACTCCGTAACGTGGAGCGGTGCTCCGCGATGTCGCTCAGGGAAAAGATTATTTTTTTACCCTCACACTTACATTGAGCGACTTTTTTGATTTTTTCCAAAATCATTACGGAGCAACGCTCCGCATTACGTAACGTGGAGCGGTGCTCCGCGATGTCGCTCAGGGAAAAGATTATTTTTTTTTACCCTCACACTTACATTGAGCGACTTTTTTGATTTTTTCCAAAATCATTGCGGAGCAACGCTCCGCATTACGTGTCACTTTAGATAGTAGGTCGATTCATCAGGTCTTACTGGTCGTTTAAACCAAAGCGGTCTTCGCAAACCATTTGGCCCAGGAGCAGGACGCGTCATTGCCAACCACTCCTTATAAACTTCATGCGATTTGTTCGTATCAACGAAAATGTCGCCGTATTTATCTTCTGGTCTTGGACGTTCTAATCGAACTCGCTGATGCCAACAATGCATCCCTGAAATTGGATCTGGATGAACTGCATGAGTTATATTTTGGTGTACGCCACCATCTTTCCAAAAGATTCGTTTTGAATCTGCATCCTCGCTATCGAACGGAGCGACGCCCGCAACAGTGGACATTTTGTAGCCACCTTTTCCATCTGTTTTGATATCGACCGTGTTGGTTGCCCAACGATTTCCAGCATCTTGTTTACGACGCCAACGACCAATGTGATGCGAGCAAGCAACCACACCAGGCTTCATACTTTGTGTCACCCAAACTTTATCAACGAAATAACCAATGTCTGTATTCATACGAATCAAGTCACCTGTTTTTACACCAAAACGCTCTGCCTCTTGTGGGTGCATCCAAATTGGATTTCGGTTAGAAATTTCAACTAACCACTTCGCATTTCCTGAACGTGAGTGAATCAAAGTTGGTAATCGGAAAGTTGGAAGTAAAACATATTCGCCTTTTTCTCGATCCAATTTTTCTTGATGAATATGACTTTTGATGTAAGTTGGAAGGGCGTGCTCTGGCCATCCCCAATCGACCATCGTTTGGGAATAGAATTCGTTTTTACGTGTTGGAGTTGGGAAACCGACAAGTGGTTTTCCGTTGATCATTACACCAATATTTTTTCCATTTTTGGAAATGACTTTTGATTCTGGATCGACGGTCGCGCCTTCCATTTGGTCGGCAGGCACTTCAAAAGTATTCTTTTGGTAAGAATGTTTTTCTACCTCAAATGCGCCATACTTTCGCATATAATCCAACTCCGTCAAGCCCTCTTTTTTTGCCGCTTCAGGAAGTCCTTTTGTATTTTCAAAAATATACTGATAATACTCGTCAATGGTAATTTTTTGGCCTTCTCGGTAAGGAGAAAGGAAATGTTTTTTGATTCCTAAATCACCTGTTGGATCCATTCTCCAACTCAATTCAATCCAAAATTCATCTTCCTCCCAAACTTCTCCGGGATTTGATTCATAAGTGAATTCCACGTGTTTTCCCGCTCGACGGGCCGCTTCTCGCAAAACAGGTTGACGGAAAGCAATCCACATTCCAGAATGCGTCGCGTAGGAATTTAAGTCATGCCTTTCGGCAGAATGTCCAAATGGCAAAACGTAATCCGCAAAGAAAGCCGTCTCATTCCATGTCGGCGTCATCGCAATATGCAAACCAAAAAGGTCTTCATTTTCATACGCTTCCATCCATGTAAATCCATCGGGATAAGTCCACACTGGATTGAAAACACGGCTGAAATAAACATCCATTTTTCCTCTTCCTTCTTTCAACATGTGTGGCAAGAGGAAACTCATTTCAAACATCGACAATGGATATTCATTTGGATAGTGCAATTCATTCCAGAACTTTTGTCCCGGAGGAGTGGTATGAAATTTAGGTTTGAATTTATTCCATGAGTTCGGAGAAGTTCCGCCGACAGTTCCAACTGAACCAGTCAAAACTTGTAAAAAATGCAAACATCGACTCACACACCAACCACCCAAATTACCAGCCGCTGCACTTCGCCAATTATGACTGGCAAAACGTTCGCCTGCCTCTCCAATCAATTTAGCAACTTCGATAATTTTGGCCGCAGGAACTCCTGTTTCTGCTTCTGCATATTCAGGCGTGTACTTTTCATACTCCGCTTTCATTTTTTCAATATAGTTTTCAAAAGTTATCGGCTCATTCGGGAATTTTACTTTTAAATACTGTTCCCAATTTGTCCAATCTTCCAAAAACGGTCGGTTGTAAAGATTTTCATCTAAAATGATTTTTGCCATTGCGAGCAACATTGCCGCTTCCGTTCCTGGATAAGTTGGCAACCAATAATCAGACATACTCGCCGTATTCGATAGACGTGGATCCATCGTTGCCAATTTCGCACCTTTCATCTTTGCCTCAATGATTCGCTGCGCATGTGGATTGAAATAATGCCCCGACTCAAGGTGCGCCGAAATCAATAAAATGAATTTTGCATTTGCGTGATCTGGTGATGGTCGGTCGTATCCGTACCAAAGATTATATCCAAATCGCGCCCCTGAACTACAAACATTCGTATGCGAATTATGGCCATCCACATTCCAAGATTGTACGACTCGATTGGCATATCCTTCATGTCCCGGACGACCGACATGATAAGCGATTTCATTATTACGACCTTCTCGAATTGCCTTACTCATTCGGCCTGCAATATCATCCAAAACGGAATCCCAACTCACTCGTTCCCACTTTCCTTCACCGCGCTTCCCTACTCTTTTCAAGGGATAAAGAATTCGATCTGGGTCATTGATTTGATTGATGGTTGCTGGCCCTTTCGCACAGTTTCGTCCTCGACTCCCTGGGTGATATGGGTTCCCTTCAAACTTTCGAATTTCGTTAGAATCTTTGTCAACATAAGCCGTCAAACCGCAAGCTGATTCACAATTGAAACAGGTCGTCGGAACAATAGTATAATTTTTCTTGACTCGTTTTGGATGTTCTTTTGCTTCGTACTCCGTCCAATCATCCCATTTTTCCATTGGTGGAAAACCTTGGAGAGGGGTAGTTTTCATTTCTTCACCTGCTGGTGATTTATCTGTCAATAATGCATCTTCCAACGGATTTTCATCTCGCTCTTTTGTGAGATCGGGAATGAGCTTTAGGCTGGTTGCTATTCGTTCTATTAAACTTCTTTTCTTAGTCATGATTTTTCTTTGTTTCGTAACGTGGAGCGGTGCTCCGCGATGTCGCTCGGGAAAAACGCTCTTTTGAGTTTTTTTTATTTCAAAAACAAATCGCTCAATGATCACTCATATCATGAGCGGCGTTTTTATTTTTTTCAAAAATATTGCGGAGCAACGCTCCGCATTACGTAATTTCATCTTAAATAATTGCGGAATCTAAACTACAACTCATTTGGTACTCCGCGATGTCACTCGGGAAAAACACCCTTTTGAGCTTTTTTTATTTCAAAAACAAATCGCTCAATGATCACTCATATCATGAGCGGCGTTTTTATTTTTTTCAAAAATATTGCGGAGCAACGCTCCGCATTATGTAACTTCATCCTGAACAATTGCGAAATACAAACCGCAACTCGTACTATGAATAAAGAATTCTACAACAGAAGATTGCCGCATTGGCAACCAACAGGTGCTGTTTTTGATATCTGTTTTCGTCTCGCTGGATCTCTTCCAAAAGAAAAATGGCATCAATTAAAAGAGACTCGTGACCATCGTCTCAAAGAATTACAAAAAACAATAGAAAACGAAGAAGAACGAAAACTTGCCCTTCAAAAAGAACATGATTTTTATTTTGGAAAATATGATAAAATGCTTGATGAATGTGATTTCGGTCCAACTTGGCTGAAACAATCTGAAATTGCAGAAATCGTCGTCGAAGCATTTCATTTTCGTCATAATGAAGGCATTTTCAAACTCATTTGTTTTTCAATTATGCCCAATCATGTTCATGCTATTATCTATAAAACTCAGAAACCTTTGTTTCGAGTTTTGCAATCGTTAAAAAATCGAACGGGCAATAAAGCTAATGCAATTCTCAATCGAGAAGGACTACCCTTTTGGCATCCTGAATCTTATGATCATGTCATTCGAAATCGAGGAAGTTTAAAACGTAAAATCAATTATCAACTTCAAAACCCAGTCGAAGCGGACTTGTGTGCTAAATGGTCAGATTGGAATTTCAATTATCTCAATCCAGAATTTTCAAAGTTCCTCACGTAACCTGAATGTCGCTTCAGTACGTAACGCGGAGCGGTGCTCCGCGATGCCGCTTGGGAAATATCAACCTTTGCGCATCAATATTATTCGATTTCAAATTCAACTTTCCTATTCAAGGAGCGACTTTTTTGATTTTTTCAAAATCATTGCGGAGCACCGCTCCGCATTACGTATTATCGCGGAATACCGCTCCGCATTACGAAAGTGGTATCCGCTGCGGCGCTTCTACCCAAATATGTTCCGTTGCATAAATTCCAATCAAAACCGCCACTCCTGCTGCAGCTAAAACTATAGCATTACCTCCACCAAAAGCCATAAGCAATACAGGTAGAATATTTCCTAAGAACAGAACACCTCCATAAAACAACTTCGAATAACGTCCTTTTGTAATCATCGAAACGGTATATTTTGCATCAGAGGTAGGATGCGTTGAAATCAATTCAAAAAGTATGGTCAATAGATTGAATGCGATTGACGCGTATAATGTAATTTTCAAGTAATTCATCCAATCGGCAGAGGTGTCTGTGAATAGCGCCACTATCATAAATGCAGCTGTTCCAGCCATAAATGCATGCACCAACATGTGCATCGCAAGTGTCGGACTTTGCCAAAAATCACGTCCTTTTGCTTGCCCAAAAAGGAAGGCAGTGTAAACCGCCAAAAGACCTGCGGTTAAAACCGTTATGATATTCAAACCAAATTTTAAAGAATCCCATCCGAAGAAAAGTGCAGCAGCTAAAGCGGTTACTAATCCACCAAAAAGGGTGATCGTGTATCCTCCTTTTACTAACCAAGAATTCCATTGTGGTCGAAGTAAAACGTAGAAAAATCGTTTTGGCTGATCCAAATCCATAATC
>CALLVG010000289.1 GCA_938010715.1 uncultured Saprospiraceae bacterium
TGGAGCTGGCAGACCGTTTCCATCCTAACAAGGCACATAATCCAAACCCAAAAACATTGAGTGTTCCATGCCAGATTTTCATATTTGGAATCGTAAAAAACGGATGTGGAAAAACCGAACGAATCGCATAAAACATCGCTAATATCATCGTAAACAAAAGTGTTGCTGCTGATATTTGAAAAAGCAGTTTTTGAACGCCTTTTTGTGTTTTAGCAAAACGGAATTGTTCCCAAATTAATACTAAAACAAAAACGATAAAAAGGAAACTGCCCACCATTTCAATTTTTGCATCAAAACCTAACTTTGTGAGGGTAATTCCAGTTGCAACCAAAGGCATTCCTAAAAGTGGGGCGACTTTCAATATTCCTTTATTTCTAACTGATTTTTGTTGAATTAATTTCCAAGTATGAAACGTCAAAACAAAACCTGCCAGATGAAAATGAGCAGCGGTTAACCCGACAATTGTCGGGTTGAAATTGAGCGGTTTTATTTCGAAAATGAAGCAAAACAACCATCCTATCCCCACCGCTAAATACCCCAAAGCAAAGAGCGGCAACCAATTTTCAAATTTGAAATATTTCTTTTTATTGAAAAAATCGATTGTATAAATTACCGCAAGGAAGATTGTAAAAAGGCAATAAGGTAAAATCAATAACTGCGAAGAAATCGTTGGATGAAATGCATAAGCAGGCAATAAAAGTAAAGCTACAATCGAAATGATTTGCCTATAAATTTTCTTTTCAAAAAGTAAATCAACTCCAATCGGAACCAATAGAATAGCAGCGAAACAAACTAAAATGCCTTCCCAATTTTCATAAATCAAATGATTCCCAAAAAGGACAATAAATAGGATACAAATTCCAGCTTTAATTGTCAATGTATTAGGCATGAGTTTTACTTTTTGCGGCAGCTAAAACAACTGCTTTCATGTTTTCTTTACTTTCTTTTACAAACTTCCTTTGAAGGAATCGACCGATGGGATAGGTCAACTTTACCAACCAAATTCGTGGCGTTGAGAAGGCTTGAATTTTATAAAAAACTCGACCTTTATCATCTTTTTCAACAAAAAATATCTCTTCTCCTTTTTCGATATGATTGGTCAGCGTGCCGTATGCAAAACCGAAGCGATTCGGCTCATCGAAAGTATAAACGATTCGACAACTGTTTTTCCACCAAAGTCCGAAAACTCGAACTATCATCACAACGACTTTTCCTTTTTCTATCGGAGTGTCTCTGGGCCAAATATCTGCCCAAACTCCTGGAAACATTTTCCAATTTCGAATAGCGTTTTTGGCAGCTTGCCAAACCTCTTCGCCATAACCAATTTCTATTTCGTTGATATCATGGTCATATCCTTTTGGGAAATCTGTTTTTGTAGCTCCAACTTCTTTATAGGAAAAGGATAGTTTTCGACTTTTTTTAAGAAAGTCTTCCAGTTGTTCTTTGGTTGGTTTGAATAATTGAACCATCGCTGATTTTTGAAGTAAAACGGTGGCTTCAGAATATTGTTTTAAACTTTCAATAATTTTTGAAAGATGCAATTTTATGCTCCAGCCACCACCACCACAAATTCCCCTTTAATCGAAGCCCGCCCCTCAAAATCAGCAATCAATTCTGATAATGGAGCAGTGACTTTCTCTTCGAATTTTTTGGTCAATTCACGGCAAACGCAGGCGAGTCTGTCTTCTCCGCAATGTTCAGCGAGTTCTTTTAGGCATTTTACGATTCGGTCTGGAGATTCGTATAAAACGAAAGTGTTTTGAAGAGTCGCCAAATACTTATGGCGCGTTTGTCTTCCTTTTTTATGCGGCAAAAAACCTTCGTAATGAAATTTATCACAAGGGATACCCGAAGCGACCAATGCCGGAACGAATGCAGTAGCCCCTGCCAGACATTCGACTCTGATTCCATTTTCTACACAAGCCCTTACCAATAAAAAACCGGGGTCGGAAATACCAGGCGTACCGGCATCTGAGATCAAGGCGAAGTTGGCTCCACTTTCCAACTGACTCACCAATCCCTCCAAAACCTTGTGTTCATTGTGCGCATGAAAAGATTTGAGCGGCGTTTCTATGTCGTAATGTTGAAAAAGGCGTTTTGAAGTACGTGTGTCTTCGGCCAACACCAAATCTACCTCCCCCAAAATGCGAATCGCACGGTGGGTCATGTCTTCCAAATTTCCGATGGGTGTAGGAATCAAATAGAGCATTTGAATTTTTTATGGGCAAAGTTAATATTTCAACTCATCTTTGATAGATGAAAGATATTCTCGACGACTTTCAAAAAAAGGAAAGACCTACCAAAAGTCGATTTTCGAAATTCTCCTTTGCATTTGCATTTATTGCATTGGTGCTATTTACTTACGGTATCTTTCTTTTTTACGAAATAAAAAATACGACACTATTCCCTCAAAAGTATATTATCTTCCTCGATCCTTTTGTTTATCTTGGTGGTGGAATTTTAATATTTTGTTTGATAGGAACGATATTATCTATTTTAAGCTACTTGCGAGCAGAACCTGCAAACTTCTATAAAATTGGAGGTGCATTGCTCAACTTCTTTTTGCTCAGTTTAGTTTTGATGGGGATTTTCTTTTCTAAATTTCTTTAACAAAAGAAGGGTCTCTCATCTAAAAGCAAAGCGGTCTAACATCTAATGTCTCCCTACAATATCTGCAACTTCGCAAACTTCAACATAATCCGTTTATCATCATCGCCCATTTCTGCAAAGCGGATGGTTGCGATTGGGTTGGTTGCCGAACCATCAATATTGACGACCTGACCTTCACCGAATTTCATGTGCAAAACTTTCATACCTGCCGCAATTTCACTCATTGGACTTGGCTTGAAAGTACTCGGATCTACTTTGAGCGTTAAAGCTCTTTTGGGGATTGGTTTGAAGTTTCCTACTATTTTTGAAGTGGTACTTTCTTTCTTTTTCTTACCAGCATATCTGCCGCCAAATACTTGGTTATTCTGCTGTGCAAAAGAGGCATTACGAGAAGGCCCCGCTGTAATCGAACCATCCAAATGCTCACTTCCTATTTCTTCCAAAAATCGACTTGGCGAATTGTACCGAACGCTTCCATGTTGATAACGGCTCGTGGCAAACGACAAAGTCAAAATCTGCTCTGCTCGCGTAATGGCTACATAAAACAAGCGACGCTCCTCTGCAATCTGCTCTGGTGAATCCATCGACATAAAAGAAGGGAATAAATTTTCCTCCAAACCAACACAAAAAACAGATTTGAACTCCAAACCTTTCGCAGAGTGAACGGACATCAAAGTAACCACA
>CALLVG010000290.1 GCA_938010715.1 uncultured Saprospiraceae bacterium
AAATTGAAGTGAGTTATTACAACTTTACTTATTTTTTGAAAATACTTTTTAAAATATAGTAGTTGATTTTCGTATGACTTTTTTTGATTTTTTCAAAATCATTGCGGAGCACCGCTCCGCATTACGTTAGAGTTTACCGAGTGCTTTATCCAAATCTGTTTTTGCGACAAGCAACTCATAAAGTGCATTTGTAGAAGCAGATTGAGCTGCGTACAACTCGCGTTCTGCTTGCGTCAATTCGAGACTTGAACCGACTCCTTCCTTATATTTGATTTGAGAAACGCGATAGATTTCTTCCGCTAACTCTTGACTTTTTTTGGTAATCTCAACGGTTTGCACAGCATTCAAAAAAGCAGTTTTTGCATTTTGAACTTCAAGCGAAACGCTTCTCTCAAATTCTGCTTTTTGAATAGCGACTTTTTCCACTTCCAATTTAGCTTTTTGCATTTTGGCCTTTTTTTCAAAACCATCGAAGATTGGTAAATTCAAAGTCGCACCTACTACAGAAATGGTAAACCAAGGATTATCATTTTTATCAAAAAGATCATTTCGTTGTAGCTGTTGGCTATAACTCGCAAAACCAACAACGTTTGGCAAATAACCTGCTTTGACATTTTTGATACCTAAATCTGCCAATTCTTCACCCACCAAAATCACTTCATACTCAGGTCGCTGACTAATATTCAATTCTTCCTTTACCACTTCTCCAAGATCATTGGCAACCAACATGGCGTCCAAATTTCCTTCCGCTACTATTGGCTGATCAATTGGATAACTCATCTGGAATTTCAATAAATTATAACTCAACTGAATCAACCGATCAATTTTATTCAATTCTAATTGAAGGTTGTTGAGCGATAATTCTAATCGGTCCACATCCAATTTTTCAACAAAACCATTCTCATAAATAGCACTCGTTTCGCGAAGTGTATTTTCAAGATTTGAAATATTTTTAACAAACGTCTCTCTATTCCTTTGCGCAATTAGCACTGCCAAAAAGGCTTTTTGCACATTCATTTTTATATCTAATTCAGGCACCTTTGCTTGCTTTGCAACCAAGTCTCTATATAATTTCTGCGCTTCTAAACCAACAAAAAAAGAACCATCAAAAAGTAAGGCTTGCAATTCTAAACCAGCAGTCAGATCATTGGAAGTACCGAATTGTGCAGGTTGACCAGCAGAGGATGGTGGCGGAACTTGAGAAGGATCGATCAAGCTATAACCCACTAATTTTCCATCAATTGCTGGACTTATAAAATCTGGAAAAATAACTGTTGGAATATCGGGAAAATACTTGTAGCTAACGCTACCATTTAACTTTGGAATTCCGATAGATTTGTATTCCAAAATATTCCCCTCTGCCTCTTGAACAGCATTTTGTTCTAGCTTTAGTTGATTATTATTTTGGATTGCATACTCTGTCGCTTGCTCCAAAGTAAAACTTTGTTGTGCAATAAGATTCACCCCTAAAAACAGCAGGAAAATCAAAGTGATTAATTTATTCATAAGTATGTGCTTTGGTGATTTCTATTCTTTTGCTAAATATTTTTCGAGTTGTTTTTTGCCTTTCGGCGAAACAATACCATAAAGGTGATATTTGATAAATTCGTTCATCAGTTTTCTTCTCTCGTATTTTCTAAGTGGAAAAATTGTTTCTTCGACCAACAAAAAGGTTTGAGCTACATATAATTTTGCCACAATGTCCACATCGAAATCATCGCGGTACAATCCTTCTTCGACCCCTCTTTTGAAATTTTTGACAATCACATCGTAAAAATGTTCTTGATGGAGTTTCTCTAAAATTTCCCAAGATTTTCGATAATATTTTTTGATGTCATAGATCGCAGTCGGAGAGATAGCGGTAATTTGTTCGATTCCGAATCTGGCAATTTCCAACATCTCATCGATCGCATTTTTAGAATCGGCTGTAATTTTTTTAACCTCCTCAATTTCGCTTTGGCAATGATTGAAAATAATTTTCAAAACCAAATCCGCCTTGTTCTCAACATATTGATAAAGCGTTTTTTTAGAAATACCTAACTCACGTGACAAGTCCTGCATTGTGATGCTCTTGATTCCAACGCGCATAAAAAGCGCCTCTGCCTGACTTAATATTTTCTGTTCTTGCTCGACCATATTTTCAATTACGGCGCAAATGTATAAACTTTAAACCTTGGAAACGTTTTTTGTGTTCATAGTTTACAAAGTTTTTTACTAATGATTTTAAATCTTCTGCGAAGTGTAAAAAATAATGTAGGAAATGACCTGAAAATTTCTTTCGAAAAATTAAGAGACACAACCAATCTCGCTGTTAAACTGTCGTTAAAAGGTAATTGTGTTTCAACGAGAAAGAAACCTTATCGTTTATTTTTGTACAAAACGTATTTGAAGATTTTTATAATTTCATTTATTTCTTAATTCATCAAAACTAACCAAGAATGAAACAGATACTTTCTTTAGTTGCCGCTGCCGTGATCGGAGGACTTTTAGTTTTAGGTGGCAATTATTACCTTAATCCTACCCAAGCCAACTTGGCTGAAAAAGAAAATTTTTCGAAAGAAATTAAAAACGTAAATGTAAGTGCTGCCAATGGAATGGCACCACTCGATTTTACTGTTGCTGCAGAAAAAGCAATGCCTGCTGTTGTTCACATTTCAGCAGAAGGTGCTCAAACAACGACCCGTCGCTCAGGTGATCCTTTTAGAGATTTCTTTGAAGGCTTTAGTCAACGTGGCCCTCAAAAAGGAACTGGCTCAGGTGTAATTTATTCAAATGATGGATACATTATTACCAATAACCACGTAGTTGATTTTGCTGAAAAAGTTGAAGTAACGCTCAACGACAATCGTAAATTTTCAGCTGACGTCGTTGGAACTTATCCAAAAGCAGATTTAGCCGTTTTAAAAATAGAAGCAGCTGGTTTACCAACACTTCGT
>CALLVG010000291.1 GCA_938010715.1 uncultured Saprospiraceae bacterium
CTGGAGGCGTAAAAGTAGGAGCCTCTTCGTCAATTTCGGTAATCGTTTGTACAAATTCTGAAAAATTTCCACAATCATCTTCCACTCTAAAAGTTCGCTCTGTTACTCTTGGATCACCCAAGCAGGCCGTACCATTTTGAATGATTACATCAGTCGAAGTGTAGGTCAATTTTGAGACACAATTGTTACCATCATTGGCAACGATCAAAGAATAATCTGGCGCAGGAATACCTGGACAAGTTGTCATGTCCGCAATAGTATCAACCAAAATCGGAGCCTCATCATCTTCAATGACAAGTAATTGTGTACTATCTTTTGTGTTTCCACAAGCATCTTCTATAGTATAAGTTCTTTCAACAACGATTGGGTCTGAACCACAGCCTGTTCCAGCATTTGTCACTACATCGGTTACTTTTATCAAGTTGACTGGCGTACCTGTACAATTGTCAACAGCAGCAACAAAACTCATGTAAAATGACGTGTCGGGCATGCATCCCAAAGTGGCATCATCTGGAGGAAAGGAAGTGAAAATTGGCCCTTCTGTATCTTTAATTGTAATTGTTTGAGTATGCAACCTGCTTGAAATAGGTGCATTGTTACAACTATCTCGCGCGGTATAAGTCAACCTAAAAACTGATTCGCACATACTCTCAGATACCAGCATTGGCGAATTTGAAGTTAAGCTAATAGTCGCCAATTCACAAGTTTCAATAAAATGAGCTGAGCCTACTCCCTCTAAATTTATTGGTCCGTTTCCGTCTTCATAAGTCAATATGCCGTCACCCGTTACAGGATCATAAGCGTAATTAAAAAATGATGCGTCAGCAATTTTGGGGCAGGCATTCACCATATCATCAGATGACAAATTGCTTGTCCGTGGTCTGACGATTTCTTTGATCCTTATTTTTTGAAAAACGGTGGCTGCAGCATTTCCACAACCATCATCTGCATTCCAACTGATAAAAAATTCAGTATTGCAATTTCTAGGAGTAAGGAGCACTACACTAAATGAAACATTGACTGCATTGCAGTTATCCATAAAATTAGGAACATCAGCGTAGCGCGTAATTTTTCCAGAAACAGGATCTGTAATGACAACTTCTCTACTCATTTCATCATAAGTAAAATCACTTGCCACAAAATCTGAAGGACAGGCATCTAATTCGGTACTAATTAAATGATCAATTCGACTAGCCACGGTAGAGGTTGGCGCGGTATCGTCTGTAATTGTAAATACCTGAGTTCTGGAAATTGCATTACCACAGTCATCAGTCACTTTCCAAACCAACTCCAAATCAAATTCACAATTATTCATCGGTCCAACCACATTAATATCATCCAAGACTAAAACCGCATTGACATCACATAAACCACCATATTCACCTGCGCTGTTTGGCATGGTGGAAAACGTCGGAGCAGCAAATGCAACTCCTGCCACCGTAAATGACATTCCAGAAGTAACGGTTTGCCCTTCTGTTAAACTCACCATTCCTTCTGGGTCATTTGCATCAGGACAAATATTTCCAGCAGAAGTCAATAGGTTAATTGGACTTGTTGGTTGTATAAAATCAGGTGTGGAATTATCTTGAATCTTAATTCCTTGCTCAAAAGCAACACTCACATTTCCGCAAGTATCAACCGCATACCAAGTTCTGGTCAATATCTTTTCATTGTCCATACAATTACTGATAGTACCATCCATATAATAAAAACCTTGTAACGAACCCGCAGGTGGAACCATTGAGGTCGGTCGATAAGTTGCTGTGATGCCACAGGTCTCATCAACATCATTTACACCTGGCGCAAGACCTGCTCCACCATTTCCTACAACTGTTGGTTCAATATTATTGGTACAATCAAGGGTTTGATCTAAACTACCTTGCGCCAATGTCCATTGAGGAGCTGATTCGTCAGAAAAAGTAATGAATTGTCTGAATGGATTTCCAATGGGCGTCTTGTTTCCAAAAGCATCTGATGCTTCCCACAAAACGGAATATCTTACCTGACAAGGGGCATTTGATTTATCGCTGACTACTGCACTACGAATAGAAAGTACTACGTCATTTGGACAAACAGTCGTTCCAATTCCGTTGCACATATCTGATGCAGAAGGAGGAGCAAAAGTTCCAACTAATACCCCTGAACCTGGATCAGTCACCAACAAATTTGTATTATCATAATGGAAAGTAGATTGTGCCTCAGGTGAATTTGATGATTGTGAATAAGCAACCACATCATTCGGACAAGCACTCCCTGCCGAATTCAAAACAACCGTTCCTAAATTGGTAGAACCTGTAATCACAGGTGGCGTATTGTCTGTAATATTTATCGTTTGCACGACTGGGCTCGAAGCATTGTTACATCGATCTGTAACGATCCATGTTCGCTCTATCTTGTATCTTAATTTGAATCCATTTGCCGTTGTGAGGTAATCAGGATCTATACAAATAATATTATCTGAAAAACTGATCGTATAACCACCCATAGTGATCCAACTATTATTTCCATTTAGATAATTGGCCGAAATACTGGATTCTGGTGCTTGACAATCATCCATTACATTTTTCGGGAAACCCCAATCATCGTTTAAACTGGCCAAAAACTGAGGGTCAAAATCATCATCATTTACACAATCTAATCCTTGATCAGTGGTCACGTCCGTTGGGACAGTAAAAGTTGGTCCATTTGTGTCATTATAATTGATATTTTGCACAAATGGAGCTGATAAATTACCGCAACCATCTGCTGCCACCCAAGTACGTACAATGGTCGTAGAGTTGGCGCAGGTCACCGAGAACATCGTGGCATCACTAAAATATAGCCCTCTGATTGAAGAAGGATTTGGACTGCCCATTCTTCTTGGCAATACCCCTTGACATGCATCTTCAGCAGTAGGGAGATCAACATTGGTACCACACGAAAAATTAAAAGTTGAGTTCGCTGTTTGTGTAATTACCGGAGCAACATCATCCACGATTGTAAATACTTGCGCCATTACTTCTAAGTTTCCACAATCATCCGAAACCTCCCACTCAAAAGTGATAGTTTTTGAACAACTATTGGTTCCATGCTCCAAACTCAACAAACGGAGTTTAACGGTTCCTAAACAAATATCGGCAACTTGATCCCTTCTTGGCGCTTCAAAAAATCCAACGCAATTTCCGATAGTAAAATCCTCACCAAGCGGTATTGGCCTTGGGGTCATACCTCCATCCAAACTGGTAGATGTCGCCAAAGGGCATGTGCTTCCACATTCACTAATGAGGATAGTAGAATCTTTTGGTTCTTCACCCGGCAAAAACAAAGGATCGTTTGAGTTGAGTAACCTTTCATTTGGGTCTGAAAAACCCAAAATTGTTGAGTGATTCGAAAGGTTGTTTTTTAAATTTTGAGTACATCTATCTGTGGTATTCGAAGGCGTGTGCCCGTACATTTCCCTTCCAAAGATTACTCCCAAAAATAGCATTATGATAATTACAAAACGCTGGTTCATAGAAATTCGGTTTAAATGATAATTTGAAAATTGGGTTCAGAAAATAGCCACTAAGGCCAACGATGAACACATCGCAGCCATTCAGCTTTTTTATCTGATCCGTTTTTTTTGTTAAAAAGTAGGGTGCTAAACCTAAGCAGTTTGGAAAGCTTTTTAGAATACCAAAATCTGGCTTTCCTACGAAAGGGGATTAGGGGTTTTGCCAGATATATTTTTTTTTCCAGGGATGATAATATTCTATATAAAGCGTACTCTAAAAGAAAACGCTTCACTAAAACATTATAGTTAATTGTAATTTCAAAATCTATTCCAAAAAAATCACATATAAACTTACAGTGCTGACTATCAGCAATTTATAAAATACATTTTTGACAAATTTAACTTTTACAGATAGGTATCAACAAAAAAAGGCCGCCCTGAATCAGGACGACCTTAAACTTGGGTGGAAGACGGGATTTGAACCCGCGACCCTCGGTACCACAAACCGATGCTCTAACCAACTGAGCTACAACCACCAGGTTTTGAGGCGCAAATATATTATAAGACCTCGCAATTTTCCACTTTTATAAAAGGAATTTAAAAAAAAATAGTTCCCTTTTGTAAATGATAAAATTAGAAAATGAATAAATGACGAAATAACGCCCATTTAATCATTTTCTAATTCGTCATTTACTCATTCCTTTATTGTCCTGGTGCTGGATCTTCTTTCAACGTGAAAGTTCTTGTAACTGGATTCAATGGCGTATCCACTACACTACCGTCATTGTTGAGCAAAGTCAGTTTGACGGTATTCTCCCCCATTGGTAAACCTTCGATAAATCGAGGTGCCCATGATTCTAACGTTGCGGAATGTTCGCCATTGACCTCTACTTTTACTTTATAGCCACCCTTCCCCATTTCTGCATTGATTGGGTAGAAATCAAGCATAATTTTTTCTGTATCGGATTTTCCAACGTAGGTTCCTTTTGGACGACTGTAAAACAACATCGGCTCTTTGATCGCATTGACAGCGCTTATCGTTTTATTTTTCACTTCTATTTTCATAGCAGTGTGCGCAGCACTCGTCTTGATACTTTCGTGATAAGAACGGGAAAGAAACGCCAACAAATAATGTTCGCCGTCTGCAACGTCATATTCAAATTCATTGGTGTATTTTGCTGCATAAGGTGCGTTATCAACAATCAAATGAATGTGTTGTCCTTTTCCAGAGTTTGCACACATTTTTTGTGGTGCATCAGGTGTTTGGCTTCCTAATTCATAACCCGTTACGCCAAAGGTGAATTTTCCATTGACATATTTCATGGATTCGATCTTGGCACCTGGGAAAGAAGGCGATTCCGTAAAATCTGAAATCTTATATTTCGAGGAAGTTGTCACGGCATCAACAATTGCTGTTGCTGCATCTGTTCCAACTTTTGATGGTTCATTTTTACAACTAAAAAGGAAACAGGTAAAAAGTAGTAGGTATAATGCGTTTTTCATGATAAAGGATTGAGTGATAAAAACGCAAAGATAGCTTACTTACATAAGCTTCTAATGATAAACTATAACTTTTCCATTGTAAACCTTACCGCTAACCGAGGTGACTACTTGTAAAATATAGACCCCATGCTCCAATTGAGATACATCGACTTCTTTATTACCTTTGAATCTTATGTTTTTTAATAATTGACCATTGACCGCAAAAAGATTGAGTTCATATTCTGATTCCTTTTTTGAAGGGTAAATAGTAAATTGGTTGTCTGCTGGATTTGGGCCAAATCGAAATTCGTTATTGAATAATGTAGATCGAGATTCTAAATCTTTTAAACCAGAAAGTTCAATATCAGTAATAAGGTAGCCACCAAGTGGTGATACGCCCTTAAATCCAGGAGAATTGCGATCTATGAAATCTCCGAAAATTATTAATTTACCTTCTGAGTTATGAAAACCAAATTTGAATTTACCGTTTTCATCGTCATCATAAAATTTTGTACTAATAAGATTTCCATCCAAATCAAACTTTGCAACAACAGGATCTCTGTCAATCACTATTCGACCAATTTCTGATTTTTTTTCACTTTGAAATAAACTTCCAAATAGAAAATAACCCTCATCTGTTATTAAAACTTCTTCATAAACACAGTCGTTACAATTGTTCTTCAATTCAGCAGACCTAAGTAAATTTCCCTCTTCATCAATTTGAGTTGCTATTGGATTAAAACCATCATTTTCATCTAAAATGTTGAATAACCCGTTTCTCAAATTTATAGATGAAGCGCTATCTACTGGAATCTCAACTGAACTTATAATATTGCCAGAGGTATCTATTTTATGAATGAATTTTTCAAAAATATCAATGTAAAGCAGATTCTCTTCTGAGGAGACTCCAAAGTAATTCCTATGATCATTTACAAATTCACCTTTTATTTCCTTTACTGATAGAAACTCACCTGAGGTATTAAAAAAGTATAGTTCACTTTTATAAGTGGGTTTGCCTACTAAAATATCATGATGAACAACCCAATTGATTGTAGCAAAAATAAGAGTATCAAAATCTTGAAAATTTGTGGGTTCATCACATTCGTCAGAAATGAAATTGTAAGCTCTAAAAGGGCCAAAAGGATGTTGACTAATGAAAAAAATAGAATCATTCATTAAACCGACTTTTTCAATTCTCCAACCTATATTACCAATACATTGAGTTAACTCAAGCGACTCTGTATCAAATTTCCTACTACTAAAAGCTGGAAATTCATGATCATTATTTGAACTTACAATAAACAGATCATCTCCATCTCCTGATAAAGAAACAACACCTCCCAAAATTACTGGCTCTTGCGCTAAAACTATTTGGAGAAAGGAAATAAAAAATAGACCTAAATAAAATCTTAGTTTCATATCAACAGTTTTGAAGGTTTCGAAGTAAAATTTAAAATTATGGCCAACGAAAATTAAGCGCAAAAAAAAAGCCCGACATTACTGTCGGGCTTCTTGCGGAGAAGGAGGGATTCGAACCCCCGGTACCCTTTCGAGTACGCTAGTTTTCAAGACTAGTGCATTAAACCAGCTCTGCCACTTCTCCTGGTGTGCTGCTTAAAGCGGCGCAAAGGTATATTCTCATATTAGAAATTGCAACCTTTGAACAGCTATTTTTAAAAAAATATTTATTGCCTGTTTTTTGGTTAATAAGACAAGCTAATTTTTGTTCCGAAACGGTTACATTTTAGAAAAAGTTTCAAAACCCGACACTTCAGAAATCACCTCTACCCTTTCCCCTGAGGTTGGATCTGGAAATTCTAACCTAAAACTATGTAAAGCAATTCCATTTTCTTGAAAAGGAGTTTTTGCACCATACTTCTCATCTCCTACAATTGGGCAACCGATATCGCCAAATTGCACTCTAATTTGATGAAATCGACCTGTTACTAATTTTATTTCAACCAAGAAGCCTTTTTCAACTTCTTCCAAAAATTCATATTTTAGAATCGATTGCTTCCCTTCTGCATGTCGTTTAGGATGAACGATTGCTTTTTTGTTCAATTGGTCTTTTTGTAACCAATGCGTTAGCGTTCCTTTTTCGGTAGGTGGTTTATTTTCTAAAACAGCTTTGTACGATTTACTTACTTTTTTAAATTGAAAACTGGCGTTTAGCTTTTTTAGAATGCTTTTCTTTTTTGCAAAAATGATCACCCCGCTCACAAATCTATCCAACCGATGCACTACCCCGATATATGGGTTCTTCTTTTTTTGAGAAAGGTAATCCAAAAGATACTCTTCCAGTGAAGGATAAAATGGACTTTTTTCAACTACCAAACCAGCTGACTTAGTGACCGCAATCCAATCTTCAGTTTCTTTAATTATTTGAAAAGGTTCTCTCATTTTTTAAAATTGGTTCACGGTTAAAGGTACACGGCCTCGAAGTAAACTTAATCAACCAGTCAACTAATAATCTGATTACGTTCTCATTGCCTCCACTGGATCCATGTTAGCAGCTAAATAGGCAGGCAAAACACCTGCAAGCAAACCAATTACTATTGACCAAATCAATCCATTTATAATGTTACCTGAAGAAAGCGTTATTGCAAACGGCATTACACTGGACAAGCCCATGGCAACTAAATAGATTAGCGCCAAACCGAGTATCCCACCAAAAATACAGAGCAAAATAGACTCAATCAAGAACTCCAGAAGGATGATCCACTTTTTAGCGCCAAGCGCTTTTTTGACACCAATCAAACTGGTACGCTCTCGCACCGAGACAAACATAATATTGGCAACACTAAATCCTCCTACCAAAATCGCAAAAGAACCAATAACCAACCCCACCAAATCAAAAACGGAGAAAAAAGAACCCAATGCGTTTGATATAATTGATAATTCATTGATAGCAAAATTGTCTTCTTCTTTAGGTCTAAGGCGTCGTTGTCCTCTCAAAGCAAAGGTCAAATCACCCACCAAATCTTCATTACTTGCCGCTTCCGCAGCTTTTACCGCAATGGTGCCTCCCCAATCAAAAGATTTGACTTTACCCATATTGATGGCTAATCGGTAAGGAATGATTGCCGTGTTGTCGTAGTTCAGAATTTTGATCATGTCATCCCCTGATTTTTTGATAACACCTACAACTTCCATTTCGCGACCCATTACTTTTATTTTTTTGCCGACTGGTTCGAGTGCGCCAAACAGGTTTTCGGCAACAGTAGCACCAATCACAATCTTTGCTAACCCCAAATCCATTTCATAAGATGAAAAGTATCGACCTTTTTCATATTCTAAACTAAAAATATCACTATGGTCAGGTGAAACAGCAATGACTCCCACTTCTTCCAAAGATTTAGTTCGGTATTTAAAACTCGGCTCTCCGATAAATGTGTGGAAATCAACCAATGACGCAGATTTCACGCGCTTCTTTATGGCTTGATAATCTTTGAAACTTGGATCGGGACGTTGTACCCATTTCCACCAATTGCTATGTGGGTCTTCTGCCCACGGGAATTTTTGAATATAGACCACATCATCTCCTAACTTATTGAAGCTGTCCTCTACATTGGCCTGCAAAGAATCGACTGCCGATTGCACGCCGATGATGCAAAAGATTCCTATCGTAATTCCCAACAAAGAAAGAAAGCTACGAACTTTATTACCTTGTAGAGCCTGAAACGCTTGAGCAATACTTTCCGAGAATATTTTAGCGAAAATTTTCATGGCTCGAAGATATGGAATAGGTAGCAAGCATTTATTTCATTTCGATTAATGATGGCATTAATTCTGCAAATAACCGTTTGCACTCGGTAATTCTATAGTTAACTTAAAACTAAATCGAAGGCGAACGAGTTGTTTAAATAGACAATAGACTTTATTCTCTTAGTAACAGGACAAAGCATAGGTTTACTAAACTTTAAAATTAAGTTTAGTAAACCTCCGATTCTACTTTTGCCCTGTACAGAGCTTTATTCTAAAAAACTTCGTTTGCAAGCAAATACTTCTTTTTCCGCTACTTTTCCCCGATGTAAAATCGGGACACGCGTTAAAAAATAGAACCGCCCGCCACGGCGGATGCTTAGATTTTTTGCCTCAATTAGCAAAAAAAATAAGCATTCGTTGCTTTACAAACTATTTCAGAATGAAGTCTAATGAACTCTAAAAGATTGATTCTTCAAATCAAAGCCAAAATTTAAACACACACGAAACACGTGCTTTGATACGATATTTTTTATCTTCGCGCGATTTTTTTAATGGAGGGGTACTATTTGAAATACACACCACTTCAAAATTTTCAATAAATTTAATTTAATGCGGACAAAACTTTCACAGTTTAATTTTGAATTGCCAGAAGGCTTAGTTGCTCAAGACCCTGCGGATAGAAGAGATGAATCTCGATTGATGGTTGTAGATAGATCGACTGGCAAAATAGAGCATAAAATATTCAAGGACGTCTTGGATTATTTCAACGAAGACGATTGTATGATTTTTAATAATACAAAAGTTTTTCCAGCAAGAATGTATGGTAAAAAAGAGAAAACCGGTGCGAGTATCGAAGTTTTCCTTTTGAGAGAATTGAATCGCGATGCCAAGTTGTGGGATGTTTTGGTTGACCCAGCAAGAAAAATTAGAGTTGGAAATAAATTATATTTCACTGATGATGATGGAAACGACCTATTGACTGCAGAGGTAGTGGACAACACGACTTCGCGTGGACGTACAATTCGTTTCTTATTGGATGATGAGGAAGAAGGTTACTTCGAAAAATCATTGAATATTTTGGGGCAAACGCCATTACCAAAATACCTCAATAGAGAAAACAAACCAAGTGATAAGGAGCGTTACCAAACTGTCTATGCCAAAGAAACAGGAGCAGTTGCTGCACCAACCGCTGGCTTGCACTTTAGCGAAGAGTTGATGAAAAGAATGGAACTGAAAGGAATCAATTTTGCTGAATTAACCCTGCACATTGGTTTAGGTACCTTCAGAAGTATTGATGTAGAAGACCTTTCCAAACATAAAATGGATGCTGAATTTTTCAATATCAATGACGAAACTGCTGCTATTGTAAACGCAGCAATGGATCGTAAAAGCAAAATCTGTGCTGTTGGAACGACTTCTATGCGTTCTATTGAGTCTGCGGTTTCTGCTACTCAACAATTGAAAGCGGCAAGTGGATGGACGAATAAATTTATTTTCCCTCCATTTGATTTCCATATTGCGAATTGTATGATTACCAATTTCCACTTACCAAAATCGAGTTTGCTTATCATGGCTTCTGCTTTTGGTGGAATTGACCTCATCAGAGAGGCGTACGAAGTAGCTATTAAAGAAAAGTACCGTTTCTTTAGTTATGGGGATGCGATGCTGATTATCTAATCAAAGAGCAGTAAAACTTTTTAAAACAAAAAGGCTTTTTTCTTAATTGAAAAAAGGCTTTTTTTTATTAGACTTTATTCTATAAGGAATGGTTATTTTTTGCTAAGTAACGCTCAAAAAATAAGTTCCCGATTTCAAAAGATTAGTGAAGGAAAAGTGATTGATAATGAGGTTTTTCGAGCTAATTTATTGAATTGAAGAGGGAAGTTATTTTTTGAGTAATACTAATTGAGGCAAAAAATCTATATAATTAATTGGTTACCCACTTTGATCGACATAGAACCAAACTATTTTCAGTTTTTAAGCGTCTTTATAATGAAAGAGTGCTCAAAGGAGCCCTTTTAAAACTAATTTTGAATATTTATTTTTAGAATATAATTTTATTCTCTATGGCAAGATTTTTGATAATTAACTGATAATCAACAAGTTATGAGATGTAATAATAATATTTAAACTAAATAATTTTCAGATTTTTAAAAAAATTCAAATTATTTTTTTTTGAATTGATAAAGATCGCTTTAGTTTTTACTTTTGCCGCTAGTTAGAGCAACATGTGAACTTTTTTATTCAATTCTATATTAGGTTAATGTGTTACTTTTTTCTGATTGCAAAGTAATAATTCTGTAATCTGTTTTTTTTAATTTTTTAATTTATTTTCAGTTATGTACTGGACATTAGAATTAGCCCATAATCTTGAAGATGCTCCTTGGCCAGCAACGCGCGATGAGCTTATTGATTATGCTGTTCGATCAGGCGCTCCATTGGAGGTTATCGAAAATCTACAAGCAATGGAAGACGAAGGTGAGATATACGAAAGTATTGAAGATGTATGGCCTGACTTTCCACGTAAAGACGACTTCCTCTTCAATGAGGATGAGTATTGACACTTTTTTTGAGAAAACGTCTTTCAAACCCGTTCCGAAATTAGATTGTAATAAATCGGAAATAAATAAAAACTAAGGACGTAATGATCTAAAAAAGGGATTTGCACTTCGTGCAAATCCCTTTTTTTTGTTGCCAAACCAGGTTGCCATTGTTGCCAAGTTGCCAAGTTGCCATCGTTGCCAATTGCCGATTGCCGATTGCCAACTCTCCTACTTAATCTCCGCATGACTTGAATTATTCGTTCTATCACATTCGCGCAATTTCAGGAATGCATCCAATGACAAAACAATATTGGGCATATATCGGGTTTTCTTTTTGATGTCCAAAACGACTTCCATTTCGAAAGATTCGTTTGCATTCAAATAGCCATTGGTTTCATCCAAGCCACCTTCCATGAAGAATCCACCAATGTTTATAGATCCTTTAGTGATTTGATCCGAACCAGAAATATAAGCTCTTACGCCCAATGGGTTGTCCTCTTTATTTTCTTTTTGGTAAATCATCGCAGGCCCTTTTCCAATATTTTTCACTGCAAACCTAACCGTTGCTTTATTGGATTTCACTTTTACGATCTCCATGCCTTCAATTACCAAATCAGGGCATTCTTCCTTTTCTTTCAAAATATCATCCAATGATTTACTTTCAAAAGTTGGACTTTCGAAAACGACTGATTTATCCTCTTTTTTTCGATTTTTCCTCTTTTTCTTTTCTTTAATCTTTTTTGTCGTTTTTTGTAAAGCCACCTCTGGTTCAATCGCCTCTTTCTGTTCAACTACCTTTTCTATTGATTTTTCTTCCAACTTTTCAACAATTGTACTTTGAAGTTCAGCCCCCGCTTCTTTTTCAATTACTTTTTCAACTGGCTTACCAGAAGGAATCATAGTTTCCATTGAGGCCATTGGCTCATTCAATTGCCCTCTGATGTTCTCCTCCAAAGTTTCTTCTTTCTTTTCATTAGTGGCAATTGTTTTTTTATTGATTGGACTTATTTTCTTTTCCAATTTCACTCTCATGAAAAGACGATTTCGCGTCTCTCCAATTCCGATCTTCATTTTAGCAGCTTTTACTTTTTCAGCAATTGACTCTTGATAACCAGTCAGACCGTTTGCTTCTAAAGATGCATCAAACTCAATGGTCAAATACGGCAGTCGTTTATCTTTGCCAGTAATGATGTCAAATCGCCCCGTATTTACAATATCCGCATACATGTGAGCGGTTTTTCCTTTTTGTTTGATGATTTCGATATTAGTAACCGTCAAACGATGTCCAGCTAAGGTTTCAGAAGTACAATAAATCGTCTCTCCCGCAGCAAGTGCAGTAGTCGAAGCTATTGAAAAGAACATCAATAGCAAGAAAGAAAGCGTTGTGTAAGTTCGCATTTTCCTAAAAGAAGTTTGATCCAGGCACTAAGTGCTGAATGCCTAAAGTTACGACACTCTATGAATTAGTACAAAGAAAATTGAAATAAAGAAGTTAATCCAAGGGGAAGGAAAATAGGCTATCGTTAAGCGTTTTAGCAAAAAATAAAACTAAAAAACTAAACCACTTTAATAACGACTTTCATGATAGGTTAATTATACAACTTCCTTTAAATCAATTTTTATACCTAAAATTTAGATTTTGATCAGATTTTTCGAACAATCAAAATTCAAAAAAATTGAATAAGCCTTTATTTTAAATTGATTTCAAAAATTTAAAAAATCAACTATATTCTAAAAAATTAGCGAGACAATCTTTGTACTTCTACTTTTCGAGAATCCTCAACGGCCGTTCCACACTTTCTACCAAAGAAATAAAAGTCTCCGTTCTTTGAATCCCTGATACATTTTGGATTTTGTCATGCAACACATCTCTCAGATGATTGGTATCTCTGCAAATAATCTTAGCGAAGATACTGTAAGCCCCTGTCGTATAATGTGCCGCGACCATTTCTGGAATATTCATCAACGCCTCTGCTACTTCATCATAAAGCGAACTCTTATCCAAATAAATTCCCAAAAAGGCGACGATATCGTAGCCCAATTTTTCGTAATCCACCACGACTTGGCTTCCTTTGATTATGCCCAATTCTTTCATTTTTTTAACGCGCACATGTACGGTACCTCCTGAAACAAAGAGTTCCTCTCCAATTTCCTTGTAGGATTTACTGGCATCGTTTGTCAAAATGGAAAGAATTTTTAAATCTAAATCATCTGTTTTTTCCATAAATAGTCATTTGAAAATTTTCAACAAAAGTGGAGTTATTTTGAAGTATTTTGCAAAACATGGATGAATTTAATGATGGATTAACAGTTTTTTATCAATAGATTGGAAAAATAAATTCTTCTATTTCATCACTACCAACTTATCTTTTTTAAGAACACGTCCATTTTCTCTTATTTGATAAAAATAAAAACCAGCTGCCAAGTCCTCTAAACTCATCGTTTGAAAAGAAGAGTTGATCACTAAAGTCTTTACCTGAATTCCTCTACTATCAAAAAGATGGAAAACTGCTTTTTGAGGAAACTCATCTCCAAAATCAATATGAAGTTGATGATTGGCGGGTAAGATTTC
>CALLVG010000292.1 GCA_938010715.1 uncultured Saprospiraceae bacterium
TGGGCGGTCGCTCCGATGGCAACTTGGTTATCAATGAAGAAGGTCATGGCGTTTTTTATGGAACCGTTTCGCTTGAAAACTATGGAGGATTTTCTTCTATCCGTTATCAATTTGAGCAGCAAGATGTGAGCAATTTTAAAACTTGCAAAATACGACTCAAAGGAGATGGCAAATCCTATCAGTTGAGAGTAAAAACCAATCGTTCTGACCGACACTCCTACGTCCGCAGCTTCAATACTTCAGGTGATTGGGAAACCATTGAAATTCCTTTATCGACCCTATCCCCTACTTTTCGTGGAATGGAATTGAACATGCCCAATTTCCCCGATGAGCAAATGGAAGAAATTGCTTTTTTAATTGGGAATAAAAAAGCGGAAACGTTTCGGTTGGAGTTGGATTGGGTGGGGTTGGAATAACCTTTTAGAATCAAAAATCATTCATTCAACTTTCGTTGTTCGATGCGTGCTCTTGCCTCTTTTAATGCACGCTGAAGTCGATTTTCCAGTTCTGCTTTTGGTGGTAATTCTGTTAAATACTCCGCTACCATGATCCCATCTTTGTGCATTTGTAAAAGTTCTACTTGTTCTTTACTGGCCTCGGCGCAAAGAATCAGACCGATAGGCGGAAGTTCTTCCTCCTGCTTATCATATCGATCAAGCCAACGTAAATATAATTCCATCTGCCCTTTATGCGCAGGTTTAAATTTGTTTAATTTAAGTTCGATAGCAACCAGTCGTTTAAGTTTTCTATGATAAAACAATAGATCCAAATAGAAATCTGTCCCATCTAAAATGATTCTTTTTTGTCTTTCGACAAATGTAAAACCCATTCCCAATTCCAAAATAAATTGCTCCAAATCTCTGAGAATTGCCGCCTCTAAATCATTTTCTGAATAGCCAGCCTGCAAATCAAGAAAATCTAATAGATAGGGATCTTTAAATGTATTAGGTGCAACTTCCAAGGCCTCAGATTGAATCGCTGCTATTTCATTCCGCTCAAAGGCTTTTCGTTCTATTTGCCGACGCAATTCTCTTTTACTCCAATATTCTTCACTTGCTTTTTGCAAATAAAACATTCGTTTAGCTTCATCTTTAATTGGAATAAGTACAATAAAGTGCGACCAAGTCAATTGTCGTGCCGCTGGAACGACAATTTCAAAATCTTGAAAAATCGAGGCAAATTGTATCATACGTCTCAGATTTTTGACTTCAAAACTTTTTCCATATTGCTTTACCAATTCCGCTGAAACGCCCTTAACAACTGCTTTACCGTAATCTGCCCGTTCATTACCCAGAACTGCCTTATTGATCCGTCTGCCGATTTTCCAATAAACCAGTACCAGCGCACTATTAGCTTGGGTAACGACCTGTTGCCGTCCATTATCAATAATCTGTTTTAAATCATTTACCAAATCTTGCGATATTTGATATTGGTCTTTCATATTCAAAGTTATTTTGATTGAAGATACACCTCCTTCAGCACCTCACAAATTCTAACCGTCGCCAAAGTATGAAGAGCTTTTTTTATTATACCCACCACTCTCCAAAAAACTATTTATAAATTGCGCTCAAATTGAAATCACCAACAAAAAAATAGAATGACAGCGGAAGAACGCCGATTGGAGGAGCATTATAATGGCAAGAAAAAATGGCTCGAATGGGGACCTTACCTCAGTGAACGTCAGTGGGGAACAGTGCGTGAAGATTATAGCGCAGAAGGAAATGCCTGGACTTACTTTCCTCATGAGGATGCAAGATCGAGAGTCTATCGATGGGGAGAAGATGGTATTGCAGGTATTTCTGACCGACATTGTGCTATTTGCTTCAGCATTGGATTGTGGAATGGGAATGACCCAATTCTAAAAGAAAGATTGTTTGGACTCACTGGGCCAGAAGGAAATCACGGTGAAGATTGTAAGGAATTGTACTATTATTTGGATAGTACGCCTTCGCATTCTTACATGAAACATTTGTATAAATATCCACACGGAGCATTTCCTTACAGCGATTTGATCAATACCAATAATGCGCGAGGTTACGACGATTTAGAATATGAAATTTTGGATACTGGAATCTTTGATGATAATAAATACTTCGATGTATTTACAGAGTATGCCAAAGCGGATGATGAAGATATTCTTATAAAAATCACCATTGCAAATCGTGGAGAAGACGACCATGACATTTGGCTATTGCCAACGATGTTGCTTCGAAATCTTTGGTCTTTTAATCAAATGAGAGGAGAACACTCTATAAAAGTAAAAGACCAAGAAAGTGAATATGGATCAGTCAAAATCGAACATCCAATTCTCAAAGATTATTACCTCTATTTTGAAAATCCAGAGGAGTGGCTTTTTACAAATAACGAAACGAATAACGAAAAGATATTTGGCAAAAAAAACAAAAGTCCTTATGTCAAAGACCTTTTTCATGATGCCGTTATTCAAAGTGATTTTTCACTGACTCGCGCTGTGGATGAAGGGACTAAATTTGCGCCGATGTTTCATAGAAATGTCAAAGGAAAAGGAGCGCAAGTTTTCAAATTGAGATTTTCAAAAAACCCGTTTAGCAAAAATCCGTTGACTCATGAATTTGATGAAATTTTCAAACAGCAAATCAAAGAGGCCGATGAGTTTTACGAACAATTCCGCAAAGGAGAAAATGATGATTTGAGGAATATCCAACGGCAAGCAATGGCTGGTTTGATGTGGTCAAAGCAATACTATAACATGGTGGTGGAAACTTGGCTCAAAGGCGACCCAGGACTTACTCCTCCGTCCGAAGCCAGATTGAAAGGACGAAATAAAGATTGGATGACGCTTAACAATGAAGACATCATCTCCATGCCTGATAAGTGGGAATACCCCTGGTATGCAGCTTGGGATTTGGCTTTTCATTGTATTCCGATTGCGTTGATAGATCCAGAATTTGCCAAAGAGCAAATGCTGCTCATGACCAAGGAATGGTACATGAATCCGAAGGGGCAAATACCTGCTTACGAGTGGTCATTTGGCGATGTCAATCCGCCGGTACAGGCATGGGCGACTTACGAAGTTTATCAGTTAGAAAAGAAAAAAACGGGGAAAGGCGATATTAACTTTTTGAAAAAAATGCTTCATAAATTGGCCATCAACTTCACCTGGTGGGTCAATCAAAAAGATAGAAATGGAAACAACGTTTTCGAGGGAGGATTCCTCGGTTTAGATAATATTGGAGTCTTTGACAGAAGCAAAGAAATCCCTGGTAATGGCTATCTCGAACAAGCAGACGGAACCGCTTGGATGGCAATGTTTTCACTCAAAATGTTGCAGATTTCTCTTGAAATTGCAAAACACGATAATAGCTACGAGGACTTGGCCACGAAGTATTTTGAACACTTCATTTACATCGCGGAGTCGTTGAATAAAATTTCGGATAAGTGGGTTGGAAGTTGGGACGAAAAGGAAGGCTTCTTTTATGACATTTTGGTCTTGCCCAATGATTCGTTTATTCCTATCAAGGTTCGTTCCTTGGTTGGTTTGATGACTTTGACGGCAGTGCTTCATATTGACAAATCGACCATTGAATTACTTCCAAATTTTTACAAAAAAGTAAAATGGTTTGTCAATTACAGACGGAAGCATAGCAAGTATCAGGTGATTGAAGATTTTCAAGAAGGCGAGGACTTTCTCTTATCTTTAGTGCCTAAAAAAAGGATGAAGCGATTGATTAGCGCGCTAATCGATAAAGATGAATTCCTTAGCCCGTACGGTATTCGCTCGTTATCAAAAATTCACAAAGTGCCGTATCGAGTGATAATTGAAAACCAAGAATTCTCAGTCAAATACACACCTGCGGAGTCGGATACTTTTCTCTTTGGTGGCAACTCAAATTGGCGTGGACCAATATGGATTCCAATGAATTTTCTTTTTATAGTTGCTTTGAAAGAGTATCATCAATTTTATAAAGAGGAGTTTAAAATACCTTCTCCCGATGAAGCTGGCAAGGAAATTAATTTGTTAGAATTGAGTGATATTTTGAATCGTCGATTAGTAAGTATGTTTACAAAAGATGAAAATGGAGATCGCCCAATTCATAAATTGCACCCAGAAATTTATCGTGATCTGCACTTCAAAGATTTAGTGCTTTACTACGAATATTTTCATGGAGATAATGGACGTGGAATCGGTGCGACTCATCAGACTGGATGGACGGGGGCAGTGGCACATCTTATTTATGAGAGTTATTAGTTTTTAATTCTAAACTAATTTGTGTGCAAATCAAATATTTCTTTTTTGCTACTTCGCGTTAAACATGAGTCTTCCAAATTTCTGGTTAAAAAGCCACGTAGTGGAGGCTCTGTTTGTAGAAAAACATTAAAAATATCCGATTAAGGAGCGTAGCTTCGACACCGTTAAAATTAAACTAATGATTTTATTTCTACAAACGGTTCCAGGACTAACGCCCCTCTCTCACCTGAAAATTCAGGCCGTGGCTGATGATTCATGTTTACCTCAATTATCGAAAAAATAAATCTTGCTTTACAATCCATTTCAAAATAAAGTATCCTAAAAATGAAATGTTAGAAAATCCTCAATCTTATACCTCCGAAAAAATTAATACCTGCTGCTGGCTCGTAAAATCGACCACCAAAAGCATTGATACGAATGTTATCGTTATACTCATCATTCAACAAATTATTCACTCCAAGAAAAGGCGTCCATTTCATTTTTTTGACATTAAATTCACAACCCAAATTCAGATTTACTAAAGTGTAAGGTTCCACTTCTATCACATTCACATCATCGGCAAACAATCGACCGACCTGATTGCCTGTTAGTTTAAAAAACACTCCTTTCGGAGAAATATATCGAACGGAAATCGAACCTGCATGAATGGGAATACCAGGCAACTTTTGTCCATCAAAAATAGTCCC
>CALLVG010000293.1 GCA_938010715.1 uncultured Saprospiraceae bacterium
GAATCCCCCTTGCAAAAAACGTAAATAAACACGTTCTGTTGCGAAAATAGAAAACCCTTGCTCAAATAAATGAACAAGGGCTTTCTCTAATTTTTAAAACGCTATTAATCCTTAAGAAAGGTGCGCATCTATTTTTGCTTGAAGAGCAGCTTTTGTAGTCGCACCAACGTGCTTATCCACTACTTCTCCATCTTTAATAATCAAAATTGTTGGAATACTTCTTACTCCATATTTGAATGAAGTATCAGGATTGTGATCAACATTAACTTTTCCAATTAATGCTTTTCCTTCGTATTCAGTTGCAAGTTGCTCGATGATTGGTGTAATCATTCTACAAGGCCCGCACCATTCTGCCCAAAAGTCAACTACTTGAAGTCCTTTAGCATCAAGAACTGTTTCTTTAAAATTTGTATCCGTGAATTCGAATGCCATGATATTTATTATTTGATGTTTAAAATATTCGATTTAATACACTGCAAAAATAAATTTTTTAAGCAGCTTTTTGAAAATGAAACGGTTTAATGGTTTTATTGATAAATGGTTTAAAATTAATCACATACAACCATTCAACCGTAAAACAATTTAGCCGTGTACCTTTATAACGTTACAATCTGCAAAATAGTTAAAAGTTCTTCTTTAGAAAGTTTTTGTTCGTAAATCATATTGATTCCTTCACTTTCGTTTTTCATCCAAACGGCAGGAAATTCTCCTTGCCATTTTGCTTCTTTTTCTAAAAATGAGCTTTCAGATATTATAAATGCGGGAGCAGCCAAATTGTTTTTGCGTATGTAAAAATTTAACGCCTCCTTATCTTTTTCAATCACAAACAAATGAACCAATTCGAAGGAGTCTTCAAATTTAGTTTGCATCTGTTCCAATTTCAAAGTTTGAGATAGCAAATCTTCTTCACCGATTGTTGTAATATTATATAGGTAGTTATTTCCAGAAAGATTGTGTTCGGTCAAAATCGATTCTCCAAAAATTGGCGTTGTTAATCCTTCCGCTTTTTTTAAACTTTCTAATTCTTCCTGAGTAAATTTTGATGATTCATTACTTATCAAATGTGGAGCAACTGATTGATTATCAGTCATTTGGACATTTTGACAAGCGCAGCAAAAACCTATTAATAAGAAATAAAAAAACGTTTTCATATTGATTGTTAATCCAAAAATATGCCTGATTTTTTTTTAAAAAAGCGAGATGTAGCAATACAGAGGCTTGACGCAAGGCCAAGTGGGTTTAAAATCTACAATCATGGCGCGTAGCGACATAAATATTGGTAACAAAAAGAAAGGAAAAGTAATTGTGGGGCGTAGCGACACTAACATTTACACTTTAATGTTGTCGTCGCTACGCGCCGATTTCTCTGTTATCTAATATTTCTACCAATGTCAATGTCGCTACGCGCCAAATTTTTACCAATTATTTATTCTTTGAAAGTTCATTGAATAAATTGAATACCTGTTTACCTTCGCTCAAAAATGTTTTCAATGAGTTTTAGAATAGCCGTATTTTTTGTTTTGATTTCAAATTTCTGCCTGGCACAAGGCGTTTTCAATAATCTTGGTTCTGGAAAAGCAGGTGGATTAAATGGAATCAACACCACTTTCAATGATGTTTACGCTCTTGCGGGAAACCAATCAGGTATTGCAAATCTTAAAAAGTTCGGTGCTTTTGCTTTCGCAGAACAACGATTTTTGTTGGACGAATTGACTGGGGTAACAGCTGGAGTCGTCATTCCAACCAAAGCAGGAAATTTTGGCGCAACACTCGGCTATTTTGGTTTTGAAACTTTAAGTGAGCAAAAAATTGGTTTGGCTTACGCCCGAAAATTATTTAAAAACCTTTCGATTGGAGGGCAATTTGATTTTTTCAATTTGCAAACGGGCGATTTTGGAAGTGCTTCCACTTTTACTTTTGAGTTTGGAATGCAATACGAATATTCCAAAAAATTGACTTTGGGAATGCATACCCTCAACCCAATCCGAGCAAAATTGAATGAAGACGAAATCTTAGCTTCCAACCTAAAAATTGGTTTGAATTATAAATTCATCGAAACCGCTACCCTCTTCGCGGAGTTTGAAAAAGACTTAAATTTTGAGTCTTCTTTTCGTGGTGGCATGACTTATTTACCAACGCCAAACTTGGAGTTTAGAGCTGCGATTCGCACCAATCCAACTTCATTTGCTTTTGGTGCTGGTTATCAAATGAAAAGTGGATTTGGACTTGATTTAGCGGCAAATTATCATCAGATTTTGGGTTTCACGCCTTCGGCTGGGTTTATTTATCAGATTTCGCAATAAGGATGATTTGTTCAAAAACGATGTATGCCCTGAGCGAAGCCGAAGGGCACAAACATGAAAATCGCTCTCCGTCCTAGCACCCTTCGGCTTCGTTCAGGCTACGAATTGTGGAAATACGTTATCATCATCATCACTTCGATGGAATCCCATTAATCTGTAACAGCGCATTCCCCCTAAAATTAACCATCGTCTTAATGCCTTTTGGCGTCAAATAAACATTCAAAATTTTCAAATTACCGAGCTGGGCTTTTAAGTCAATTCCATTTGGAAGCGGTGGCGCATCGAGTTGTTGCTGAATCATTTTCTTCATCTCTGTAATGTTGAAATTGATTTGTTCCTCCAAACTTTCTTGTATCATTTTCTTAATTTTCTTTTTAAAAATGAGACCAGCTCCTTTCATAAAAATGTTTTTGGTTTTCAAATCAACTTTCAAATCATCTAAAATTACACTGTCTCGAACAGGGTCATATTTGGGTTCTCCTTTTACGAAAACAGCTCCATTGTACGTGCCCGTAAGCAATGTTTCAACTATCAAATAATTACCCTGACCGTACAAATCTATGTCTTCAACTTTTACTATATTCTTACCCGAACCAAATGACTGACCCATTAAGTTTGCCTTTGCAATTGCCTCGGCTTCCTCAAACGGAACAAACGAATTGATATTCATATCCAAACTTTCGTTTGAAGACTCAGACCATTGGAATGGAGGCAGCTCTTTTTCGTATTCTAATTGGCCTCCTGTTTTGCTGACATTCACGGTAGGCGACATCAAAACTTGCAATTGAGTTTTTAAAGTATCGCTTCCAAATTTCTTCAAAGGCATCAATGAAAACTCGGCAGGACGGAGCATTGCCCAAGTATTGTATTCAGGCGAAACCAAAATTGGTTTCTTAACTTCAGCCCAAATTTTAGTAATCAAACTCTTTAGGTCAAAGTTGTTATCTATCTCATTATCAATGGTTTGTACCATTTGGTGTCGCATTTGACCAATAACGATGTTGGCTATTGATTCCACTGGAATTTTGATAAAACCTGCTTTTAAAACAGGTCGTTTCATCCAATTATGATGTAGTAAATCTGTCGTCGTAGAAATATCCCAATCGGGACTAATAGTATAAGTTGAACGAAAATCCATTTCGATTTCGCCATCAGCGGAGACACTTCCGATGCCTAAATTCTTTTTAATATTTAACTTCAAAGGGATTTTAAAATCAATAGCATTTTGGTCAATATTCACTTTTATATTACCCGACTTGATTGCCTGAACATCGACTCCTGCTTCACTTACATTAGAATTGAAAAGCGTATCTGGGATGTTTTGATTCAAACCTTCCTCCATTTTTTTTAAATCAATTTCGATGTCAATGAAAAACATTGATGCTTCGTTTTCTTCTTCAAAAGGATTATAATATTCCATCGGTTTGATTATCTGCTTAGATTTACATGAAAAAATAAAGGCCAAAATTACCAATAAAGTCCAATGATGTGGTTTCAACATTTTTGTAAATTTTAAATTTGTGCATTCGGATGAGGAGCTCTTAGGGAATGGTTCAAAAATAAATTTACATTCATAGAAACACAATTTATTTCTGAACCATTCCTTTGCTTGTATTGATTTACGGAGTTGTTAAGTTTAAAATCTTGATTCTTAGTACAGGACAAAACATAGGTTTACTAAACTTCGCCTTACAATTAAAGACTCGATTTTAAAAGGTTGATATCGGAAGTTACATAAAAATAAAGTTTAGTAAACCTCCTACCTCCGATTCTAATTTTGTCCTGTACATAGATCTTGATTAGTTCATCAATTTTTTCTTGAGCATTATAAGTGCTGTATCTCGGATACCTTTCACCATTTAAAAAGCATCGTCGATGCTAAGGTATCGACTACGTTTTTTGCCTTATTCAAAACAAAATTTCCTCACTTTTGCTCAATCATAGAATTTTTAAACAAGCTCTTAATACTAATACCAAAACTGAGAAAAATAGATGCGAAAATGAATATTTGAATATTTTTCATGCGCCAAATTTAAAAATCAAGCAAAAAAAATGGGCACTTCCATAAGGTAGTGCCCATTTTTTTTTGATAAAAATCAATTTACTTTCTAATGACAACTGTATCCGTTTTGGTACTAAAACCACTAAAAAGTCCAAGACCGTTTAAGACATTTGTATATTCAGGATCTGGATTTAAGAAAGGATTGTAATTTGAATTGTCTTGACCAATTTTTGAGGTCATCCAATTGTAATATGACTCATTTACAGTCCTTAATTCTACGCGAATACTTCCGTAATTATCTTTACTGGCCAATGCAGCAAGTATTTCTTCCTCAAATTCAACTTTATAGATAAATCTCTTTTTTGTTACAGGATAAGGGAAAGATCTATCTGTCAATAAAATTCCTCTGTTTTCGACAAATAGGCTACCAGGATCATTGGGAGAAAATTTATTCATCCTCAACGGATCACTTATGGGATCAACCAAACCATCGTTATTTAAATCAACCTTTACCAAATGATAAAAATTCAAATGAAAATAATTTTTCTCTAATATATCCGCATCCTCTATTTCAACTTGTAGAAACATTCCTTTTGCCAAATCTGGAATTTCAATCGAGTTGGACGTGCTGTAAGATCCAGCAGCTACCCCAGAAGGGAGTGGAATAATGCTTTCAGCTGTTGTAGAATCAGGAAAATTGGGTGCTTTTACATGTATTTTATAAAGTTTTCCTACTTCAGCTTTCAAAGCTACGGAACCATAGCATGGAATATTTGACTTTTCATTTGCTGGGAAAGAAGTAAGTGTTTCTAATAATTCATTTTCTTCAGATAGGATTCGTACCTCTGCATTTTCTACATAAACTTCCTCAGATCCTGTACGGATTTTATAGAGAACAACTTGAAAGTTCTCGTCATTTGTAAAGGTTCCATTGATGACTAATTTGGACTCCCCAGGAGGGACTTCCAATGGTGGCGCAGGCGCAATGCAGCTAACAAAAGTGCAGGCCAGGTAAAAATTAAAAAGGTGGTTGGTTATCTTCTTCATTAAATAATAGTCTTGGGCGTTACAAATCTACAAAATTAAAACCGAAGAGTATAACTAATTGATGGTAAAAATGGAGGAACATAGCGATGATACAACCTTTCGACATCTTCCCCTTCTTCATTTTTTTCTTTTCTTAATTCATAAAATATCGCATTTTGTCTAAAGTAAACATTGTGAATACTAAATTTTATTTTTTGAACACCTAAGTCTCCTATCCAATCATAGGTGCCTCCAAAATCAAGTCGATGGAAGTTTGGCATCCGCGTATTATTTCGCGTGTCAATTCTTTTAATGTTGATTGGCGGGAAATTTATGGGCGTAATTACATAGTTAGCAACTGGTTGAGTAATCGCTAAACCAGTACCAAAAGTAAAAGCTGCCGAAAATTTCAGTCGTTTGGAAAAATTGTAAGTACCTGAGAAATTACCGACGTGGCGGCGATCATATCTATAAGGAAACGGTTTTCCGTTAAAATTTAATTCTTCAAATTCACGCGTTGATTTTGAATAGGTGTAATTAAAGTCTGCATCAAAAAAGTCTCCCCAAGATTTTGACAATTCTAATTCGACTCCATAAGACTCTCCTTTTCCTGTGGTGGCGACGGTTTGCCAGTCGTTTGCATTAAATTGGTAGGCGAGTTCGTCTTTTACATCAATCAGATTGTTTAGCTTTTTATAATAACCTGAAATTGTAAAAGTCTCCCCTTTTTTCAAATTAAAGGTACTCCACAAAGTATATTGAAAGGCTTGCTGCGGTGGTATTGAATCCGTCACACTCACCCAAATATCTTCGGGCAAACCAATCGAATAAGGAGATAATAAATGTAAATATTGGGTCATTGACTCAAAATTGAAACCACTCGCTATTTCATTATTCCACTGCCACCCCAATCTCAATCGCGGATCTATACCGTACCAATTCTTATTTTGTTCCAAAAATACGGAAGCGAACGCACCAATATTCAAACTTCCTTTCTTAAAAAATTTCAATTCTTGCTCCAAGTAAGCACTTGCTTGCGAGGCATTGATTGCGCCCTGCTCCCACAAACTATCCAATCCTCGGTCAAGAGAATCGGGATTTATTGAGCTATCAAAATTGTCGAAATAAACATCGACAATACCAGGTTGAAACTTATACAAAGTGCCTTGTACACCAAATCTTGTTTTATACTTTTGATTTGGAAAATAATCAAAATCAACTTTTACCGTTCGGTCTTCGATGTTTGAATTATATTGTCGAAAACTACTTTGCTGTTCTTGGATTATGCCTCTATCTCTAATCACCGCTTCTCGTTCCTCTGACGATTGATAATTAAACTTGCTATAAGTCAGAGATAAATTCCCAAACAGTTTGTTAGAAATAGACCGATTCCATCTAAATGTTCCGATCGTATTGCCCCAATCCTGCACCAATGTATTATTGAATCGACCAGTCAAAAATGTATCCGTAGTCACTTTTAGATAATCATCATCATAGCTATCATTACCTTTATAAAAACTGAGATGAATCCTATTTTTAGTATCGGGTGAATAATTGAGTTTGGCATTCACATCATAAAAATAATAGTTGATTGTTCCGTTTACGCCTTTTTCTTTTCTCTGGTTAGAAAAATAGATGTTGGAATAAAGTCCAGTAAAGGAAGTTCGTCCACTTAAAATAAAACTGGCTTTATCTTTTAGAATTGGGCCTTCTGTTCTAAATTTTCCAGAAAGTAATCCAATTTCTAATTCTTTTTCATATTCATGCTTGTTACCATCCTTTGTTCTGACATCAACCACGGAGGACAATCGACCTCCATATTTGGCTGGAAATCCATTGGTAAAAACACGTGCATTCTTAATAGTGTTATCATCAAAAATAGAATAAATCCCCCAAGTATGGGATGGATTATAAACAGGCGCATCATCTAATAAAATAAGGTTTTGGCCAGAACCTCCTCCTCTTACATGGGTTCCTCCAATGCCCTCTGCACCACTTTGCACTCCTGCTTTTGTATTGACCGATCTCATCAAATCAGTTTCGCCGCCCAATGCAGGAAGCAACTTCATTCGTTCATTGTCAATATTGGTTATTGGTTTCAAATCTTCATCTTCAAACCGCTTCCCGCGAATCAAAACCAATCCCAAATCAGTGGTAGCAGGTTTCAATTTAATGGTTATCAGCTTACTGCTTCTATGCCTCATTTCCAAAACAAATGTTTCGTATCCAACATATTGAGCAGTCAATTTCATGTCTCCTTCGAGTATTGAAAGATTGAAATACCCAAAACCATTTGAGGTAACTCCCTGAAACATGTTTTCACTTTCGTAAATATTAGCTCCAATCAATCTTTCACCCGTCAAAGCATCTTCAATATATCCGTAAATGGGATACCGTTTTTTTACAGGAACGATATTAGTTTTAAAAATAACAACTTGATTTCCGATGGCTTTGAAACTGAGGTTCGTTCCATCCAAGACATTTTCAAGTACTTCTTTCAATTTTAAATCTTTACCAAAAAGGGTCACTTTCTTATCAGCAGTCAACAACTCGGGGCTGTACGAGATTTGAATTTTTGGATCCTCATTTACCTCTTTCAAAGCGGATTCGATTGAAATTTTACTAAAATTGACATCTAACAATACATCTAAAGTCGATTGGCCAATGAGCCAATTCGATAAAAAGAAAGATATAATTAAAATGACATATTTTTTCATTAGAAAAAAGCAATTATTTGGATACAAATGACGTAATTCGCGCCGTCTTATCGTTTTAAATTGAAAAATTAATTTTCTAAATTCTGAGAATATTTCAATTTAAAGCAATTTTTCCATAAATCAATCCTGTGTACAATAAAATGACAATTATTTATTAATTGTTGCTTGCTCGTACATTCTAATGTCAAAAAATGAACAAATTAAAATTCAAAATTGAGGGCGCCGAATCATTTCTCAAGGAGGGAGAGATGGAACTATTGGAGCCATTCATCAGCACGGCTGATAAATTATTAAAAACAAAAAAAGGACCTGGAAATGAGTTTTTGGGTTGGGCAGACCTTCCTCAAAAATATGATAAGGTCGAGTTCAAAGCGATAAAGAAAGCTGCTGAAAATATCAGAAGTAACTCTGAGGTTTTGATTGTCATCGGTATTGGTGGCTCTTATTTAGGTGCTAAAGCAGCGATAGATTTTTTATCACATAGCTTTTACAACAACCTTCCAAAAAATAAGCGTAAAGGGCCAGAAATCTATTTTGCTGGAACAAATATTTCATCGACTTATCACAAAGATTTGATGGAAGTGGTTGGCGATAGAGATTTTTCTATCAATATGATTTCAAAATCTGGAACCACAACCGAACCTGCCATTGCCTTCCGTTTTTTCAAAAAGAAATTGGAAGATAAATACGGGAAGAAAGAAGCCAAAAACCGAATCTTTGCGACAACAGATAAAAAGAAAGGGGCACTCAAAACTTTAGCAAAAAAAGAAGGCTATCAAACCTTCGTAGTACCTGATGATGTGGGTGGTCGTTTTTCTGTATTAACTGCTGTTGGATTATTGCCAATTGCCTGCGCAGGTGTTAATATTGACGAATTGATGAGTGGCGCAAAAGAGGCCATGAAGGATTCTAAAAAAGGGCTAAAAGATAATACTTGCTACCAATATGTTGCAGCTCGAAATGTCCTTCACCGACAAGGCAAAGACATTGAAATGCTCGTAAATTATGAGCCAAGGTGTACCAACATCGCGGAATGGTGGAAACAATTGTACGGCGAAAGCGAGGGCAAAGATGGAAAAGGAATTTTCCCTGCTTCAGCAAATTTCACTTGTGACTTGCACTCAATGGGTCAGTACATTCAAGATGGCAAAAGACATTTATTTGAAACGATTTTGACCATTCATAAGCCACAAAAAAATCTTAAAATCGAGAAAGATAAACTCAATTTGGATGGTCTAAATTACTTGGCTGGTAAGTCGATGGATTATGTCAACAAAAAAGCCAAAGAAGGTACTTTGATGGCGCATGTTGATGGCGGCGTTCCGAACCTTGAAATCGTTATACCTGCAGCGACGCCTTTTCATTTAGGTTATTTGTTTTACTTTTTTGAAAAGGCATGTGCGGTTAGTGGATACCTCTTGGGTGTCAATCCGTTTGACCAACCTGGCGTTGAAGCGTACAAGAAAAATATGTTTAAACTACTCGGAAAGCCGGGAGTAAAATAGAGCTAAGTCTCATGAACTATTCTTAGCGATTTGGAACAAAAATGCCGATTCTTTATAGAAATTTCGGGAAGAGGCCGTTCCAAAAACCGATTGTATGTAAGCGGTGGATCCCAAATCCACCGCTTTTTTTATGTCGGATTTTGATTCGATATTGATATTTTCGATTTCTAAAAATCGAGCATATCTTTAAGTTAGTACTTCAGATTTTTTGAAAAGATATAACGGATTTTGGAAATCCAACATACATCCGCCAAAAACAAAAAGCCCCTCCCCAACAAAAGTCGAGGAAGAGGCCTATCCCAAAAACCGATTACTTCTTAAAAGCGGGATTGGTTCCGCTCCAATTGTTTTTGAGTGTAAATCCACGGGATCAGTCCATGGAAAAAGTAACTTAGCATTTAATCATTTTTCCAACTTTGGTGCTCTCACCCACCTTCAATTGATAAAAGTAAACGCCTGAGCCAGTTAGTAAATCGGCTGAGATATTAATTTTTGAGTTTCCTTTCGGAAAATATTTATTTTCTACAAAAACAGATTTGCCTTGTGCATCCGAAATCGTCAATTGAACTTCGGCTGCTTTCGGCAAGTCTAATTCAATGGTCGTTTGATTTGAAAATGGATTTGGATAATTTGGTTTGGCGTTGAAAACTTCAACAGGTTCTTGTTCAAAATCCAATCCTACCGCTAAAAATTCATCATTCAAATCATAAGCTTCCGCAAGCATAACTTCTTCCGAAATTGAAAAATGATCACTCAGAACTCCGTCCGTTTTCGCTACCAAAACCAGGGAAAACAAGATGGCCTCCTCAACTTCTGATCGATTGATCCAAGAAAAATTGATGAAGCCATCATTGAGAAAATTAAATCCAAAGTTTTTCAAAGTCAGGAGTTGCTCCTCGACCGAAACAAATTCAAAAGCCTTATTATCAAAATAGAAGCTGGCTTGCATTCCAGCAATAGAAGTTAAGTTTTTGGCAGTGATTGGGATTTCAATTTGTGCTCCTTTTTCAAAAGAAATATCTTTTACAGAAAGCGGAAATACACCAGAGAAGCTACGATTATCAATCCCGCCTGCAACATTAGGATTGACATCCAAAGTGACATCTCCAACCTTAATCGCTACAAAATCAGCATCGTAAATCTCTTGTGTCAAATTGTTCATATTTATGGCTTCAGGGAATTGCGTTTGCCATGGATTCAACGGATTTGGAAAGTTGAAATGGCTATCCACGAATCGCCAAGAGGTGTTTCCATTTGGCAAAGTATTATTTACGCGAAGCACCATTTTCCTTAAAGAAACCACATCAAGCGTGGTTACTGAATTGCTTCGATTGGCATCCGCTGCAATGATTTTGTAAGGTGAATCAAGAAACTCAACAAACAAAATATGTTTCTGAATCTGCACCAAATCGAAGGTTGAAATTCCTATATTATGAGCATCATCTCGCTCAGGTGTAACGGTAAAATCATCTCCAGAAACCAAAAAATCAAAACGATATTCGCCAGTATTTGGTGTCATCATCATTTGTGTTGTATCGCCGCTCATCGCCATTTCAACACTTCCGACGGTTACGCCATTTTCCATTTTCACTTCGCCTTCAATCATGACTTTGCTACCAGAACAAGTGTAAAAATTGTCTTGAACTTCAACCCAAGTCGTACAGTAATCCCAATTGTTCACCGTATCAGAGGTTACCTCCCCTACCCACAATTGAACATATTCAATCAAGCCAGAACTCACACAAGTATATTGGACCGAGTCAAAACTTGGTGGATTGGAAAGATGGTCATCTTCTGTGATAAATCCATCACCCGTGATGTCTGTGATTCGATTAAGTCGAAATTTCAAACCATTACAATAATCGTAACTACTTGCATTAAAATCAGATGCCCACAACGCTACCGTGCCACTCGCATTTAAATCAATCGACAAACCAGAATGACAAACTGGGGTCGGAGCTTTACAATCAATAATAGAAATTTCAAAAGTAATTCGAGAGGTGTTCCCGCAATCGTCAGAGACATCAAATTGGACTGAATGAGTTCCCAACGGATAGCGTCCTGCGAGTTCATCATTTCCAGTTTCGTCAAAACTTCCATCGTTGAATAAATCCAATTTCCACTCAGAAAAAATTGCGTTTGGCGTACACGTTTCAACTACAGTTGGCATCACATTTACCGTACCTGTGCAAATAGGTTCGTTGATATCGCCACCACAAAATTCTAATTGATTTGGCGGGCTTAAGGCAGGAGCTGATCCATCAAATATTTTTATGTGTTGGGTGTATTCGTAATAACCAGAGGAGGAGATTAGGATATTGCCGTTTCTCGTCAACCAATCTCCATCCGATTCTACAGTAAACCCATCAAACTTTCCATCATTATTAAAATCTTGTCTTGCTAAAACGTCTGGCTGACTAATGCCATCGTATTCGCACCAATCTATAATTCGATAGGTTCTAAATATCTTTTTACAAGAGCCGTCATTGGTCGCTAAAAATTCGAGTTCTTCGACATTGACAGCCATCAAGTCACATCCATTTTCTTTGTAGGAAATTGAATCAGGCATAGCCATCATACAATCAATTTCATGGTCATCTGGGAAAGTGATTTCGTAATCAATATTTGGCTGCACCATAATCGTTTGACGACAACTTCCAACTGAACGATTGCCATAAATATCATCTGCTCGAAATGCACGAGTAATCGTCCCTACTCCACAATTATCAAGATCAATGGTTGGTGTTAATTCGCTCACATTTGCCTCACAATTATCGGTCGCAATTGGAGAACCGAACATATTATTTAAAACACTCGTATCGGTCAAATCTGCATTACCTGGAATCTGATCACAAGTCGTCCAAACATCTGCAGGCGGAATGCAATCAGGTCGTACTTTATCATCCACCAAAACATGAATCATACAATCGTTAGCATTCGGAATATGCTTATTGAAAGTTATCAAACCTGGCCCTGGATCAATGTCATAAACCCGAACGACAACGTCAACCGTATCTCCAACATCCATACAACAAAAGTTGACCTCGTCGCCAAATCGAGTCCTATCGGTTGGATAGCCCGCGCAAGCATCATCCATCCTTCTGATTTTGAAATAAACCAATCCGCAGTTGTCGTAACTCCCTTCGTCGAAAGACACAGCTGGTGCAGAAGTTGTCAAATCCATCGTTGTCAAACTGATTTGCGTGTATTCTCTACAAATCGGAACTGGAGGTATTCCATCAATTACTTTTATGGTTACAACTTCTGAGGTATTGTTTCCGCAACCATCTGTTACAGAATAAGTTACGTCGTGATTTCCACGTGGGAGATATGGAAACGGAATTTCAAAACCAATCAAATTTCCATTAGCATCATGAACTGGAATCCCTTCTCCTGCTGAAGTAAACACGCGAATTTCGGCGATACCAGAACAGTTATCAAAATAAATCGGAACGTCCAATCTGCCCTCAGAAGCACATTCTATATTGCTGCCACCAATCGATTGGTTGGAAACAATTTCATTATCAAAATTTTCAAATTTGATGGTTGGCTTTACATTATCAATCACTTTTATCACCTGAACATCTTCAATCATTTGATTGGTACAGGTGTTAAAAAGCATCCATTTTCTTAAAATTTTGAAAGTCTTAATAGTGCCAACGCCTGGGCAGATTTCCAATAATTCATCATTATAAGTCACGTGATATGGGCAGTCTGAATCTTTTATATTTGGTACTCCTGAACCGGTGGCCGCCAAAATATCTGCATCTTCTAATCCTCGAACTGGCAATCCACCTGCCAACAAACTCGGATAATTTACCAACTGAATCGTATCTGGAATATGAGGTGTCGTATTAATAAAATTTAAAAATGGTTCTGTATAATTTACGGATAAATTACAGACGTTTGGCTGGTCATCTGTTTCAGTAGATGGTGTTTTTAAAGTTGAAAAAATTGGGTCACCCAAAACTACTGTCGTTGGATTATCCAAAACATTTGGAATCGGGTCAGTCAATGGATTATCAAAATTATCATCGAAAAGTGGATCTAAGGCCACATCCAAATCTTCACCATCAGTCCAACTTGAGAAAGCATCTTTTCCAACCACGTCATCAATTGCATCGAGCGCTGGGTCTTTCAAACAAGTATGCAGTTTTGCTGGATTTATAATGTTTGGAAAAGCAGCATATTGCTCGCAAGTCCAAGTGACATCTTCTGGAAAATTAATTGTCGCTTGTGTAATATGAATTTCTTGTGAACAGGGCGCAGATAAATTTCCACGATAATCCCGACCTCGATAAGTTCGGGTTATCACAGTCGTTCCACAAACATCCAATTGTTTGTTTTCGCTAACAAAAAGTAATTGAGGATTGGCATCACAACCATCCCAAACAGTTGGACTAGGCAATGAATTTGGATCTTCTGTACAATCAATTAAATATGGGCCACCGCAGGTAACAGTCGGTGCGATTCTATCCGAAACAGCAATTGCCCCAAAGCATCTATTTCCAGATGGCAAATGAGTAACTTTCACAGTAATCGTTTGACCAATATGAGAACCATTTGCAACTGGAGAGGTGGGTAGCACCTGCCCTCCTATTGAAAGAGTCACTTCATAATCATCATAGCAACCGTAATTGCCTTCCAACATAAAATCAGGATGTATTTCCGATTCACAGTTTCGACCCAAAGAAATCAAAATTCCATTATTACAGGCCATTGCAGAAGTAGTTTGAATGACTTGAAAATTCTCTGAGACCATCTGTTCACAACCTGGATCATTGGAATCATTTGGCGTCGCGACACCTGCATCTAAATAATAATTGACCTTGTAACTCCCTAAACCTAAACCAACTGGATCAATTGAAATTGTATGACCAGCAGCGGTTTGTAAAACATTATTTCCTTGTAAAACTTCAAATCTTCCTGTGCCCGAATTGCCGTTTATTTCGCTTCCTGTCAACGCTATATTTGAGCTATTTTCACAATAATTTTTATAATAATTAAAACCCTCAATTTTGGGTTGTGGGTAATGACAAATTGTTCTTGGGACAGAGCGAGTTGTTCCTTTTGAGTTTTTCAAACTTAATTCATATCCGATTCCATTGACATGGATTCCCTCTAAAATATATTCACTCAAACCACCTCCAATTGGTGTTTCTACCAAAAGATGACCAGACAGAAAATTATATGGCGTTGCCGGCGGCATTTGACTATGCGATCTGAAAAACCCGCTAAAATTATCTAAAACCCAATTTTGACCAGAGGGCGCAGTAACCGTTATTGTTTCATTGAATTGACCATTGGAACTATTGGAAGCATTCCCATTACTAAGTGGTTTGTTGGGATTTGGACGACAACCGCATGCCTCTGTGATGGTTACTGGACAATCAGAAATTGTCAATGGAATGCACTGACTTTTATCAATATCCGCACAAATAGTTCCCAAAGCAATATCTGCTTCAATCTGCGCAACGGAGCTATAACCAGCCGCTATAAAAGCAGAGTAGGTTCCTTCAAAACTTAATCCATGGACACAGTAGGAACCAGCTGGAGCCAAACCTATATTTCCTTGATATGGCGAATTGGCTAAACCCAAAGTCATGGAGTAAATATCATTTGACGTATTGCCTGACTCAGTCAACAACCAAATATAAACGAAACCATTGGGCCCGGGATCATTTTCGTCGGCCGCAGTAAAATCAGCGGTAAAAACAGGCAAAGGTTCGCCGCTACAAATCATGGTGGACCCAGTTACCATTAGGTCTCCAGCATCAGGCGTACCATTGCAAGCCAACAAAAAGTCAGATGTTTTCTCAGTTGGAATAGCGAACAGCTGAACGCAGAACATACAGTAAAGCAGGATCACAGGGATCGTGTTCGTAGATTTGAATTTGTTCATGTTTTTATAAATCGGTTTTGGTAAATTTCGCAGTCAAAAATGTCTCAGGACAACGAAATTCAAGGGTTTTGAGCTTGCGCTCAAAACTCAGTTGCTTGATCTCAATTTTTTATCAGAATCTTCCAGGATTCTATATAAAACACATCGAAATCAGAACGGTACGAAGGGGAAGAAAAGCAAAGAATTTCGTTTTAAATAAATTCAAATTTTGACTAATTCTTTTGTCCTTAGTTTTTGTTTTAAAATCAATCATTTATCAAGATAAACTCATGTTTTTAAAACAAAAACTAAGACCAAAATAATTTACTCAAAACCTCTGAATCAATTTAAAGCGCAATCCTAAAAGAGGGGAAGAAACAGCAAAGGCAATGTCCAAGAGGACATTGCCTAAACGTTTTATCTTTTATTTATACCACAAAAAATGGTAAATGCTTTATGCATACGATTCTGGGATGTAAGTTTTGTATCGGTTATATTCGAAGTTTTTAGACTCCGATGTAAAATTAAGTAACGAAGGCTTTATTTGCAACTTTTCAGAAATAAATAAAAGCCGCCGTTACTCTCTTTGTTCGATTCGGTTTACCTCAACGGTTTGTGATTATAATTTGTCAGTACGTTCAAAGAAAAATAATATTGAAGTTCTTTTATCCAAATCGAGCCACAAAGTTAAGCGAACATACCTTCTTAAATCTACCCTAAAAGCGGTATTTCGTCCATAAGATAAAAAGATACATCATCAAAATGCGATAAAAACCAATACTAAAACACTAAAAATCAATAAATTACAAATACAATAATTTATTTATTTTAAAAATGTTAAAGTGTAATTATTCTTATAAGAAAAATTATCGTACGTCTAAAAGTTTCACTTCAAACACTAAAACAGCATTTTTAGGAATACCAGATCCACCTGGAGGATTGCTTCCATATCCCAAATCAGGTGGAATAATTAATAATCCCTCTCCTCCTTCTTTAAATAATGGAATTCCTAATTGCCATCCAGAAATCACCCTGGTCAAATTAAAATATCCCACATTGGAAATTGGTGTAGATAGATTTCCATCAAAAACAGAACCGTCCGTCAAGCTGCCTTCATAATGAACTTTCACATCACTGTTAAAAACAGGGCGCTTACCAGTTCCTTCTTTTTCGATTACGTAATAAAGACCTTCGTCCGTGCTTTGTGCATCCAGGTTGTTATCAGCAATATATTTGTCAATGGTCTCTTGAGGATCTTCTTTTGAACAGGCCGTAAATAAGCCGATAGTTATTAGTAAAAAAAATAAATTTTTAAGGTTCATTTGTATTTTTTTATTTGAATTGCAAACAAATTATTTCAGAATGAAGACTCTATGTACAGGACAAAATTAGAATCGGAGGTTTACTATACTTGATTTTAATGTAACTTCCGATATCAACCTTTTAAAATCGAGCCTTTAATTTAAAGCGAAGTTTAGTAAATCTATGTTTTGTCCTGTACTAAGATGAAGACTAATAAAAGATTAAAATACTTCCAACAATTTTACATTAAAAACTAAAACCGCATTGGAAGGAATACTGGGTGAAGGCGGATTTTCTCCGTAGGCTAAATCAGGCGGAATAATCAATATCCCTTCCCCACCCTCTTTAAATAAAGGCATCCCAATTTGCCAACCTAAAATTACTTGACGTAAATCGAAAGGAGTTAGGGTAATCTCAGGTTCGTTTAAGTTTGTATCGAAGACCTGCCCGTTTAGAAGTTTTCCTTCATATTGCACCGTCACTCGCCCTGATGAGGTAGGTCTTTTACCCGTTCCTTCGTTCTCAATTACGTAGTAGAGTCCTTCCTGCGTTTTTTGTACGTTCAAATTATTAGCAGCAATATAATTTTCAATTTGAACTGCTGGTTCAGGTAAAATGCCTAAAAATTTTATTTCAAAAACTAAAACTTCATTTTTGCCAATGGCTGAACCACGAGGTGGATTTTCGCCATAAGCTAAGTCAGGTGGAATTATTAATATCCCTTCTCCACCTTCTTTAAAAAGTGGCAACCCGATCGCCCAACCACCAATAGCTTCACTTAAATTAAGTGCTGAAATTTGTCCCTCAGGAGTGCTTAGGTTAGAATCAAACTCATCACCGTTTAAGAAAGTAGCTCTGTAATGAACCAAAACATCATCCGTAATTGTAGGGTGATTACCTGTCCCCTCCTTTTCTATGACATAATATAAGCCTTCACTTGTTTTTTCAGCGGTCAAATTGTTATCACTGATATATTGTTGAATTAGTGTATCAGGATCTTCTTTTGAGCAAGAAGTTAAAAAACCAATTACTAAAGCAAAAAATAGTAGTTTCTTCATTTATGTAATTTTATCTAAAAATAAATCCTTCCTTATATGGGTCGGTTGGGTCAAAATAGAACGTATTAGCACCAGTAAATGATGCCGACCCCGTCACTTTAGGTATCACGGAATCAAAACCGCCAAAGGTAGTTTTTTCAACGGCTTCTACCGTCATCGTACTTCCCAAAATACTCTCAATTGTAATCGGTTGACCTAAATTCAATTCTCCTTTCGAAAAGTGCAGCCCTGCTCGGGCGCTTACTCCCGAACCTGTCGCGGAACGATCCAACTCTCCCTCTGCGAAGATGCAAACATTGCGACTATGATGATTTGAGTTCTCTGGTTTGCCTGTAAAAATGGTTCCGTATAAAAAGCTCAAATCTTCCTCAAATGGATGTTTGATTTTGAAATTATCCATGACGGCATTTTTAATTTTCCGACCATAGTCAATACATTTTTGATAGGACTCTGGAAGCATTTCCAAACCAATGGAATCTGCTTCTACAAAAGCATAATAGGCTCCTCCAAAAGCGACATCAAACTTGACGGTTCCAAGTCCTTCTACCTCAACTGTTTTATCTTTTAAATAAAGATAGGAAGGCACATTTTTGAAAGCGCTTTCGACTACGATTCCATCCTCAATTTTTGCTGTTGCGTAAACTGTTCCAGCGGGAACATTGATGGCTAATTTTGGATTGGTTTTATCGACTTTTATTAAGCCAGTTTCTATCGCAAATTTGGTCAATGCTAAAACTGCATGACCACACATCGTACTGTAACCTTCATTGTGAATAAAGAACACATCAAAGTCAGCTTCGGCGGTAGATGGCTCCGAAATTACTGCTCCGTACATGTCCGCATGTCCACGTGGCTCAAACATCAAACCAGTACGAATTTGGTCATAATTTTCTTTGAAAAAACGACGTTTTTCAAGAACAGAATTTCCTTTTATTTCAGGCAATCCATCCATTAAAATCCGGAGTGGTTCGCCCCCAGTGTGCATGTCTATCGTATTGATTTTCAACCAATTAGATGGAGGCTTCCAATTAAAATCTTTGAGTAATTTATTCATAATAATTATTGATTCTTTGATTCGAATATAGCGACTGCTAATGCCAAATCAAAAGCGGCCATGCCTACCGATTTGAAAACTGCTACTTTATCTTTTATTGATTTTTTGTTGGTTAAAATTTCTCCAATTGAAATGACATTTTCATCAGAAACCCAACCTTTATTTAATGGATTAATTAAATCCCCAACTTCTTTTTTGGCGACCATTGTATCTACCACTAAAATATCCAAGTTTTGAAATAAGACATCTGGCAATTCTTGCATCTCTTTCGTAAAGGAACCAACGCTGATAATGGATTTATTTTTTAATAAATCCCAATCATTTGGAAGTACTGGTATTGGCGAATTTGTACAACAAATTATTGCTTCAGATTTTTGGCAAACGACTTTGGAATTATCACACCAAATGACTTCCAAATTAGGCCGTTTTTTTAATACTTCTTTTTTAAATTTTTCAAATTTTGATTTCGTTCGGGAAGTACAAAAAACAGATTTTATAGGTCGCATTTCACCTGCAAAAATTGTTTGATGAATTGCCTGAACACCACAACCAATTATCCCTAAATTTTGAATCTCCGCTTCAGAAATCTGCTCCAAGCCAATTGTTCCAATCGCACCTGTTCGCAAAGCTGTTATTGTTGGGGCGTCCATTTGGGCAATTGGCATACCCGTTGATTTCTCATTTAAAATGAGCGTTCCAGTAATTATCGGGAGGTTTATTTTAGCATTTTCAGGAACAACGGAGACCAATTTTGTACAAAAATATTTTTCACCGATAGCGGGCATCAACAACAAAGTTAGACCTTTTTCTTCGACGTGCATTCTTTGCGGGACATTGTAAATACCTGATTCACAATTGATTATGCCTTTTCTAACTTCCTGAATGATTTCAGAAAATGATAAAGAACCTTCAATGTCTTTTTTGGAAAAGATTTGCATGTTTGAATTCAAAAATGAAATCAAACATAGGAAATGTCGTGGAATTATAAGGGTTGAATTATAAAACGCCCTAATTGATTTACATCAATTAGGGCGTTTTTTTTTAACCGAAATAAACCTGCCCGATATCAGGCGGGTTTCGGTTCTACTTTACATTTTCTTAAAGTCATTAAAGCTCTGCGTTTTATAAACCTCACTTGCTACCCATTTTAACTCTTGCATTAGGCCATCTGGTTTTTTATATCCCGGTGAGATGGTAATTCTATCCATTTTTTCATCCAAATAAACGAATGACGGGTAACCCAATTTTCCATCCAAAAGTGCAACGGCTAAGCCATGCGCTCCTCTTCGACCAGCTTTTGTAAATTCGAATTTAGTACCTCTAAACTCTATGGGTTCTTTTTGTTCTGCATTGAACTTTACGGCATAGAAATCTTTAGTCAAAGCATTGATTACCGTTTGATCTTTAAAAGTACTGGCATCCATTCTTTTGCACCAACCGCACCAATCGGTGTACATGTCAATGAATACTTTTTTACCTTCTTTTTTATTCAATTGAACTGCTTCTTCCCAAGTCACCCAATTGATTTCGGTTGCTAAAGGAGCTTCTGATTCAACGACTTTTTTCTCTTCTACCTTTTCTTCCATCACCGGAGCGACAACCGTATTGTCGTAAACCATTTCTTTTTGTTTTTTATTGCAACTCGAAAATAGCATCGCAGTCAAAAGAAAAAGACCGATTAGATTTATTGAAACTTTCATCTTATATGTATTTTTTAAAATATGAACTTAAAAAATTATGCCGAACTAATTCGGTTAGTTTTTTTTAAGTGCTCTTCGATTTAGTGAAAAGCAAATAAATAATTTTTGCACCTTTGCGCCTCAAAATTAAAAACAATCTGTGGATAGCATTGTCTTGAAGGAGTAAACTCTTTCAAATTTTCAATTATTAACTTAATTTTTATGAAAAAAGTTGTTGTCGCAGTTGGTGGTTCGAGTGGTTCAATTTATGCAAAAGTGCTTTTTGACCGTTTGAAACAATTAAAATCACAGTGGTCAAATGTTGGAGTCGTGATGAGCGATAATGCCAAATTCAACTGGGAACTGGAGTTAAAAAATAAAGATTACGAAAAATACGATTTCGATTTTTTTGAAAAAAATAACTTTATGGCTCCTTTTGCATCTGGATCGGCTAAGTTTGAAACGATGATTGTTTGCCCTTGCTCAATGGGTTTAATGGGAAGAATTGCAACTGGAATTTCAAATGATTTGGTGACCAGAGCAGCAGATGTAATTCTAAAGGAACGTAGAAAGTTGATTTTGGTGGTCAGAGATACGCCTTACAGTTTGATACACATTAACAATATGAAAACAATTACGGAGGCTGGAGGTATAATTTGCCCTGCAACTCCGTCGTTCTATAGCGGGCCCGAGACTTTCGAAGAATTGGCTTTGACTGTTGTTGATAGAGTACTTGATTTAGCAGGATTTGATCTAGAAAGTTACCGATGGGGCGAGGATGAACAACTTCAATCAAAATGATCAATATATAAAAGATTACTTTGATTTTGGTTTCAGGTTTTTAAAAAAATATTCAAAAACAAATTATTCATAGTCGTAAAGTTTAAGTTCAAAACACGCGACAAAAAAAATTAACATGAAACAATTATTCATACTATTAATTTCTATTACTTTTTTAAATTTAAACATGACGGGACAGACATTTCAAAACGAAAACGACAAAGTGAGTTATGCTTTTGGGCTAATTATCGCAGGTAATCTAAAAAGCCAAGGGGTAAAAGACATCAATTCTGATATGATGGCAGCTGGAATCCAAGCAGCGTTGACTGGAAAAGATGCTAAAATGGACGCTGCTTCAGCTAATCAAGTTGTACAAGCATTCATGATGAAAGCACAAGAATCTGCAGGAGCAGAACAGAAAAAAGAAGGTGCTGACTTTTTAGCAGCAAATAAATCTAAGCCAGGAATCAAAACTACTGAAAGCGGTTTGCAATATGAAGTATTGAAAGAAGGAACGGGTGTTTCGCCGGTTGCGACTGATAAAGTTTTGGTACACTATCACGGAACATTGATCAACGGTAAGGTTTTCGATAGTTCTGTAGATAGAGGTGAGCCTATTTCATTTCCATTGAATGGTGTAATTTCTGGTTGGACAGAAGGGCTTCAATTAATGAAAGAAGGTGGTAAAACGCGTTTTTACATTCCTGAAAATTTAGCATACGGTGCGAGAGGTGCAGGTGCAGATATCAAGCCTTACTCAACGCTTATCTTCGATGTTGAATTGATTAACATCGTTAAAGAATAGGAACGATTCTATAATTGAATAGGACACTGATTGAACAGATTTTAAAGGATCAAAAACGGATGATTCTTTTTTAAATCGAATCCAATTTAGAACTTATAAAATTCAATAAAAGCCTTCTCAGATCAACTGAGAGGGCTTTTATTTTTTGAATCCAATAGTTTTTGATTTTGATTTCTCATTTTATTTCGATTTGTGTCTATCTTTCCGCTCACTTTCCAAATCGTTTCTCTTTTTCAAAAATAATAAATCAATCAGGTGTACTTCATTTTTTGTGATTTGGAAACAGGCGATTCTTGAATCGCCTCTGCGAATCTCGAAAATTTGAAAGACATTCCGTCTATCGAACATTTATCATTTGGGTATTTGTTCAAAATTTCAACGAAAAAAATACTATGTACAAAAGTGTAAAAAAACAGCTCAAACAAGAGCTCAAAGACATCAAAGATTCTGGACTTTTCAAATCAGAAAGAATAATAAACACTAAGCAGGGTGCTTCTATTCAAACTGAGAAAGGAGGAGAAGTTCTGAATTTTTGTGCCAATAATTATTTAGGACTTTCTTCAAATGCGAAGGTGATTCGTGCAGCAAAAAAGGCTATTACTGACCGTGGATATGGGATGTCATCTGTTCGATTTATTTGCGGAACACAGGACATTCACAAAGAATTGGAGCAAAAAACAGCAGACTTTTTGGGCATGGAGGATTGTATCCTTTACGCTGCTGCTTTTGATGCAAATGGTGGTTTGTTTGAGCCAATTTTAAATGCAGAAGATGCTATTATTTCTGACCAATTAAATCATGCTTCTATCATTGATGGCATTCGTTTGTGTAAAGCAAAACGATACAGATACGCCAACAATAATATGGAAGAGTTGGAAAAAGTACTAAAAGAAAGCCAAGGTGCGCGTCGTAGATTAATCTTTACAGATGGTGTTTTTTCGATGGATGGAAATATCGCTCAACTGGATAAAATCTGTGACCTTGCCGATAAATATGACGCAATGGTTGGAATTGACGAATGTCACTCCACTGGCTTCATGGGCAAAACTGGTCGAGGCACGCACGAATACCGAAATGTGATGGGAAGAGTAGATATTATCACTGGGACATACGGAAAGGCACTTGGAGGTGCATCTGGAGGTTTCACAGCAGCTCGAAAAGAAATCGTGGATATGCTGCGCCAGCGCTCCCGTCCATATTTGTTTTCAAATACTTTGGCGCCATCAATTGTCGGTGCATCTATCGAAGTTTTGGATATGTTAAGTACCACCACAAAACTTCGTGATAAATTAGAACGCAACACGAAGTACTTTCGAAAAGAAATGACAAAAGCAGGATTTGACATACTCCCTGGAGAGCATCCGATTGTTCCAATCATGCTTTATGATGCCGTACTTTCTCAAAAGTTTGCTGATGCACTTTTGAAAGAAGGAATCTATGTTATTGGCTTTTTCTATCCTGTGGTACCTAAAGGTCAAGCAAGAATTAGAGTTCAAATCTCTGCTGCTCACAGCCAAGACCATTTGAAAAAGGCCATTGCTGCATTTACTAAGGTCGGGAAAAAATTAGGAGTTATTTAAAAAGGTCAAATAAAAAATGATTAGATATGATTCCATTGCAAAAGAATTATTGAACTTCGCAAGCAATGGATTCTATCTAAGAGCTTGATTAGGAATGTTCAAAAATAAATTTACATTCCTTTGGTTGTTCTTTTTCCCTTCTGCTTAGTTGAAAAGCCTCGTAGAAGCGTTGTATCGCCTACGTCTTTCGCCTTGCAGAAGAAAAAAATAATGGCCAATAGAAACGCAATTTATTTCTGAACCATTCCTAATCATTTCAAATTTTATTTTTATTACTAGCTTGGCTATTATTCATCTCCGTTAATAAGAGACACGAGGTCTTTTCCCGCTTTAAATTTAACACGGGAACGCTGTCCAACTTTGACTTTTTCTAATGTTTTAGGATTGATGGCAATCCTCGGTGGTCGTGTTGTGACCGAAAAAGTTCCGAAGCCCATGAGAGTAACTTTTCCTTTACCTTCAAGAGCATGACTCATGCAATTCAAGGCCGTATTGACAATTTCAGTAATTTCAGTTCGCGGATAATTTGTATCCTCCGATATCTGGTTGATAAGATCGGCTTTATTCATTTTTCTGTTTGTTTTGCCCGCTAGGATTTAGTACGGGTCTTTATTTAAAAATTCCTTGTTAAAAAAATAAATTTGCTAATGTGAAGTGCCTAAGTAAAGTTGAAAGAATAAATATTTTCAAATATTTTTGGTTCAGAGACAAATTCAAGATTTGTCAAAATTAATACGTCGCTAAAATTACAAAGTTTTTTTTAAGAAAAGTAACCAAATCTTAAAGATTTGGAATTTGAAAAAGTTGTAAATTGCCGTTTTTATTCACTCGATAGAATTTTTAGAAATGAAATTATTCAAAAAACATTTTCTTTTTTCTTTAATAATTTTGGCTTGCTTGGGTTTGATGACTACCTCACAATCCTGTAAAACAAAGGAAGGTTGCCCAACCAACGAATACACAGCCAAGACCAATAAGAAAGGAAACTTCAAGTCTGGAAAAGGAAAATCTCAATTATTTCCTGGAAAAATGCGCAAGAAAATCAAGAAAAAAGAATTATAAAAAAAAGTTAGTCAAACGAAAAATTTCAATAAAAAATAGAAATCAATTAGTTTTTTGAGTTAAATTTTTTCGATTAACAATCTGATTTCAATATCTCCTCCAATATGCAAATAGGTGTTTTAGGATCTGGTGCGATGGGTACTGGAATTGCACAAGTAGCTGCTCAAGCAGGTCATGATGTTATTTTATTTGATAAAAACCCGACAGCCATTGAGCGGGCAAAACAAAAGCTTTTAAAGGTTTTGAATCGCTTAGTCGAAAAAGGTAAAATGACCGATGCAGAAGCAAAAGGCATTTTTGGGCGCATCTACTTTGTAGATAATATTTATGCCTACAAAGATTGCGGTCTCATTATCGAAGCTATTATCGAAAATTTAGATATCAAAAAAGATGTCTTTGATCAATTGGCGGACATCGTTTCAAAGGATTGTATTTTAGCATCAAATACCTCTTCCCTATCAATTACCTCCATTGCAGGGTCTGTCATCCATCCAGAACGATTTATCGGAGTTCATTTTTTCAACCCTGCACCGGTTATGAAGTTGGTTGAAATTATTCCTGCCATGCAAACGGCTTCGTCAATAACCCAACAAGCAAGAGATTTGATAGACTCTTGGGGGAAATTGACTGTTTTAGTTAAAGACACTCCAGGATTTATTGTCAATAGATTGGCTCGTCCTTTTTATGGAGAAGCGATTCGTATTTATGAAGAAGGATTTGCAGATTTTGCGACCATAGATTGGGCCATGACAGAACTTGGTGGTTTCCGTATGGGACCATTTACTTTAATGGATTTTATTGGAAATGATGTGAATTACGCTGTGACGGAATCTGTTTGGAAATCATTTTACCACGATCCTCGCTACAAACCCTCGTTCACTCAAAAGCGACTTTCGGAAGCAGGTTGGTTAGGTAGAAAAACGGGAAAAGGATATTTTGATTACAGTGAAAATGCAGGAGAGCCAGCGCCAAAAAAAGATAAAGAACTTGGCGAGCAAATCGTTTGGAGAATAGTTGTCATGCTCATCAATGAAGCAGCAGATGCACTTTATTTAAAAATTGCCTCAAAAGAAGATTTGGACTTGGCCATGGAAAAAGGAGTAAATTACCCAAAAGGATTACTCCGGTGGGCAGACGAGAAAGGAATCGTTCAATGTGTTGAAACCTTGGATAGACTCTTTGACGAATACCATGAAGAGCGTTATCGCTGCAGCCCAATGTTGAGAAACATGGCGCGCGAAGGCAAGAAATTTTATTTAAATGCAGCAGAAAAAGTCTAATGAGATTTCTTCTTCTGTTTTTGATGTCCCCTACTTAAAATCACAAAACTTAAGCCTACCATTCCGAACAATAATGCAGGCGTGATTAGGTCTTGTGGCCAACCAACATAGAAAACTCTAAGTTCTCTGGAAAGCCAAAGTAGTAATAATAGAATGGTCAAACCAGCCGAAACCAGATATCCGATTCTATACATTTTTGAATAATTCATGGTTATGTCTATGTGTAGATTCTCTAAAGGTGGGGCCTGAGTTATCAATGAAACAAAAGAATGAGGGCGCCTCCTTGAGTAGCTAAAACACTGCTTTAAAAATTCATTGATTTTGTTCTCAATCGCAAATTGCGGACTTTTTTTCAATTTTTCTAATCTAAAGACTTGATATTCAGCGATCAAGCATAGTTTTACCCAAAAATTAGCCCTTATGTTTAAAAATATTCTTTTGTATTGTTTGGTTTTATTGTCTTCTTCTGTTTCTGGACAAGAAATTATAGACCAAACCTTAACGTTCCAAAACGATCCAGCTAAGAAATATTCCATTTATGTTCCTTCTGGATATGATGAAAATGTTCCTTCAAAGATGATGCTTGGACTACATCCTCTGAACACAAGTAGATGGAATTCTACAAGTTGGAGAGATACACTCATTGGTTTTGTTGAAAAAAACAATTTGCTTTTAATCTGTCCAGACGGTGGCTCAGATGGTAGGATTGATGATCAAATTGATACTGCATTCACTACTGTAATGATTGATTCCATGCTTCAATGGTATAATGTTGACGAAGAGAAAATTTTCGTAATGGGATTTTCATGGGGAGGAAGAACCGTTTATTCTTATGGCTTGAATCATGTAAACAGATTTGCAGGTTTTATGCCAATTGGCGCAGCAGCTCAAGCCTTTTCTGGCAATGAAGCTTGGTTTGAAAATGCAAAAGACCAGCCTTTTTACCTCATTCACGGAAGTAACGATTCGCCTAATTCGAGATTTACTCGTTTTATAAATGCGTTGGAGCGAAATAATGCTTGTGTCGAATCCAACCTCCTTCAAGGAGTCGGTCACACTGTAGATTTTGCAAATCGAGATCAGATTCTAACTGACGCATTTAACTGGTTAGACAGTCAGGAGTGTGGCGTTTCTTCTGTTAATGAAAGTTTAGAAAATCAAATAAAGGTTTTCCCAAACCCAGCAACCGCAGGTCAAATTTTAAATATTGAAACACAACTTCCCATCGAAAAGATTGAAATTTTTAACTCAAATGGAAAATTGATTTTAAAAGATAATAACACTAATCAAGTTCAGCTTTCTAAAACTCAGTTTACAACAGGATTTTACTCTCTCCGAATTTATACCAAAGAAGGTGTAGCCGTTAAGAAAATAGAATTATTCTAAAAAATATCATCCAACTTGCTTGAGGTATTCAAGCAAGTTGGATGAATCCTCACCTGCCATTTTCTTAGATATAAATTTCCATAAAATAATCAAGGCCGTACAATAAATCTCGCTATTTCAATTAACTTTGGCGACCAAAATTAATTGAAATGGATAAACGCGTCGAGAATGCAAAAGCCGCCTGTGAAGGCATCGAAAGTAATATGACTTTGATGCTCGGAGGGTTCGGTCTTTGCGGTATTCCTGAGAATTGTATCACCGAATTGGTCAAAAAAAATGTGAATGGCCTTACCTGTATTTCAAATAATGCAGGCGTTGATGACTTTGGTTTAGGACTACTTTTACAAAAAAAGCAAATCAAAAAAATGATTTCTTCCTACGTAGGTGAAAATGATGAATTTGAGCGTCAAATGCTTTCAGGTGAATTGGAAGTCGATTTGATTCCTCAAGGTTCTCTTGCTGCTCGATGCTACGCTGGAGGTGCTGGAATGCCTGCTTTTTTCACCCCTGCTGGTTTTGGAACTGAGGTTGGTGAGGGAAAAGAGGTAAGATGGTTCAATGGAAAACCACATCTATTGGAATCTGCTCTTACTGCTGATTTTGCAATCGTAAAAGCTTGGAAAGGAGACCGTTTTGGTAACCTTATCTATAAAGGTACTGCCCGGAATTTCAACCCAATGATGGCAATGGCAGGTAGAATTACAATTGCTGAAGTTGAGGAACTGGTTGAACCCGGTGAACTGGATCCAAACTTCATTCATACACCAGGCGTTTTTGTGCAAAGAATTTTTCAAGGGAAAGATTATGAGAAACGAATTGAACAACGAACCATTCGCCAACGTGAATCATAAATTCTTAAACAACTTCTAAACAAGTCAACGAACTAATAAAGATTCTTCCGCTTTTTCAAATAAAAAATAGATGCTAAGCAAAGATCAAATCGCTCAACGGATAGCTCAAGAACTTCAAAACAATTGGTACGTCAATTTGGGAATCGGTATTCCTACTTTGATAGCGAACCATGTTCCAAAAGATGTAAATGTCGTTTTTCAATCAGAGAATGGAATTTTGGGCATGGGCCCTTTTCCGTACGAAGGAGAAGAGGATGCAGACTTGATAAATGCTGGAAAACAAACCATCACCGCAATGCCTGGCGCTGTTATTTTTGACAGTGCTACCAGTTTTGCGATGATAAGAGGTCAACATATCAATCTTACTGTTCTAGGTGCAATGGAGGTATCGGACCAAGGTGACATCGCCAATTGGAAAATTCCAGGTCGAATGGTGAAAGGTATGGGCGGTGCAATGGACTTGGTAGCTTCCGCTGAAAATATCATTGTAGCCATGATGCACACCAACAAACGAGGCCAATCAAAACTTTTGAGACAATGTAGTCTTCCTTTGACTGGTGTAAAATGTGTCAAAAAAGTGGTCACCAACTTGGCTGTTTTAGATATCACGGACAAAGGATTCAAATTGCTCGAAAGAGCACCGGGCGTTACCGTGGAAGAAATTGAAAAAGCAACTGCAGGTCGATTAATAGTGGAAGGTGATATTCCTGAAATGGAACTATAAGATCTTTAATACCCAGAGTATAAACTATTGCGGTATTTACTCTTAAAATTAACAGAAAACTATGAGTTTTTTATTGAAATATCAGAGTTTTTACTATTTTTAGCCAAGTTACAGACTTAAATTTCTATGAATCATGACATTACCGAGTACAAATTATCTTCCCCTAACCATATTTTTCTTCTTGATATTCAGTTTTAACATCCAAGCTCAATATTCTACCGACGCCGTCGAGTTAGAAGGAAAATGGGAGTTAGAAATTGAAGGAGAAGATAAGAATGCCATTCTAATTATTGAACCAAGAACAGGCCCGATTGCAATAGGAACTTTCCAAGGATTGCCAGTCATTATAAATGTAAACGGCAGTAACATAAATTTTGTCTGTGACAAAAAGAAGAAAGGCAAGCGCAAAAGAGTACGATTTATAGGTTCATCCAAAGACTCCAAAATCTCTGGGAAAATGTATTTCCACCCTGGTAATTATGTTGGAAAATATGTTGAATGGAAAGCTTCCAAACAAAAAAAATCAAGCATTATTAATTGAAGAAACAACGTTCAAAAAATAACTGAGGAAAGATCAATCAACTCTATTCATTTGCCTAAAAGCATTGTTTGATTGAAGAATGTTTCTTTGTCGCAAAAATTGCGTTTGTGTTGGTGCAATATTTTGTATTTCAAATTCATATTTTGAATTAGAGATATTAGAGATTATTAAATTCTTAGGTGCTCCCCCACTATTCGTAAAATTCCAATTATTACTGGAACTCGAAGTCAAAACAAACTTAGTTTGTTCGTTGACGGTATCAATATTTTGAAAGAAATAGATTTTATCCTCAATTTGTTTGATGCACATATTTTCTGTAAAAATCGTATCGTCTTCTTGTAACAAATAGCCCGTACCCCAAATCGAATTTGAAGAATCTGCTACCCATTTTTCAACAGATTTCATATCTGCTCTTTTCTGCTCCCAATTACCGACCAACCATCGAAGGTTATTCAAATCATTAAATTTCTTCTTAACTATACTTTTAGATTTACGTCCCGAGATAACAGCAGGAACATCCATGTTTATTGAAACACTGGAGGCATCTTCCGATTGATCATAAGATTCGGTAGCTGCTATTTCTCCATTTTGGGGAGCAATCACTAATGCACCTGTCGTTGGGTCTGCTATTTCATTTTCAGCAATTAGCGATTGATCTGCCGTTGTATTTCTAATTTCAATGTTATTTCTTTTTTCAGCAATTAGCGGATCAGGTTTTGTACGAATTTTAGATTTTTGAATATCCCGAGGTTTGAGTTTAGCCACTTTGTTATATGCCAAATTTTCATTTCTACGAAAATCAGATTTATTATCCGCAAACAATGCACGGTATTTATTCGAAATCTGCCATTCTTTTTGAAAATCACTTTCTGAGTCGGTGTAAACCAAATCTTCCACATAAAAAGCAGCTAATTCTTCCATCATAGAATTCTCAGCGACTGCTTTACTCGCTGAATTATTTGGGCTTCTTTGCAAAATAAAAACTGCTCCTACTAAGGCTACAAAACTCGCTGCGATAGCCCACCAATTAATTTTTCGCACTGGAACGACTATCTCTTTTTTATCATCTAATTTACGTTCCAATTTTGACCACGCATCATTAGAAGGCCGAGAAGAGAATTGCTCATCTTCCTGCCGAAATAAATCAAATATTGTTTTTTGCATTCCCATTTGAGTAAGAAAAAATTACTTAAGTTTTGAAGTTGTTTGATTTTAAACAACCATAAATTTAAAGCTTATTGAATAGACTTTATTGCTCTCCGAAATAGTACAATAATCGTACTGATAACGAATTTAAACTTTCCCTATGAGTACCTCTTCCAAAAGTTTGGGAAACATTAACTCCCATCGACCGATTACCGAATGCTTGGAACCTCAATCCCCCCATCAAACAAACGCCATCAGCTTTTACAATTTCTTCATAATTGTCACCCGACAAAGTCATTTGCCCAAAGGAATATCCAATTCCAACTACGAAACCCATTTGTTCAATTGAATAGTCATTTGCTTCTCGACCAATATTTACCATTGCAAAAATTGGAGCGTCAAAGCCAATTCTTGTTTCTGGTAACTCACGGGAACCTTCTGCCAAACTAAAATAAATAAAACTGGCTTTGGTTCCGATTGCTAAACTTGCGCTTTCGCTCAAATCCATAATATTCACTCTCGGAGCAACTACTAATCCTGGAGCATAACGGCTTCCAACTTGATGGATTCCTAAACCTGCTCCCCAGTTAAATTCAAATTGTGCAGATAAATTAAATGCCAGCACTGAAAGGAAGATGCATAAAATGTATTTTTTGTTGGTCATCAATTATATTTTTTTGTCAAAAAATTAATTATTCTAAACTAGACTTTTCAGGGCTTTAGGAAAAAGGTTGAAAGGTTAGGCCACCATTGGCTCCATTCCCACCTCAGTCATGTATTGAAATTCAAGTGCATTTTTTAAAGTTTGGCTAAAAATAATTATTTGAATCAAATTATCCACCTGACTTTTAAACATAAAACAAAAAGGTGTGCCGAATAAACGACACACCTTCTGTTTTTTTATGATTTAGAAATAAGTTATCACTTACCTCCTTTCAAATCATTTTGCCAAGCATCTAATTCATCCCATTTGCCTTGATCTGCCATTTTAGCTTGTTCAGGCCATGTTCCTGGGTCATGAATTCGGTAACGTGGTCCAGCTGCATCAAGGATTTCTTTAAGTCTTGCAGCACTTGCTTTGGAAAGTTCATTCCAAGTCGTAATTCCTGCATTATTAAGTAATTCCTCAATTTTTGGTCCGATACCTTCTACTTTTTTAAGGTCATCTTTTTTCGATGATCTTTTACCCGTTTTTGCTCTTCGTTCCACAACGCGCTCCTCTCCCTTGGTACGAGTCTCATCTCCCATGGTACGAGATACTTCTTTTGTCTCAAGTCCAGACATCATTGCACGAAGTGAATCAAAGTCGATTTGCTTTTCAACGATTACCTCACGAACCACTTCTACAGGTACTTCTTTGATAACCTCAACTTCTCTAATTACTTCTACTTCAACAATTTTGTCAACTTCAACAATTTTCTCGACTTCGACTATTTTGTCAACTTCAACAATCTTCTCGACTTCGACTATTCTATCAACCTCAACAATCTTCTCGACTTCGACTATTCTATCAACCTCAACAATCTTTTCGACTTCGACAATTCTGTCAACTTCAACAATCTTCTCGACTTCGACTATTTTGTCAACTTCAACAATCTTTTCGACTTCGACTATTTTGTCAACCTCAACAATCTTCTCGACTTCAACGATTTTTTCAACCTCAACAATCTTCTCGACTATCTTCTCTACCTCAACCAACTTTTCAACCTCAATCGGAACCTCTTTAGTTACTTCAACAATTCTTTCAATTTCG